>NZ_FNFO01000002.1:600814-901221 GCF_900100765.1 Catalinimonas alkaloidigena | reverse complement strand
GATATCTGAGTCCAGTAAAATATGAAGCTTTACAGACACAACATTTATCAACTACTGTAGCTTAACTCCTCATCCACTCAAACAGGGGAAACCCATCTTAACTCTTAACTCTTTCTCTACTTTTGCGCCGTGAATCCACTTGTGCGGGCGCACCTGGCGCTCTTTCTCACGTCCGTGTTGTTCGCGGCCAACTTCAGCATCGCCAAAATCGCCATGCCCGAATGGGTACCGCCGTTTGCGTTCATCTCCATCCGCGTTGTTCCGACGGCGCTGGTGTTCTGGCTGTTGCATCGGTTCACCGTCCGCGAGCCCATCCGTTCGCGGCGCGACCTGGGGAAGATGTTGCTCGGAGCACTGCTGGGCATCGCGGGCAACATGCTCCTGATTTTCAAAGGGCTGAGTTTGACGGCCCCCATCAACGCCTCGCTGCTGACCATCCTGTCGCCCATTGTGGTCTTGGTCGGGTCTTCTTTCCTGATCGGCGAACCGATGACGCGCCGGAAGATGCTGGGTACGCTGCTGGCCGCCGGAGGTACGGTGCTGCTGGTGGTCAACAGTCGCTCGGCTGAGACGACCGGCTCGCTCGAAGGCGACCTGCTGGTGCTGGTTAGTGCGGTGAGCTACGGCGGTTACCTGATTTTGACGCGTCCGCTCGCGCAACGCTACCATCCGTTCACGATCATGAAGTGGAACTTCCTGTTCGGTGTGCTTTTGGTAGTGCCCTTCGGCATCGTCCCGTTGCAACAGATTCAGTGGAGCCAGTTTCCGGCCGAAGTGTGGGGCAGTGTGGTGTTCGTGGTGATTGGCGTGACCATTCTGCCGTACCTGTTCAACGCCGTGGCCCTGCGCACCGTCAGCGCGTCGGTAGCCGGCATTTACATCTACCTGCAACCGCCCATGGCCGCCTGGTTTGCCGTGATGCTGGGCAAAGACCAACTGACCTGGACCAAAATCGGGCTGGGGCTGCTGATTCTCCTCGGCGTGTTTATCGCCAGCCGTCCCCGCCTCCCCCAACCTCGCGCCAAGGTCCTGAACGAGTCGTAGCCGCGTGGGCCCTCTTCCGGAAGTAGATGAACGAGTCTACGCTCACGCCGCCTGCCAGCCGTTGCCCGAAAGCGCGACGTTAGCATAGCGTGCGTAACCCGTTACCAGCCTTTTCTTTTCTTCGCTGCCTTACCTTATCGGTAGCGATTCGCCGTGGACGTCTCAACAACGTAACATTGGACGTTTCAACAAACTAGCCTACCGTACGAGGAGCGACCTTTGCGCTATCCATTGTACTTCGTATGACACCTTCTGTTTCTGACACCCTTGTTCTGGTCACCGGCGGCACCGGCTTCGTCGGGAGTCACTGCATTTTGCAACTGCTGCAACGCGGCTATCGGGTTCGCACCACTGTCCGGTCGCTCGAGAAAAAAGAAAAAGTCCTGGCCATGCTCCGCCAGGGCGGCCTCGCTTCGTTTGACCGCCTTTCGTTTGCAGAGGCCGATCTGACCCACGACCGCAATTGGAACACGGCTCTGCAGGACTGTACGTACGTGCTGCACGTGGCCTCCCCCATCTTTCTGGAACTGCCCCGCCACGAGGACGAGATGATCCGCCCGGCCGTGGACGGTACGCTGCGGGTGTTGCGGGCGGCGCGGCAGGCAGGCGTGAAACGCGTGGTGATGACTTCCAATTTTGGTGCGGTGGGCTACAGCCACCGGGATCACAACACGCCGATCACAGAAACCAGCTGGACCGATCCTCATGAGAAAGGGCTGTCGGCTTACAACCAATCGAAGGTGCTGGCAGAACGGGCTGCCTGGGACTTTATGGCCCACGAAGGAGGCGACCTGGAGCTAGCGGTGATCAATCCGATGGGTATTTTCGGTCCGGCGCTGGGCCCGGAGCTTTCCAGTGGTTTCGGGTTACTCCAGAAAGTTTTGGACGGGAGCATGAAACGCCTGCCGGACATTCGCATGGGAGTTGTTGACGTGCGCGACGTGGCCGATCTGCACCTCCGCGCCATGACACACCCTGCCGCCAACGGCGAACGCTTTCTGGCGCTGGCCGGCGGCACGATGTCGCTGCTGGAAATCAGCCAGTTCCTCCGCCGGAAACTACCGGACGTGACGCAACGGGCTTCCACCCGGCCCCTTCCTACCTGGCTACTACGGATGGCGGCGCTGTTCAACACACAGGCGCGGGCAATTTTGCCGCTGGTGGGCATTTACCGGAACGCCAGCAATGCCAAGGCGAAGCAACTGCTGGGTTGGCAACCCCGCCCGAACGAAGAAGCCCTTCTGGCCACGGCCCAAAGTCTGGTACACTACGGCCTCTTGCGTCCCGAAACAGGCGCCCGATGAGTGCATCATTTTTCAAAGATTAGCCCGTATCTTTAACGAATGGTGAGCAACGCTGATCGCATTACGTCCTGTTACCTGGGGCCGCAGATTTCGCCCGAGCAATTTGTTGCGGAGCACATGTTTCTGTTTCTGCTCAAAGGCACCCTGCACGGCTACGACGGCCACCGGCACCACACGCTACGCCCCGGCGAATGCTGTCTGGTGCGCAAAAACCAGTTGGCTCGTTACACCAAACAAAAGGACGAAGGACAATTTGAGAAAGTGGTGGTGATTTTCGATGCGCCTTTTCTGAAATCGTATCAGGAACGCCACGCCGTCACCGCTGAGCCGGCTCACGTTAGCGGGCCTTTTGTCCGGTTGGAGCCTGGTGAGTTGATTCCCACCTTTATTCGCTCCCTACGGCCTTACTACCAGATGGGCGGGCAGATCGACGACGCCTTTGCCCACGTGAAACGCGAAGAACTGCTCCTGATTCTGCTGCGCACTCATCCGAAACTGGCCGCTCTTTTCTTCGATTTTGGTCCACCCCACAAAGTAGACCTGGAAGCCTTTATGCACCGGCATTACAAATTCAACGTGAGCATAGAGCGCTTTGCGTTCCTGACGGGCCGCAGTCTGTCGGCGTTCAAACGCGATTTTCGGCAGATCTTCTCCGATACGCCCAGTCGCTGGTTAGTGCAACGTCGCCTGGAGGAGGCGTATTTTCTCCTGGACCACGAAGGCGGGAAACCTTCCGACATTTACCTGGACCTGGGCTTTGAGGATCTCTCGCACTTTTCGTTTGCCTTCAAGAAAAAATACGGCGTCGCCCCAACCCAACTGTCCAAAAACGTTTCCGTACTCCGGCCGTCACCCATGACATGACCTGGCTACTGAAACATAAATCGCGACTATTCCCGCTGAATCTCAACCTAACGATACCTTCAAACCACCCCAACGATGCACGCTACCCTACGCCTCTTCCTTGCCCTCGTGGCGCTGACCCTCTGCTTCAACGCCGATGCCACGACTGAGAAATTGCTAAAGACCGGAAAATTCAACCCGAAACGGGATTTGCTTCTGGTGCAATTCGACTGCAAAACCGATGTGGACGACCTGCATTCGGCAGCGGCGTTCGTTACGCTGATGTCTGACCCCGCCTTTTCCAACCTGAACTACCATGCCGTTGCCGGTACTTACGGCACGCAGGAGGGATTGTACGTCCCGCCCAACGCGTTATTTCAGCTTGCCTTTGGCGACCACTGGACCGATGCGCATGAAAATTTCGCAGGGGCCGTCGACGCGGTAAAAGCCCTGGTCAAGTCAACGCTTGCCCAAAAAGGCGATGTCTGGATTGCCGAAGCGGGCCAGTCCGATTTTACCGCGGCACTTCTTAAAGCCATCCAGGCCGATTTACCCACCCTGCCTACCTCGCAGCGGATCCATGTGGTGCAACACAGCGACTGGAACGAGGAGGTGACTTCTCCTGAAAGCCTGCAGTTTGTCAAGACCAACGCTGATTATCAGAAAATACCCGATGGCAATGTAGTGGGCAACGGCACCCCGGGGTTTCGGTCGGCGGAGTTCACCCAATGGAAAACACACATGAGCGATCGCCGCCTGGTGACGATATGGCAGCGCACCCTCGATACGGCGAATCAGTATAACGGGAAAGAGGGGCGTTACCTCAACGAGGCCGTGGCGGCCGGTGGACTGGACTTTTCGGACCTCTCGGAAGTGTGCTGGATTCTGGGTTTACAGGACATAAAGGATGTAGCGCACTTTTTCAACCGGTATGCTAGTTGAGCACGCTGCTCAGAGTGGCTTCCGGAGGTTTTTGAACCGGGACTTTTCAGGTATCCTTCATCACTCCTCCGCCTTGTAAGAAGACGCGCCCCCATGATAAAAATCGCCAGTCAGGTAAAAGGGGGAAGAAGACTGCCCTTATTTTGTTGCAATTTGAACCCGTACGCATATGATTTACATAACTCAGCTCATTTATATAAAGGATGGCCAGGAGGCCACGTTCAATCGGTTTGAGGAAGTGGCGATTCCTCTGATCGCCAAGTACAACGGACGGCTGTTGCTCCGCTATCGCCCCACAACCGACCAGATCATCGCACAAACGATCGAAACACCTTACGAAATTCATCTGGTAGAATTTTCCGACGAACAGGACCTGGCGGCTTTCTTTCAGGATGAGGCGCGGAAACAGATGGTGCACCTGAAAGAGCAGTCCATCGAAACGGTCTGGTTGCTGAAAGGCACCAGGCTCGGATAAGCTTTCTTCACCCGTTTGGCCAGTTCTTCGCCCGTGAGATCATTCTCCCGGCCATCTTGCGTCGCAATGTGGCGTCCTTCAACGGCATGTGGCTACCCAAGTGCGCCTCCCTAAGCGGGTCACCTCTAGCCTGCGTCCTGCCTTTGCAACACACTGGTTGGAAGGGAGAGCAGATTTGCACTATCTTCAAAACGTAGCGGGGCACGAATTGAGTAAGCCCACAGAAAGCTATACGCGCATGGCCACGAGTCAACTGCGCCGGAGTCCTAATCTACCGGACAACAAGCCCCAATAAAGAAGTAACCCAGCGGTGGGGTATGCATAGGTTGTAAACCATTAGAATAAGAGGGAAAGACAACAAGATGATATGAAGAAAAAACAATCCAAACAGATATTTAGAATAGTTTTATTGCTAGGCACAGCGATCTCCTTGTACTTCGTGCCATGGCTTTTGGTGAAAGCATGGATACTTCCACTACCCGATACAATTCAAGAACAGTTGGATGAAGCCATTGGTCATGGTTTTGACGGCATGATTGTCTATATCGACCAAGGTGACCAACCACCTCAATATTTTTCTTCCGGCTGGCACGATCGAGAATCCAACGTAGTGGCAAAGCCTGATGCGTTATTTAAGATCGCGAGCATCAGCAAACTCTATGACGCAGTGGCAGTTACCAAACTGGTAAGTGATGGACGACTTTCATTAGATAAGTCAATCGCTGATTATTTACCGGAGCTTGCGGGCAGAATTGAAAACGCTGACAAAATCTCCTTAAGGCTAATGATTCAGCACAGAAGTGGCATTCCCAATTTTACGGACGCTCCAAACTTTTGGTCAGCCCCCACAAAGACCTATGAAGAAAGCCTTGCCTTGATTCTGGACAAACCGGCCAATTTTGAACCAGGCAAAGGCTATGAATATTGCAATACGAATTACCTGTTAATTAATAAGATAATGGATGACGAGCTAGGATATAAGAACTTTCAATTCATTCGGGAAGAAATCTTAGCACCACTTCACCTCCGCAATACATTCGGGTCACTCAATGAGGTAAATATAGACGAAGTCATGAGTGGTTATCACGTAGGCCACCCCTTTGATTTGAAGGAAGACGAACATGGCATGTTAGCCACAGCAGAAGACGTTGGTATTTTCCTGAGGGCATTGAACGATGGATCGTTATTTGAACCGGGAGAGCAGGAAATCTATGCCTCCATTTACGAGTACGAACATGCCGGTTGGGTTCCGGGGTACCAGAGTTTCGCAAAATATCACAAAGACCTTGATGCTGTTATTGTTGAGTTTTACAACACAACCGACCCTAAACTGTATAATTGGAATTTGTCAGAAATCATCAATACTAGAATTGTCAAAATACTAAAAAGGCAAAAAGTTCATAGCGATATATAAAAGGTATTAGAATGCCCCACAGCCTCAATGTGGACGGTCAAAAATCAAGATGGTAAAGGTTAACTCAGTGGGTCTTGTTGTTTTCCATAGTTTGCTGCTTTTTCTAAGTCAGGCCTTGTATGCGCAAACTAGGTCGTGTATACAAACTAAGCGAAGAACTTGATGGCTGCGATTAGGATGACGGCTTCATAATTGGCGGGCCTTTTCTCATATCGGGCGGTCGGCCGCTGCCGTAGCCACTCGCCTGGCATCAATGAACCTGAACATTCGTCGCTCCAATTATGGAAATTGATTGTTGAAAGTAAAGCGCCAACAACCCAACCCAGCAGTTCGCGTCGGTCGTTGTGTGCCATAAAATAGAAAAAATGTGGGCACTAGGAGAACTAATGTTTTGGATTATCTACTTAATTCTGTTGCTTCCTCTAGCATGGATTGTTGCTCGATTAATGAGAGAAAAAAAATCTACGGTTCGAGAATTTGTTTATTTGACCATTGCATTGATACCTATAACCCTGTTTAGCTATATCCAATATATCAATCAAAGAAATGCCGAACTGGAATATGTTGGTGTCTATTATCTTACAGAATACCCGAACTGTGATACATGCGTGTTGAATTTAAACTCAGATAATGCATATACAGTAATTTTTGACGACAGGACGTTGGAACAGGGAAAATGGAAGTATAGTAGTGGTGGAGACTATTGGATCGTCGATATTGGTAAAAATGGACAGTTAGGGTCTGGAAAATACAAATACAATGACAGAAAGAATAATTTTAAAGAATAGATACGCACACAACAATACGCAGCCACTAGACTAGAAAAAATGAGCCAGAGTGGTAGTCTCGCGAAACACGGAAATTGATACTTGGAAGAAAACATCAAACAAGCTCGGCCAGCGGCTGCGTTTGCCGTTAAAAAGGACTTTCATGCCGAACTGGTTGCTCGGCAGCGAATCCTAAACACCATTATCCGTTTTACTTCTTCACGCGCTTGGTCAGTTCTTCGGCTGTGAGGGAGAGCATCTTCCCGGTCACTTCCCCGTCGCGGTGTGGCTTATAGTAGCGGTATACGGTGCCAATTTGTGCATTGGCAAGCGGGTCACCCCCCATTGTCTTCGTCATACCTTTGCCACGCATCTATTGGAAGATGGCGCAGATTTACGTTATATTCAAACCTTAATGGGGCACGAATCGAGTACAACTACGGAACGCTATACGCGCGTGGCCACAAGTCAACTGCGACGGATTCCTAACCTACTGGACGACGAGCCCCAAGATGGAAATAACACACATAAAATATAACACACATGTGTGTTACCCATACGTTGGTTGCCATACTACGTTGGTTGCCATACTTGGATGACGAGAATACGATATATTTCGATTTTGATTAGTTTAATTGGACTAGTTGTCGTCCTTTTTAAACATTATCAACTTGGTATTCAATACAGCACAGCTGACGGAAAAACCCAGGCTCTTTATTCGCTGAATTTGCTACCCTTTATAGAATATTCTCTATTCGGAATTATTGCACTTATTTTATCAATCATTGCGCTTATTCGTAATGAACCAAGACGTATATCTTATCTATCATTAGTTATTTCCTTGATGACAATTCTTCTTCCATTCATTGACATCTGGAAAATCTGGGTATGACGTGTACGGCAACCAACAACGCATAAGTCAAATCTGGCTTTTGTCTGTTACAACACTTCGTGGTAACTTTAGTCGCACATACGTTGGGTACTTTGGACGGGGGGAGCGACTAGCCAGCCTTGCCTTATACGCAACCGTTAACGAGGACCTTCATACCGAACTGGTCACGCAGGCGTTCGCCAGCGAATCCTGAGCACCCGCTTTCGTCCGTTTTACTTTTTGACGCGTTTGGCCAGTTCTTCGGCTGTGAGGGAGATCATCTTCCCGGCTACTTCGCCGTTGCGGTAGGAAATGACGCGGAACAGGTCGACGCCCTTCGGAACGACGATGGGTTCTTTGTAGGGATTGTAGTATTGGTTGGGCAGCGAGTTGTCGAGTGTGTAGTAAAGATCCACGCCGGGCACTTCGGTCGATAGTGTGACGACCAGATTGCCAGCCGGATTCTTTTTCACCTGGATGATGGCGTCGTAGATACTCCGCGCGTAGTTTATTCCTGCCTCGTCGAAACGGGCCATGTGCTGCTCCACGCGCGGCACGAATCCTTCCCAACTCTTTTGGTTTTTCGCCGTCCAGCCGATCTCGGCAATGGCAAACGCGCGCGGGTACATCATGTATTGTAACTGCGAAGGGGCGGCCAGTTGTTCGGTCCAGACGTTGCCCTGCGACCCCAGAATCAGGCTGGATTTGACGCCCTCGGGCACTGGGTCCCACGCGTAGCTGTCCTTCAGCCGGGCCATGCTGTACGTCGGCGGCTCGACAGATGGATCGCCCTGGTAGAGGTCGAGGTAGGCCATTGGCGACGGACTCATCACGACAGGAGCGCCCAAATGCGCCGCCTCAATGCCGCCCTTCATGCCACGCCAGCTCATCACCGCCGCGCCTTTGGGCAAGCCGCCTTCCAGAATCTCGTCCCACCCGATGGTTTTTTTGCCCTTGCTGGTGATGATGTCGTGCACGCGTTTCGAGAAGTAACTCTGGAGTTCTTCGGCGCTTTTCATGCCCTTTTGCTTCATCAGCGCCTGACAGCTGGCGTCTTTTTCCCAGTAGCCCTTGTAGCACTCGTCGCCGCCCATGTGGATGTACTCGAAGGGGAACAGTTGCGCCACTTCGGTCATCACCTTGTCCATAAACGTATAGGTATCCTCTTCCGACGGGTCCAGTGTGTTGTCGATGTGCATCGTAAATTTTCCGTTGCCGTGCCACGTCGAAAACTTGCTGCCGGGGTTCACCATCGCGTTGGGGTCTTCGGTGCAGGCCAGTTCCGGGTAGGCCGCGATGGCCGCCATGCTGTGGCCGGGCACGTCGATTTCGGGCAGGATTTCGATGTAGCGGTCTTTGGCATACTGCACCACTTCGCGGATGTCGTCCTGCGTGTAGAAGCCGCCGTCCGTAGCCTTTTCGCCTTTTGCCGGAGGTGCGTGGTTTCCCCACCGTCCGACACGCGGCACGCGCCATGCCCCCACCGAGGTCAGTTTCGGCAAGCTTTTGATTTCCACGCGCCAGCCCTGGTCGTCGGTCAGGTGCCAGTGGAACCGGTTGAATTTGTAGCGGGCGATGTGGTCGATGAAGGCTTTGACCTCCTCTTGCGTGTAGAAGTGACGGCTCACGTCGAGCATGATGCCCCGCCAGCCGAAGCGCGGTGCGTCGGTGATGGTCACGGCCGGAATGGCCCACTCCACCCCCTCGGCTTTCGTGTCGCTCTCGATCTCTTTCGGCAGGAGTTGCAACAGCGACTGCACACCGTAGAACAGCCCGGCGGGTTGGTTGGCCGCGATGGTAATTTGTTGCGCGGTGGCTTCCAGCCGGTAGCCTTCCTCACCCAGCGCCGCGTCCGGTTGAGCGTTGAGCGTCAGGACAATCGCCGATGGACTTAGCGTCTCCGTCACCTTGAGTTGATAACCCGTCGCCGGTTGAATTTCGTCCGACAGGTACGTGCCGATTTTCTGCACGTCAGGTTGGCCGCTCGGCACCACGATGGAGGTAGCACTGACGAGTGGAAATGTGCCCTGCCCCTTTTCCAGGCTGACAGGTTGGGGGATGATGGCAACCGAAGGCGCTTGCGCATGTACGGCGATCGTGCTTACGACCACCAGCGCAAGTGTAACGAGGCAGTGAGGTACGTTCATGGTGGTGAGCAAGTTACCCATATTTTTCAGGCGGCAGGTATTCGGCATTTCGTGCTATTACGTTGCTTTATGATTTGTTAACTCTTAGCGCTAATCTGTAGCACCGAAGTGTCCCGCCACTGCGGCCAACTCCATCGATACGGATAAGCATAACCACTACACTATCATGTTAACGCCCCGCGTGCGCCATCGCCTTGCTGGGTTCCTGTTGCATCGGACGGAACAGCTGTAACGGCAGGCCGTTGCGGGCGATGAGCAGGAGCGAGCCCTGTGTAGTGCGGATCGACTGAATGTCGCGGACTTCGCCTTCCAATAGGAAGCCGCAGTCGGTAGGCAGGACAGATGTAAAATGCCCTTTTCCGTCGCCTTTCAGCATCAGGCCGTAACTGCCGTCGTATCGCCCTTGATAGACACTGACGCCGTGGTAGTTCCCGCCCAGCAAAACGTCCAGGTTGCCGTCGCCGTCAGCGTCTTCGGGATGGAGGGCGTAGATTTTGGAAACCTGTGCCATCTCCGGCAGCGGCCGGGTGATAAACGAACCGGTGCCGGTATTTTCCAGGTAGAGCGACCGGAACTCATTGACTTCCAGCACGTCCGCGCCATTCAGTTCGTCTGCGGTGAAGATCTCGTCCACCGTTTTTCCAGCGAAGTCTTTGTAGCTGGTGAAACGCTTGTTGATGATGCCCGGCAGTTGTTTGCCCAGTTCATCTTTCGTTGCCACGGTGTACCAGCGGTCGCCCACGTTGTAAGTCAGGATCTGGTCGAGCGTTTCGTTGCCGTCCAGGTCCTTCACGTACATCTTCAGCGTGGTGCCTTCGGTTTTGCGCAGCTTCGTGTTCAGGCCCAAGTTTCCGGCCATGAGGTCTAGGTCGCCGTCGCCGTCGAAATCAGCCGCCGTCAGGCTGGCCCACAAACCTTCCGTTCCCGATAATCCGGCTTCGGTGGCCTCAGTCAGTTTCCCCGCTTCGTTACGAAATACGCGGATGGGCATCCAGTCACCCGCCAGGATCAGATCGCCATCGCCGTCCCGGTCATAATCGACCCAGACCGCATCCGACACCAGCCCGGCGCGTTGCAGGTCGGGCGCCAATGCTTCGGTCCGATCGGAAAAATGGCCCGTTCCGTCGTTCACGAGCAGGTATGAGCGGGGGCTCGCGCCGTAGTGATACGAGACAACGCGCCCGCCCACAAACAGATCGAGGTCACCGTCACCGTCCACATCGAAGGGGCGAACGCATCCGGTATTGTCGGGCATGGGCGGCAGGTGGTCCGTTGCGCGGGTCAGGTGGCCCTGCCCGTCGTTCAGGTAGAGGCGGTCGTACTGCTCGGGCATCTGGTCGTAAAATTCGTTGCCGCCACTGACCACATACAGGTCCAGATCCCCGTCGCCATCGGCATCGAAAAAGGCCGCGCCCACGTCCTCGTAAGTAGAATCCGTCCGAAAGGCCGGTTGCGCCAGCGGATTGAAACCGCCCTGTGGCGTTTGGACAAAAAGTTGTCCGGCCTGCCACTTGGCACCGCCGACAAAGAAATCGTCGAGGCTGTCGCCGTTCACGTCGCCCACGGCCAGACGCGGCCCTTCGGTCGAGACGTGGAAGGGAATCAGGCTCTCGCGGTAGAAGTCGAAAAACTGATTCTCGTGGTGCACGTAATCCACCGGTATGGCGGGCGTCACGTCCTCGAAAAGCGGCTGCGGCTTCGGGAAAAAGGCTTGATAGCGTTCGCGTCCGCCGTCGGCAGAAGTTTGGTGCAGGATCAACGTGGTATCGATGGGCACGTCGGTCAGCAACTGCGTCCGCTGGTCTTCCCAACATACCAGGAGCGTGTCGATCTTGGTTTGCGTGCCCAGCCCGAACGTCAGCGTCGGCTCCACCGCCGACAGAAAACCCCGCGTCGGCATGAGTTGCTGCAATTGCAATTTTCCGCCGGATTTCAGGATCACCTTTGCCCCCACACCGTACGTATTACCTGCCGTCCCTTTCAGTTGCACCCGGAGGTAGTGCGGTTGCCCCAGCGTGTTCGTCTGGTTTTCGTAGACGTGCGCAGGTTCGTTGATGTTATTGATGATCAGGTCGAGGTCACCGTCACCATCCAGGTCGGCGTAGGCCGCGCCGTTCGAAATGTTCGGCTCGCCCAGGCCCCATGCGACCGACCGGTCGTGAAAGCGCAGAGAGTCGGTGCCCTGAAACAGGTAGTTGTGGGTTTTGCCTTCGGGCATCATGGCGATGGCCCGTTGGTCCAGACTGGTCGAGGTTTCCATCGCATAGCGCAGCGAGTCGCCGGACGCGAATTTGACGTATTCCAGATTGTTGGGGCGGTGGACGATGCCGTTCGACACGAAAATGTCTTTGCGTCCGTCGAGGTCGTAGTCGGCCAGCAGCGTACTCCAGCTCCAGTCGGTCGCGGCCATGCCCGCCATCGCCCCGACGTCGGCGAATTTCTCTCCACCCATGTTGAGTTGCAGGCAGTTGCGGCTGTACTGGTAAAAATACCCGTAGTCGAGTTTGTAGCGGTAGATGTCGAACGGGTCTTCGCCCAACGACGATTTCTCCACGACTTCGTCTTCCGGGTACATGTCGAGCGTCAGTACATCCTGATACCCGTCGCCGTTGAGGTCGCCCACGTCGTTGCCCATCGAGTAGCGGCTCAGGTGCCGGAAGTGGTCTCGCGCACGTTCGGTAAAGGTGCCGTCGCCGTTGTTGACGTAATAGTAATCGTCCTCGTGAAAATCGTTCGAGACGTAAATGTCGTCCCAGCCGTCGTTGTTCAGGTCGGCCACCGACACCCCCAGGCCGTAGCCCATCGCCGCCTGGTAGATCCCCGCCTGTTCGCTCACGTCGACAAAGCCTGCCCGGCCAGTCTCCTGCAACTGATTTTTATAGAGTCGATCCCCCGACTCCTGATGTACCAGCGCGCGGGTGCTGACGCGGTCGTAGCTCCGCGAGGTATGCACGGCGTGGTTCAGCAGGTACAGGTCAAGGTCACCGTCGTGGTCATAATCGAAAAAGGCGGCCTGCGTGGCAAACCCACTGAAGTCGACGCCATACTCCGCGGAGCGTTCGGTAAAGGTGACCTGCCCCGTTTCGTCGGGACCGTCGTTGATGTAGAGTTCGTTGGCACCTTCCAGCCCGCGGAAGTTAGCGACCGCACAGAGGTAGATGTCGAGCCAGCCGTCGCCGTTGACGTCGGCCATCGTTACACCGGTCTGCCAGTCGGAATAGCCCCCGACACCCGCCGCTTCCGTGGCGTCTTCAAACCGCAGGTTGCCTGGTCCGGGCGTGGATCGATTCAGGTAGAGCTTATTTTTCTGGCGGTTCGAGACAAAATAAAGGTCGTTTTTCCCGTCGCCGTTGACGTCGCCGACCGCTACGCCCGCCCCGTTGTAGAAGTAGAGGTAGTCGAGGATGTTGAGGTCTTCCTGGTACTCCAGGTGGTTGACGAACGTCACGCCCGTCTGCGCCGAATCCAGCGCCTCGAACAGCGGATGCTCCGGCGCCTGTTCCGTCGTTTCCGAAGGCTGGCATGACCAGAGCAAGCCCGTCGCGAGGCACACCATTCCCACTATTGCTTGTTTCATCACTTTCTTGTCTGAATCGTTTCGTGCGCGGGCGCATACCGCATCACCTGCGCCGCCGCGTCGTTTTTAGCCAGAATCAACCACCGCTCCTCGCCCCGGCCGCGGGCGGGCTGCACGTGGCGTACCTGCCCCCGGGTAAAGAAGCCGGACTCCTGCGGGCGAAGCGGCTGGTAGCTTCCGTCCTTTTTCCCACACAGCACCAGGCCATAAGAAGCGTCGTACCGACCGATTTCGGGCAACACGTCGAAAAAGTTACCGGCCAGTAGAATGTCCGATTGGCCGTCGCCGTCGAAGTCGTCTACCTGAATGCCACAGACCGGCGACACCTGTGCCTCTACCGGCAGCGGCTCCAGGGTAAACTGACCGCCGTCGTTGCGCAGAAGGCACGTGTTAGGATTCACCACCTGTTTCTGTAAAGCTCCGGCCAACTCCTCTGGGGTAAAAATATCTTCCAACCGCTTGCCGGCGTAGTCGGCGTACTTCACAAAATTCTTTTTGGTATTGGGCATCTGCTTTTGCAGATCGTGTTTCAGAATCATCGGATAAGCATTGCCGTCTTCTTTGTAGGTGGTGATGAGTTGTTCCACTACGCCATTCCCGTCGAAATCGTGCACGTACAGCTCGGCCGGTTGCTGCGCGCTGGCCCGCAGGTGCGAGTTGCGGCCCAGATTGCCCAGCACAAAATCGAGGTCGCCGTCGCCGTCCAGGTCGGCCGGTTCCAGGGCGTTCCACCAGCCTGCCGAGCCTGCCACTTCGCGAGGTTCCAGCGATTTACCCCGAACGTTTTGATAGATCGTGACGGGCATCCAGTCACCGACCACGACCAGCTCTGGATAGTCGTCACCGTCCACGTCGGCCCAACAGGCATCGGTGATCATGCCCAGTTCGTTGGCAGGCAGGTAGCGCTTGGTGTAGTTCTTAAAACTGCCGTGTCCGTTGTTGATGTAGAGGTAGCTGGGTGGATCTTGTCCGTATTGCCCCGGCACCAGGCGCCCGCCGACAAACAGATCCATGTCCCCGTCGCGATCAAAATCGGCCGCGGCGACACACGAGCCGCTGAACGCCAGATTCGGCAGCTCGGTATCGAGCGTAAACCGACCGTGCCCGTCGTTCAGGTACAGCCGGTCGATCAGTTCGGGGGCGTTGGGAGCAAACTCGTTACTGCCCGTCACCACGTACAGGTCCTGGTCACCGTCTTCGTCCGCATCGAAAAAGAGCGCATCCACGTCTTCCGAGGCTTTTGCTTCAGCAAACAGCGGGGGCGTCACGTTCCGGAACGTGCCGTTGGCCTGTTGCAGAAAAAGCTGGCTGCTCTGGCCAGCCGCGCCGCCCAGAAACACGTCGTCGAGGCCATCGCCGTCGATGTCGCCCACTGCCAGGGCCGGCCCCTGCGTTGAGAACCGTTGTTTGAGTAGCGGATCGCGGTTGTAGTCCACAAAACTGCTTTCCTGGTGGGTGTAATCGAGGTGCACCTGGCGCGTGGCGTCGGTGAAGAGCGGCGTTGTGGTCGGCGGCATGGGCTGCCATGACCGATCGGCCTGTGCATGGTCGAGCCACAGCGTACGATCGGCGGTGATGTCGTGCAGCACCTGCTGCCGGTCGTCGGGCCAGATCACCGTCACCGAATCAATGCGCGCCTCGTTGCCCAGGCCAAACACGAGCGTCAGGTCCACAGACGACTGGAACCCCCGGTTCGGCATTTGTTGCAAATAAAGTGTCCGCTGAGGCTGGTGGACGTAGACTTTGGTCCCGATGCCGTTTCGGTTGCGGTCGTAGCCCTTTAGCCCCACACGCAGGTAATGCTGCTGGAGCCGGTCGGAAGCCGTGTTCCGGTATATGGACGCCAGCGTATCGATGTTGTTGACCACCAGATCGAGGTCGCCGTCGCCGTCCAGGTCACCGTAAGCTGCGCCGTTCGAGAAACCGGGTTGCCCCAGGCCCCACTCCTGCGCCCGGTTGCGAAACTGCAGCCCGCCTTCGTTGTGGAAGGCGTAGTTGGGAATGGGCGAGGCAGGCACCATGTCCAGAAACTCGCGGTAATCGAAGCGTTTGCCGGCGGCCATCTGCCGCATGTTGTCTTCGTTGGCCAGGAAATTCACGAAGTCCTGATCGGTCACATCTCGGGCCACACCGTTGGCGACAAAAATATCTTTCAGCCCGTCGTTATCCATGTCGAACAGCAGCGCGCCCCAACTCCAGTCGGTCGCCGCCACCCCCGACAGTCGGGCTACTTCGCTGAACGTGTTGTTGCCGTTGTTCAGGTGCAGCATGTTCTGCATGTACTGGTAGTGGAAATCGCGCGCGAGTTTCAGCTGTTGCAGGTCGTAACTCTCGAACGTAGAAGTAGTTTTCAGGCGCTTGTCGTCGCCCGGCAGCATGTCGGTCACAAAAATATCCTGATGTCCATCGTTATTCAGGTCGGCCATGTCCGCCCCCATCGACGAAAGGCTTTCGTGGCCCATCCACGTCTTCGACTCATCCGAGAAAGTCCCGTCCTGCTGGTTGATGTAGAGGTAGTCGCGTTCGTAAAAATCGTTCGAAATGTAGATGTCGAGCCAGTTGTCGTTGTTCACATCGCCGATGGTGATGCCCAGCCCAAAGCCGATCAGGCTGCCGTAGATCCCCGCGTCTTCGCTGACGTCCGTAAAATGACCGCCATCGTTGCGGAACAGTTTATCACCCCCGAGCGGATCGCGTCGTTCGCGCACGTTTTCGTAGCCCAGCCGGCCCACCGGAATGAAACTGTTGTTCAGGAGATAGAGGTCGAGGTCGCCGTCACGGTCGTAGTCGAAAAAGGCGGCGTGAGTCGAATAACCGTTATCCGCCAGTCCGTAGGCCGCCGCTTGCTCCGTAAACGTCGGGACGCCCTCGGCCGAAAGACCCTGGTTGATGTACAATTCATTGGTACGGTCGTCGCCGTTGCCGGCATTGCACACGTACAGATCCAGCCAACCGTCGCCGTTCACATCGGCCAGTGTGGCGCCCGTACTCCACGCGCGTTTCCCCGCCACACCCGCCGCATCGGTCACGTCCCGAAACCGCAGGTCTCCCTGGTTCAGGTACAGTTTGTTGTCTTGCAGATTAGAGATCAGGAACAGGTCGGGCAGGCTGTCGCCGTTCACGTCGCCGATGGCTACGCCACCACCGTTGTAAAAGTTGCGGTAGTTGAAAATGTTGAACTCTTTCTGGTTGGTCACCCGGTTGGCAAACGAGACCTGCGTATGGGCGGGCGAAAGAGCTTCGAACAACGTAGGGCCCTGCGGGGGGCGCGCCGCATCCCGGTCATTGGTCTGGCAGGCACCGAGAAGCATCAACACACACAGCAGGAGAGAAAGTCTCTGCATCATAGCGGATCAGGGCAAGTCCACTCCCCTCAACGGTGGAACCAGGGAGCGCAGTTCAGCATTTAAGCAACGAAAGGTAAGGAAAAGGCAAACCCCGTCAAGAGTTTGCCTTTTCCAATTCTACCAGCAAAGAAAATTAGTAGCCCGGATTCTGCTTCAGCTTCGGGTTCAGGTTAATCTGACTTTGAGGAATAGGATACAGTTCGCGAGCTTCCGTCGAAGCGGGTTTGAACTCCCATGCGTCGGTGAACCGTCCGAAGCGGATCAGGTCCTGACGACGGTGGTATTCCCACGCAAACTCACGACCACGCTCCGCCAGAATGTCGTCGGCGGTCAGCGTAGAGAATCCTTCCACACCACGGCGTTCGCGCACGTAGTTGATGTCTTCCATGGCACCTGCCATATCGCCTAACCGGAATTTAGCTTCACCCCGCATCATGTACACATCGGCCAAGCGGAAAATGACAAAGTCGTTGCTTTGGTCTGTCCCCGGAGGATTGGCCTGGATCTGGTACTTCACACTGCGTGCGCCTGCAATACGAGCCGTTGGGCCGGCCGACATGGTAAAGTCGGGAATAGTGACGGTAAAGGCCAGTGGTACTCCTTCGTCATAAATGGAGTCGCCGGTGGCAGTATACTGCTGTCCTACTAACCACATTTGCTTCCGTGTATCTCCTTCTTCGAAAGAATTGTAGAACTCGGCCAAAGTGCAGTAGCCATTCCAAGGAGCCTGTGGCAAGTTGTAGGTCAACTGGCTCTGGTAGTGTAGCGTACGCATCTGGATGTTCATTCCGCCCCGTGCTGAAGCATCCATAGGAGCTGCCAGAATGATTTCCGGCGAATCCTGGTTGCGTACAGCAAAGTTGGAAAAGAAGTCTCCTGACAGACCATAGGCATTGGAATTGATGATGCTGTCACATTGCGCTTTGGCTTTTTCCCACTGGGCCGTTCCCGTATAGACTTCCGCATTTAAGTAAAGCTTCGCCAGAATCATGTGCGCCACATACTTGTTGGTACGGCCGTAGGAAGCAACGACGTCGGTAGGGAGGTTCGGCAACACGGTCAGCAACTCCTGCTCTATGAAGTTATAGACTTCAGCCCGCGAGCTTTGCTCAGGAGTATCCGAACTCTGCCCATCAGCAATGATGACGTTCCCGAAGTTATCCATCGCCACGTAGTGATAAAAAGCACGGAGCGCCCTTAGCTGTGCTTTGGTGAGTTCGCTCGTAATCAACTCATTATCCAATTGCTGATTGATGGAAGTGATGTTGTTATAGCAGAACGTCCACAACCCATTAAACAGGTTATCGTCCAGTTGTGCATTCCAGTCATGCTGCTGCACACGCTTCCATTGGTCACCGTCTTTCCAGTCTCCACCGCGCGTAGGAATGACCTGTTCGTCTGTAGCGGTGTTGAGGGCCGCATAATGGCCGAAGTAGTCCGCTAAACTCCCGAAAAGAGGTCCGACCAACGCATCGAGTTGCTCCTGGTTTTTTCCAAACTCCCCCTGAGGAATCTGGTCATATACTTCTTCCTCCAAGTTGGTACATGCATGAAAGGCGACAAAGCCCAGTGCACAACCCGCTAGAGAAAATAGTTTAATGTATCTGTTCATGTTATTGAATCTATAGGTCGTTAAAAGCTACCAAGATGGCTCCTGGCTGTCTAGAATGTGAGGTTAAGGCCCAACTGGAAACTGCGCGTTTTTGGGTAGATGTTTCGGTCGTCGATCCCGATGCTATTCGGACGCTGGCTGGTGGTATTTTCCAGATCACCCCGCACCTGAAGTTCAGGGTCGATTCCGGTGTATTTCGTGATGATGAACAGGTTGTTACCACCTACATACACGCGGGCGTTGGTAAACGTCTTCCCTTCGGTAATCGGCACATTATACCCAAGTTGCCAGTTGTCCAGGCGAACAAAAGCTCCATTTTCCAGCCACAAATCCGATAACTGGTTGATGCTGTAGTTGGTCGGATAATCGGTCACTTCGCGCAACATATTAGACTGCAAAATACTGCCCGGAATAGTCAGGTTCGAGCGAAGGTTGTTCAGGATTTTATTGCCGAATACGCCCCGCAACTGGAACGTCAGATCGAAGTTTTTGTATTGCAGGGTATTAATCCAGGAGGCTGTGTACGTAGGAATAGCCTTGCCCGCTTCGTACAACTTCGCTTTAGTGCGGTCGGTCACCGGTGCGGCACCCGCTTCTTCAGCTTCCAGCAATACTTCTCCCGCTTCATTAAACCCTACAAAGTGAGGGATGTAAAACTCGCCGAACGGATGGCCTTCCCGCAGCTGGGAAGCATATACTTCTGAAAGCCCACGCCCTCCGAAAGCGTTGTAACGAATTACCCCCACATCAAAATCGCCACCTTTCAAAGAAACGATTTCGTTTTGTAGCGCTGTGCCCACTACCCGGGTATTCCAGGTAAAGTTTGTTCCTTTGATGGCATCGCCTCCCAAAGAAAGTTCGATCCCGCGGTTGCGCATCTTCCCAACGTTGGCCAGGATCGAGTTCACAAAGTATTTGGTGCCATCAGCAGGTACGTTGTAGTTAAACAGCATGTCTTTCGTCAACTTGCTGTACACTTCGACCGTACCAGTCAACCCCCGGAACAACGTAAAGTCTACCCCTACGTTGGTTTGCTCCAGAATTTCCCACTTCAAATTCGGGTTGGTATTCTGTATCACACCGTAGCCCGGTACAAAAGCACCCAGGTTACCGTCGTAATACGTACCGCTAGGACCATACAAGAGCAGGGACTGATATGCCCGAATTCCTTCCGAGTTACCGGTTTGGCCCCAGCCTACGCGTAGTTTCAGGAAGTTAAGCCAGGAGCTGTTTTGCAGGAAACTTTCGTTTGAAAGCACCCATCCTCCTGCCAGTGACGGAAATAGCCCCCACTTTTCGTTCGCACCAAACTTCGAGCTTCCATCGCGACGCAAGGTAGCCGTAACGTTGAAGCGGTCTAACAAGCTGAGGTTGGCCCGACCGAAGAACGAAATCAACTTAAAGTCATTTTTGTACGAGTCAGTATAGTCGCCACGGCCGCTGTAGTAAGAGCCCCGCCCCTGCCCTAAGTTGTTGTATCCGAAAATGCTATACAGGCCTTCGATGTAACCAAAGTTGCCTGCCTGAAAGCCGTCGTTCACGTTATTCTGGTAAGAATACCCTGCTAATAAGTTGAGGCTGTTGCTGGCCCCGAAGGCTTTCTGGTATTGCGCCGTGACTTCCAACAGGTAGTTATTTACCTGCTCCAATCGACGCGATGCCGCAAAGTCCGACTGATTGGGGGTGTTGTCGCCGCCGGATTTGCCCAAGTATGCTTTGATATCCTGGTCGTATGCTTCGCTCCGGACACGGCTTTCGTTGCGATAGGCTCCGTTTACGCCGACCGAGAGTCCGTTAAAGATCTCATAATTAAGATTCACACCGCCAATCAAGACCCGAAATACCTCGTCGCGCAGGTAGTTTTCCTGCATTGCTACGGGGTTAAACAGGTCAAAGTCGCCCGCTATCTCATAATAGGGATTAGTGGTTTCGCTAGTGGCCAGAGGATTTAAGATAGGAAGCGTAGGTAGGTACAGGATGGCGCGACCGATTACGTCGTTGTTGACCAGCTTGGAGTTGCTGTTCGAAACGGAAAGGTTGTATTGCACGCGCAACTTGTCTTTCAAAGCACGCTGATCGAGGTTGATACGCCCCGTCAGGCGGTCAAAGCCTGTGTTTTTAATAATCCCACCCCGGTTGATGTAGTTCAGTGAGCCGCGGTAGCTGAAGTTTTCGTTACCCCCCATCACCGCCAAATCATGGTTGTTGGTGTAAGCGGTACGCGTAATCTGATCGATCCAGTCGGTGCTGTATCCGTTACCGCTGGCATCAAGCGGAAATTTACGAAGATCGGCAAACGCATCAGCGGCCTCATCCGGTGGCAGAATACGACTTACCTGATCACGGTAGCTTCCGGCGTCCAGCAGGTCGAGGCGTCTGGAAATGGTCTCGACGGCGACATAGTTGTCGAAAGAAACTGAAGCGGTTCCCTCTTTTCCCCGTTTGGTAGTCACGATGATAACGCCATTGGCGGCGCGAGAACCATAAATGGCCGCAGCCGAGGCATCTTTCAAGACATCAATGCTGGCGATGTCTGAAGGCGAAACGCTATTGATCGGCACGCCAATGATACCATCTACGACATAAAGCGGATCGCTGCCGCCGCCCAGCGACGTATAGCCGCGCAACCGTACGGTGGGTTGCGTAGTTGGGTCGCCACTTGGTTGCGTGATATTCAGGCCCGCTACTTTTCCTTGGATGGATTGCAGCGGATTGGTGTTGATCCCCCCATTAAAATCTTTGGAGGAAACCTGCTCGACTGCACCGGTCACGTCTTGTTTCTTTTGGGTGCCGTACCCGACGACCACGATTTCGCTGAGCTGCTTCACGTCGGCGGCCATGTTGACGTCGAGGGTGGCCCGGCCGTTCAGGGGGACTTCCTGCGTGGTGTACCCGATGAAGCTAAACACCAGGGTTACATTGCCGGAAGGGACGCTGAGGGAATAGTTTCCCTGGGCATCGGAGACGGTTCCGGTGGAGGTGCCTTTGATGGAAATGTTGACGCCGGGAATGCCGAATCCGTCTTCGGTCACCTGACCCGTGACGGTCATCTGCTGGGCCCAGCCGGCCGGGCTCCAACCGATAAGACCGATCAATAGCATTGCGCTGAACGCAACGTAACGCCACCATGCCCCGCTCGCATCCTGGGGTCGGTAGACGTCTGGTGGTAAAGTAAGTGTTGAATGCATAAATAGAAATGGATAGGTAGAACTCTATGTATTAATTAGTGATTGTAGGTCTGAATACAATGCATTCCCTGTAGGTTGTCAGGTTTGCTTCAAAGGGGGCGTTGGCAACCCGCGCACCACAACTGATCAAACCTTTGCGCAAAACTATAATTTTTTTTTATGTCAAGGGTTCTTACTGCGTAGCTCTTTGAAAAAAGTAGTTGCACAGGTTCTGTTTTATGTTGTTTACTCAGCCAGACGACAGCGTTTTTCTTTGCGGTCAGAAGCGCCATGCCGCGCCTATGGAGTAGACGAGCATCTGCCGGTTTACCCTTAGTCGCTTCTTAAAAAACTGGTACTCGCCTCAGGTACGAGCAAACATAAGGGGCATTTCTTCACGCCTCGTTCAACTTTGTTTCGAAAGCATTCAAATTTGTTACATCACCCTCCTAAGCCCTAAAAACCAGCGGGGTAGCTGCTCCCTTCCATGCGCCTGCCCCTGGGTTTTGCCACAAATGCGATAACTTTCGGAGTACGTTTAAGTTTTTACCTCTATGCCTAAAATGTCTTCTACTTATGCGGGGCAGCTTCGCACCCAGGCCCAGCACGACCCGTCAGGGAATCAACTTGTTACGGACGCTCCTCTTGACAACAACGGTCGCGGAGAGGCGTTTTCGCCGACCGACCTGGTGGCCACGGCCCTGGGGAGTTGCATGATGACGATGATGGGCATCGTGGCCCAGCGGGAAAATATCGACCTGGCGGGCACCACCTGGCGCACGGTAAAACAGATGGCAGCCAGCCCCCGGCGCATTCAACAGATCGACCTGGAATTTAACTTTCCGCCCCTTGCTCTTTCGGACGAACAGCGGCAAAAGTTAGAGCGCACGGCGCGTACCTGTCCGGTAGCGCTCTCGCTGCACCCCGATGTGGTCCAGCAAGTGACGTTCCACTGGTAACGTCTGGACGCAAAAAGCCCCTGCCTGTTTCGCACACGCAGGGGCTTTTTACTTTTATAGACGGCCGATTTTCTACTCGTCCTCGGGGATAACGTAACCGTTTTCCGGTCCCCGCACGGTGTTGCTCAGGTGCAACTCACGGTCTCGAATGGTGATCTCCGCCTGAATGGTATCCCCAGGGTCCAACGGAAAGAAGCTGGTCTTGTATTTATACCTGATGATTCCCTCAAGTGGGGTGTTCTCGCCGCTTTCGTTGATGCGCGGGAACCGACCGTGCAGAGGAAACGCGAACGGAACCGCTTCGTATTCGCCACCCCGCTTCACGAACAGGTCCACGTAGATATTATAATAGTAAGGATTGATCGTGCTGTCCGGATTGTACCGGTTGTAGGGCGGGCCCGTTTCGGTATCAGAAATCCCCAAATCGCCATTTCCGTCTTTAAACGAAACCACAAACGACAGTGTGTCGTCCGCATTCGGGCCGCTGTATTTAATGTACAGGTCTTTGAAGGCAATTTCGGGCGTATCGGGAAAATCCGGCTTGGGATAACAGCCGGCCAGAGCTAAAATCAGGGCAACGATCAGGAGGTCAGTATTCTTCATGCGAGTGGGCGCTTGCTCGTCTATACAACGTTAAAGAAAGTACTTTTGTGCTTTCATGGAGTCAACAAATTTCATTAAAAATTTCAAAAGGGCATTACCGCACCTCACGCCCAACGCCTTCGAGGAGGCTGCGCTGGCGCTTTTTCGCTTCCAGGCTACCCACAACGAGGTGTACCGCCGCTACCTCGGTCACCTGCGCTGCCATTCCGATCAGGTAGTACACCTGCACCAGATTCCGTTTTTGCCCATCGAATTTTTCAAGCACCACCGCGTGGTCAGCACCTCTGTGCCGCCGGAAGTGGTGTTTGAGAGCAGCGGAACCACGGGTCAGATCCGCAGCCGCCATTTTGTGGCCGACACCGCCTTTTACCGTACCGTGGCCGAAACCATTTTCCAGCGTTTTTACGGGCCGCTCGACCAGTACGTAGTTCTGGCGCTGTTGCCCTCGTACCTGGAGCGGCAAAACGCCTCGCTGGTTTGGATGGTCGACCACTTCATTCGCCAGACGGGCCACCCCGACTCCGGGTTCTATCTGCATCAGACCGAGGAACTTATCCGCACGCTTCGCCGCCTACAAGGGGGTCATCGCCGGGTGCTGCTGATTGGCGTGACGTTCGCGCTGCTTGATCTGGCCGACGAATACGAAACCGACCTTTCGGACGTTCTGGTGATGGAGACCGGTGGGATGAAAGGGCGCCGCCGGGAACTGCTCCGCGAAGAGGTCCATGCCCGCCTGTGTGAACGCTTTCGGCTGCCTTCGGTTCACTCGGAGTACGGGATGACGGAATTATTGTCGCAGGCCTACGCACGGCAGGACGGCCTCTACGAAACGCCCGCCTGGATGCGCGTGTTGCTGCGCGACGAACGCGATCCGTTCGACCTCTCGCCGAATCGCCGTACCGGCGGCATCAACATCATTGACCTGGCCAATGTCGACAGTTGTGCGTTTATTGAATCGGCCGATATTGGTACTTACGTACATAAAAATTCTTTCCGCGTGCTGGGCCGGATGGACCAAAGCGATTTACGCGGCTGTAGCCTGATGACGATTTGACATTTCGTACGATAAAGGGGTGTAAGTTCTTGGATTTTTTCAGGGCGCAACGAAACGAAAATGGTGAGCAGGTCGATTTTCCACCGACCTACGACACCTTTCAGAAAGCTTTCGCCCTGAGTTTCAGAAGCAAAAAACATTATTTGATTTATATTTGAAGAACAAAAAATCAGAATACTATGAAAGGTAAACTTCTAATGCTGGCCGTCTTTGTGGTAGGATTGAGCTCTTGCGGCGTGAGAACCTGCGCGACGTACTCGAAAAACACAAAGAAAGAGGTGAAAGAAGTGAAGGTCGATCGGGAGCGGGTGTAGGTTCATTTCTTGCTTCAATTGCTGGCTTTCTCTTCGTCAAAACACTAGCCTTCGGGCAATCCTCATAAAACCGTATGGTCGTTCCTGACCGTACGGTTTTTTTTATGCCCTTGCTTCCCTCCCGCTTCGTCGGTACTTGCCACTTGCCCCACTCAACCTGCGCCGCTCAGAATCGTATATAGGTGGAAAACGTCATGCACAAAAGCGTTTTGCCCGTGCATTTTATCACGAGAAGACTATAACCATGAACTATCCACATATCATAAAAGTAGTAAGCGCCGGAATGGTGACCACGCTGATGTTGGCCGCCTGCGAAAGCAATCCTCGAAACGCCAGCGAATCGACCGTCGATTCGACCATGGCGGCAGAGTCGACCTTGCCGGAAGATACCACCCTGGCCATGCCCGCCACTCAGGAAGACTTCGACCGCGAAATGGCAGTGGTTCGGGATCGGTATCCACAGGCGCATTACTGGACCAATCAGGACTCGACCGTGGATAAGGCGACGTACCCGGACGATTATTATACGTTTGAAGTCGAGGGCATCGAAGACGAAAACGAGCGCAGCCGCGTACGGGAAATGATTTCCGGATGGCGAGAGGAGCGGGCCGCCCGCCGCAACGCGGTAGTCGCCGAGGTAGACGAGAAAGCTGCCCCCACAGGAGGCTACGACGAATTCTACACATTGGTCAAACAGAACCTGACTTACCCTGAAGAGGCCCGGGACGAGGGCGTAGAAGGCACCGTATTCGTCGAGTTCGACGTCGATACCCAAGGCAAGATCAACAACGTAGCAGTGGCAGAGAGTAACTTCAACAAGACCGGTTACCAGGCCAACGCACCCCTGGCCGGTGGATCGATGTATCCTGACGAGGAGGTGGTCAAGCTCTTGCAAGACGAAGCCACCAAAGCAGTTTTGTCTACGTCGGGACAATGGACCCCCGCCCAGAAAGACGATCAAGCCGTGGCTTCGCGCCTGGAAGTGCCCATTACCTTCGACCTGAATCCCTATTAAGCTGCGCATCCAGCGGACCAGACATTGCGAGCCCACCCTACGGTGGGCTTTTTTGTGTTCGCCCGCCGGTTCCGGGATTTTCAGGGTAACTTCACCGAATGGAATCCTGGATCGAACAACTGGGCCTGCAAGCCCATCCGGAAGGCGGCTGGTATCGTGAACTGTACCGCGCCGATGAGTCGGTCGCGGCCGATGCCCTGCCCGCCCGCTACGGCGCCCGCCGTACGTTCGGCACGGCCATCTATTACCTGCTGGACAACCGGACGTTTTCAGCCTTTCACCGCATCCTCTCCGACGAAATCTGGCACTTCTACGCCGGCGATCCCCTGACGCTCTACGTCATCAGCCCGGCGGGCGATATTCGCACGGAAAAACTGGGACCCAAGCCTATGGCAGGCGAGCAGTTTCAGCTTGTCATCCCGCACGGCCACTGGTTTGCCGCTCGCGTGGAGCCGCCGGGGCGCTATGCGCTGCTGGGTTGTACGGTATCGCCCGGATTCGATTTTGCTGATTTTGAACTTGCTGAGCGCGCTGCCTTGTTGGAGCAGTACCCGCAGCATACGAACCTGATTCGTGCGCTGACCCGGGAAACCGCCTGAACCCGTAACGCTTAATTATCTGTTGCCGCTTTACCTGACCGATTACCCTATGCCTACGCCCGAAAGCGTTCTTTCTCAATACTTTGGTTACACCTCGTTTCGTCCGCTCCAGAAAGAAATTATTTCGGCCTTGCTTGCCAAAAAGGACGTGACGGTGCTGATGCCCACGGGCGGCGGGAAGTCCATTTGTTACCAGGTTCCGGCCCTGGTGCAACCCGGCTTTGCCGTGGTCATTTCTCCCCTCATTGCGCTCATGCGCGATCAGGTCGAAGGCTTGAAGGGCAACGGCATTGCGGCAGCGTTTCTGAACTCTTCGCAGAGTTACGGGCAGCAGCGCGATGTGGAAGAGCGCGTGGTCAAAGGCGAACTGAAGCTGCTGTACGTCTCGCCCGAAAAGCTGCTCTCGCCGGGGTTCATGGCGTTTCTTCAGCGGCATCCGATCAGCCTGTTTGCCGTCGACGAAGCACACTGCATCTCCAGTTGGGGACACGATTTCCGGCCGGAGTACCAGCAGCTTTCCGCGCTGAAAGCTAACTTCCCGGAGACGCCGGTCATTGCGCTGACCGCCACCGCCGACCTGCTGACGCGCAAAGACATTGTGGAGGGACTTCGGTTGCAGGAACCGGAACAATTTGTGGCCTCTTTCAACCGCGAAAACCTGAGCCTGACCGTATTGCCGGGACGCAACCGCTACGGCATGATCAAGAACTTCCTGAAGTCGCGGCCCAACCAATCGGGCATTATCTACTGCATCAGCCGCAAATCGACCGAGCAGCTGGCTGCGAAACTGGTAGGCGACGGATTCCGCGCCAATTTCTACCACGCCAGCCTGTCGGACAAGATGCGTTCGGAAGTACAGGATGCGTTTTTGCGGGACGACATTCAGATCATCTGCGCCACCATTGCCTTCGGCATGGGCATCGACAAATCGAACGTGCGGTTCGTGATTCACTACAACCTGCCCCAAAACGTAGAAAGTTATTATCAGGAAATCGGCCGGGCGGGGCGCGACGGCCTGCCGTCCGAAACCTTACTGTTCTATAGCTTTTCGGACGTGATGACCTGGCGCGACGTGTTCGGGAAAAACGCAGCCAACAACCACTACCTGGACCTGCGGCTGGTCAAGCTGGACCGGATGCAGCAATTTGCCGAAGCGAACGTCTGTCGGCGGCGTATCCTGCTCAACTATTTCAGTGAAACCCTGCCCGACGATTGCAACAACTGCGACGTCTGTCAGAATCCGCGCGAACCGTTCGACGGCACGGTACTGGCTCAGAAAGTACTTTCGGCGGTGGTCCGCACCAATCAGGAAGCCACGATGACGGCACTGGTCGACATTCTGCTCGGCCGCCGTTCGGCTGTGGTGCGGCAACACGGGTGGGACCAGATCAAAACCTTCGGGGCAGGACGCGACCTTTCGTGGAACGACTGGCGCGAGTACGTACAACAGGTCATCCACATGGGGCTAGTCGACATCGCCTACGATCAGAATTATGCCCTGAAACTGTTACCGGCCGGCGAAGACGTACTGTTCGGGCGCCGGGATCTGGACCTGTACCGCCCGATGTCGAAAGAGGCGGTCAAAGAAGCGACCCGCGTCAAGACCAAAACCGAAGTGCTGCGCGACGACCTGTTCGAGCGGCTGCGGCGCGTGCGAAAGCAACTGGCCGATCAGCGGGGCATTCCCCCCTACCAGGTGTTCAGCGACAATACGCTTTCGGACATGGCGCAGAAACGCCCGACCAACCGCGTCGAGATGATGGGCGTCAGTGGCGTAGCCGCCAAAAAGTACGAGTCGTACGGCGAAGTGTTTATCAACGAGATTCTGGCGTTCCTGCAACAGGAAGGACACAAGGGCACCAACATCAAGCATGCCTCCCAGTTCGCAACGCTGGAAGCGTACAACCGGGGGATGAAGCCGGAGCAGATCGCCCGCGAGCGCAACCTCAACCCGACCACGATCTACTCGCACCTGGCGTGGCTCTACACCCACGACCACGGCGTAGACCTGCGGCGCTTCCTGACGAGCACCGAGTTTACCGAGATCACCCGCGCCTGCTTCGACGTAGGCACCGACAAGGGCATGAAGCCGATCCACGAGCACCTCCAGGAACGATTCGACTACGCCAAAATTCGGCTGGCGATGGCCATCTTCGACAAAGAGCGGAAACGCAAAACGCTACAAGCCCTGAAGGAAGAATAACGCATGGAGGCGGGGTTCACGCAAGGTATGCGGGCAGAGCAGCCGCTAGATGCCGACCATCTGCCCTACGACAGAACCGCCTATCCCTTCAAAGTCGACAAAGCTGCCAGAAAGTGCTAACCTCGAAGCGTCAACGATCGGCACCGGCTGTAAAGCCGATTTTCCAGCTCGCTCTTTCACCAAACTTTGTTGCCATGCGTACCATCGAAACTTATGGTCAGTTTCACGAAATCCTTATTGATGCGACTCCCCCCGTGCAGGACCTCGCGTTTGAGTTGCGCACACTGATCCAGGAGGTCTATCCCGACGTTGTAGAAGTCCCCTGGCCCCGCCAGCGCATCACCGGCTTCGGCATCGGCCCAAAAAAAATGTCGGAACATTTCTGTTACATCGCCGTGCATCGGCATCACATCAACCTGGGCTTCAACCACGGCGGCTGTCTGGACGACCCCACAGGCCTGTTGGGCGGCGAGGGAAAGAAATTCCGGCACATCAAGCTTGCGACGCCTGACGACATCGACCACGGAGCGCTGCGCCAACTGTTGGAAATCGCGTTGTACGAACGCCGGGCCGCGCTATCGTGAAGCAACCGTATAAGGCACCGGCGCAGGGCTTTCCAGTTGCACGTAGTTCCGCAGCGACGGGGCCAGCCAACCGACGAGCAGGTGATACAACGCGAACAGCTCGAGCGAAAAAGGCAGATACCCCAGGTAACCTAGCAAAGGCATCTCGAACACAGGCCAGAAATCCACGAAGGGAATGGTGTATTTCCATTTAGGGTAACTATAGAAGTTCCACATTTCCCAGAAGAAGCCACAGATCAGGCCGCTGATCCAGAGCGCCCACACCGGCCGCCAGTTTCCTTTTCCGGTCTGGTGCAACAGGGATCGGTTGCCCAGCCATGCATTCAGAGGATCGAGGATGAAATACAGGGACATCCAGATCAACGCGGCACCGTATTTCGGCCAGACCAGGAGTGTTACCAACATCAGCCAGCCGCCAACGAAGAACAGTACCTGTGTGGAGCGTTTCTGCCCGACGCGAATCCCCCACCGGGGCAGTCGAACGGTGCCGACGAACTCGGCCGTGCCGAAGATGGCCGGCACCACCGTGGAGAAGCACAACGACGCCAGTCCAAAATAGGCCAGATCGGAGAAGTGTTCGCGTCCGTCGTAATACCAGTAATGGGCACGTTCGTTGAGCAGTTCAAACAGCCACCACGACGGCAGCGACACCAGAAACAAGCCGACGTAGGCCCGAGGATGGCGGGTCAGCAGCGAATCGCCTTGCCGCCAGACCGTCAGGGCATCGATGGTCAGGCAGTAGCCGAGCCACAACGGGAAAAAGGCCCACTGCGTCCGCAATCCTTCCAGCGCCCAGCTGCAGTACCAGAAAATCCCCATCAGCGCTCCTCCCAGCCATCCGTACCAGGGCCACGGTTTCCGAACGTTTTGTTGTGCTACCATCGACATAGTACCAAGATTCTTTCTTCCTTCGCGTACGCAAGCACTTCCGATACGTTACTCCCCACGGCAACACCAAAAAAGCCGTCCTCTTCCGAGAACGGCTTTTGATTAAGCAATGAACTCAATTTCATTAAATCATCTCGGCGGCCCGCACCAGCACATGGTCGAGTCCACTGACGTCTTTGCCACCCGCCGTAGCGTAAAAGGGCTGACCGCCGCCGCCGCCTTTGATGTCTTTCGCGAGGTCGCGCACAATCTGACCAGCGTTGTAGCCTTTCTCCTTCACCAGTTCGTCGGAGATCATGACGGTAATCATGGGTTTCTCCTGCACTTCGGCAGCCAGCACCAAAAACAGGTTGTCGACCTGACTGCGCAACTCGAATGCGATCTGCTTGGCCGCATCGGCGTTGGGCAGGTGCACTTTCTCGGCAATAAAGGCCATGTCGTTGATCCGGCGCACTTTGCTCAGCAGATCCTGTTTTACTTGCTGCGCTTCCTGCAACTGCAACAACTCGATCTGCTTCTGGGCGGCATTGCGCTCGTCGATCAGGCCTTGCAAGGCTTTGGGTAGATCGCGCGGATTTTTCAACAGCGCTTTGATCTCTTCCAATTGCGCCAGCTGCTCGTTGATGTATTGCTCGGCACGGTCGGCGGTATACGCTTCGATGCGGCGCACGCCCGCTGCCACCGAACTCTCGGAGATGATCTTGAAGAAACCGATCTGCCCCGTAGACGGCACGTGGGTTCCACCGCACAGCTCGACAGAATACGCCGGATCGAAGGTAATGACGCGTACGTAGTCGCCATATTTTTCTCCGAACAGGGCCATCGCGCCCATGCCTTTGGCATCCTCGATGGGTACGTTGCGCCGCTCGTCGATCGGAATATTTTCGCGGATTTTCCGGTTCACGATCTGCTCAATCTGAGCCAGTTCTTCTTCTGTCACCTTGCTGAAATGCGAGAAATCAAACCGCAGGTAGTCTTTCGTTACCAACGATCCTTTCTGTTGCACGTGCGATCCGAGTACCTGGCGCAGCGCGGCGTGGAGCAGGTGCGTTGCCGAGTGGTTATTTTCCGTTAGTTTCCGTTGCGGCGTATCCACCACGGCATGCAGCTCGGCCGTGAGGTCCGAAGGCAACTGCTCGGTTTCGTGAATGATCAGGTCGTTTTCCCTGACGGTATTCAGGACGGGAATCTTCTCCTCGTTCGTTTCCAGATAACCGGTGTCGCCGACCTGCCCACCGCTTTCGGCGTAGAACGGCGTTTTGTCCAGCACCAATTGGTAACGCTTTTTGCCCTTGCTGTCTACCGCGCGGTATTTCACCAAGTGCGCGCGGCTTTCCAGATGGTCGTAGCCGATGAACTCACTCTCTTCGTCGGTGGTCAGCTCGACCCAGTCGCCCCGGTCTACGGCCGCTGCACTGCGCGAACGTTCCTTTTGCTTGCCCATTTCCTGTTGGAATCCGGCTTCGTCCACCCGCATGCCCCGCTCCCGTGCAATCAGTGCCGTCAGGTCGACCGGAAAACCGAACGTGTCGTACAGTTCGAATACGGTAGCCCCGTCGATCACCCCGCTGGTATTTTCGTTGGTTAGCGCGTCGAGGCGACGCAGTCCGGTCTCCAGCGTACGCAGAAACGCCGATTCCTCTTCCTGAATTACCCGTGCTACAAAGTCCTGTTGGGCTTTGAGTTCAGGGAACACATCCGCAAACTGATCGGCCAACAGAGGCACCAGGCGATAGAGAAAAGGCTCTTTGAATCCTAAGAAGGTGTAGGCGTAACGCACCGCCCGTCGCAAGATACGCCGGATGACGTACCCCGCCCGCTGGTTGGAAGGCAGTTGCCCATCGGCAATGCTGAACGAAATTGCGCGGATGTGGTCCGCCAACACGCGCATCGCGATGTCTTTCTTTGGATCGGCTCCGTAGGTGGTACCGGCTTCGCGGGCGATGAACTGAATCATGGGCTGGAACACGTCGGTATCGTAGTTCGACGTCTTGCCCTGAATCGCCATGCAAAGTCGCTCGAAGCCCATACCGGTATCCACGTGCTTTTCGGGGAGGGGCACCAGCGACCCGTCGGCCATCCGGTTGAATTGGATGAAAACGTTGTTCCAAATCTCCACGACCAGCGGGTTGTCGCGGTTGACCAACTCGCGTCCCGGCACCTTGGCGCGCTCTTCGTCGCTCCGCAGGTCGATGTGGATTTCCGAACACGGACCGCAGGGTCCCGTATCGCCCATTTCCCAGAAGTTGTCTTTCTTGTTTCCGTACAGAATGTGGTCGTCGGGCAACATCTCCCGCCAGAGGGCCAGCGCCTCTTCGTCGGCAGGTAAGCCATCGGCTGCATCTCCCTCGAACACAGAAGCATAGAGGCGGTCGGCCGGTAGCTTGTAGACTTCTGTCAACAACTCCCACGACCACTGCAGGGCCTCTTTCTTAAAGTAGTCGCCGAACGACCAGTTGCCCAGCATCTCGAACATGGTGTGGTGGTACGTATCGTGCCCTACTTCTTCCAGATCGTTGTGCTTGCCCGAGACGCGCAAACATTTCTGTGTGTCCGCAACCCTTTTATTACGAGCCGGTTTATTACCTAAAAAATAGTCTTTAAACTGGTTCATCCCCGCGTTGGTGAACATCAGCGTCGGATCGTTCTTCACGACCAGCGGTGCGGAGGGAACAATCTGGTGCCCCTTGCTTTTGAAAAATTCAAGGAAAGTCTGGCGTATCTCTTTGGCTTTCATGGACATAAGTGTGAAAATTCAGTTGATCGGCGGGAGCGCCCCAAAGGCGATAGGTTCCATTTATTATTCAAATCAGACAACACCGAACAGCCGATCTGTACAATTTTTTATAGCTTTTGATCAAATGGCCTTTCTTCTTCATAATGAAGGAGTTAGCCACTGAGGCAACGAAGTTTTTTGAACTTTACCGATTATACTACAAGTCAAAATAGCGAAGGGAAAATTTTCCTACCTTGCGAGAGTACAATACTAGTGCTGAAGACTTTAAGCATCCGTTTTCACTTCGTCGATCAACAAAATTAGGACAATCTCTGCACCTGGGTTAGCTCATGGCAAAAATTAAATACTACTACGACACCCACACCTGCAAGTACGAACAGGTACGCACTTCGACTTCAGACATCCTGATCAATGGATTAGCGTTTCTGATGCTGGCAGCGGTGACGGGTGGAGTAATCGCGTTTTTCTACGGAAAAATCTTTGGTTCGCCTACTGAGGCCGCGCTGCGCAAGGAGAACCAGGAACTGAAATTCTATTACGAAGTGCTGGACGAACGGATGCACCAGACAGAAGACATGCTGACTTCGTTGCAGAGCCGTGACGATAACATTTACCGCACGATCTTCGAAGCCGAACCCATTCCGGCATCGGTGCGCAGCGCAGGGGTCGGTGGTGCGGAACGCTACCGGGAGTTGATGGAAAAAGGCCTGAGCCGTGAAGATCTGATCATCAGCACGACGGCCCGGCTCGATCAGTTAAAGAAAGAGATGTACATCCAGACCAAGTCGTACGACGAGCTGGTTGAACTGATTAAGAACAAAAACGAAATGCTGGCGGCCATCCCGGCCATTCGCCCGTTGAAAGACAACATGCGTGTGGGCTCTGGCTTTGGCAAGCGCGTCGATCCGGTTTATAAAACGATCAAGATGCACAAGGGGCTGGACTTTGCGGCACCGACCGGCACTAAAATCTACGCGACGGGCGACGGGAAGATCATCAAAGCACGGCGCAACGGCGGCTACGGCGAGTGTGTCATTATCGACCACGGCTTCGGCTACCAGTCACTCTACGGACACATGAGCAAGATCGTAGCGAAAGAAGGCCAGCACATTAAACGTGGGGACGTGATCGGCTACATCGGCAGCACCGGCAAGTCTACAGGCCCGCACCTGCACTATGAGGTGATCAAAAACGGCACGCGCATTAACCCGATCAACTTCTTTTACAGTGACTTGTCGCCCAGCGAGTTTCAGGACATGCTGGAAGTGTCGTCCAATCAAAACCAATCGTTCGACTAAATCACTTACCACTATAGTAACTCATTCCAGGCAGGCTCCCGACATACGGAGCCTGTTTTGTTTTGTCGGTGTGCTCGTGCCGGGCTGACGTCAGCCAAGCGCAATTGTTACCTTTGTATTACCAATTTAGAGAAGCTTATGGACGAGATTGAAAAAAGGTACTACACGATCGGAGAGCTGGCGCAGATGCTGGGGGTGAATGCCTCACTGATTCGTTTCTGGGAAACTGAATTTCCGTCTATCCAACCCAAGAAAAACCGCAAGGGGAATCGGATTTATACTCAGAAAGATGTAGACCAAATTCAGCGCATCTATCACCTGGTGAAGGAACGCGGGTACAAACTCCAGGGTGCCCGGGATGAGTTGCGTAAGCAAAATCAGGTAGCTGCCGAACGTACCACCATGAAACGCCGCCTGGAAAAAGTCCGCTCGTTTCTACTGGAGATGAAAGAATCGCTGCCCGACGCATGAAAGACGCCGACGAGATTCTCTATCGGTTGGCGCTGTCGTTTGTGCCCAAAGTCGGTAGTGTGCTCACACGCCAGTTGATTGGGTACTGCGGCTCGGCCAAGGCGGTTTTTACCACGCCCCGGGGCAAACTGCTCAGGATTCCGGGTATCGGAAAATTCATTGCCGACAACATTCAGCAAGCGGATCTGCTCGTTAAGGCCGAACGCGAACTGGCGCTGGTCGAAAAACACGACGTGCAACTGCTTTGGTTTACGGACGAGGCCTACCCTTCGCGGCTCAAGCACCTGCCCGATAGCCCTCCCCTACTGTATTACCAGGGCACCGCCTCGCTCAACCACGCCCGCATCGTCGGCATTGTGGGCACGCGCCAGGCGACCGACTACGGACGAAGCGTTACCGAACAGATTGTCCGCGACCTGGTGCCGCACGAATGTCTGGTGGTCAGCGGTCTGGCTTACGGTATCGACATTACGGCCCATCGCGCCGCAGTGCAGCACCAGTTGCCTACCATTGGGGTAATGGCCAACGGACTCGACTTGGTCTACCCCGCGGCCCACAAGGCGACCGCCCAGCAGATGCGCACACACGGAGGTTTGCTGACCGAAAACCCGTTCGGCACCAAGCCCGACGCCCCTCAGTTTCCGGCACGCAACCGGATCATCGCCGGTTTATGCGACGCTCTGGTTGTGGTCGAGGCCGCCGCCAAGGGGGGAGCCCTCATCACCGCGGACATGGCGCATCAGTACGACCGCGAGGTGTTGGCTGTTCCGGGCAATCTGGGTAACCCCTATTCTGAAGGCTGCAACCGCCTGATCCGCCAGTTGAAGGCGGCTATTTATACGAACATCGAAGACCTGGAAAAGCTACTGAACTGGGATTTGGACGCGCCCGCTCGCGCCACCACGACGCAACTGCACCTGGACGAGTCGTTGTTCTCGGCAGAGGAGTTGAGTGTTTTGCAGGTGCTTCGGCAACAGGGGGCTCAGCAGATCGACGAGTTGGGGTTTGCTACACAATTAGCGGCGGGGCGCCTGGCTTCTTTACTTCTGAATCTGGAGTTTCAGGGAATGATCAAAGCGCTGCCGGGAAAAAAGTATTGCCTGACGCATAAAAAATGAGCTGTCAGCGATCTTCTTCGCTCACAACCATGTGGATCGGAAGCCGCAAAATGGCTTTAAAATCTTCGCCAATCTGCTCCATGTCTTCGTCTTCCTCGTCGTAGAACCAACGCACTTCTACGGGGCTCCCTTTCAGGTGGAGGCTTTCCAGCTTCTTCATCAATTCCAGAATATACTCGGCTGAGCTGGAGTTGAAATACGTCAGCTTAAAGATGAGCTCTGTACGGGCAGCGGGTTGCGCAACATAGTCTTCTACCCACTCAATCAACGGTCTGTAGAGGTTATAGGAATTCTCAGGAATCGATTTTCCTGAAATTTCAAGTTTTCCCGTCACAGGATCAAAGTGCACACGGGGAGATTTGACCGTCGGTTGCAGTATCAATTCTTGCATACCTATTTTTTCGTTCCTGACACGAAGCAAAGAGCCCTACGCCCAGGCTTCAGGTTATTGTCCGGCCTACCTGCCGAATTTTCGCGGAAATATAGCTGAATTATATGTAACAATGAACCTTCGTACTCGGGATGCATTCTGCCGAGGGCAGAGAGAAAATTTATTTGTTGCTCGAAAAATAAAATCTATTTACGGATGAACACCCTGTGATCCAACTGTATGCCGACAGAAATACAGTTTAGTGCTTCCCCACCACAGGAATAATGCCCTACAAGCTCACCAACTCTGAAATACGTTCTTTTCATTTTTCTTCCCCGCACGAAAGAATCAGCCTTACATTTCGTTGGGGGCAAAAACAACGCGTTACGGGCTTCTCACTCCCGGATCGTCTTCGATCAGGCAAATCTCCACAGCGATTGCTTTCCCTCGGCCTAAACTTTCCCTAAGGGAGATGAGTCCCAAGTTGCTACGAATGCAGTACGTCCCGCGCCATCGTGTTACGGTGTTTCCCTTCCCCCGCCTTGGCTCGACTCGCTTTTATTTTAGAGTCTGCAGAAGAAGTCAGATACCCCTCCTCTCAGGGGGAGTTGCACCTGCAAAAGTAACGTCTACAATACGTTCTACCTCAAGGAGTTCGTCTGGTTTCCAAAAGAGGCTCGCAAGAAATTACGCATTTCTACCCGATGAAATATTTACGTCCAAGACGCACACTTTCTTTGCACTTTATGCACGATAGCGCCTCGTGCATGTCCCTCGACGATGCACCACGTGTCGCCGTTTCGCAGGTGCTGGCTACTGCCCGACGAGCAACTGTTTTTGTGCCACACGCTGGCCTCACCTAACAAAAACCTAGTTTCGTCGGACCGTAGGGGATTTTCGCGTAGCTTTTTTTTTCCTTGCCGACCGCCTAGATTTCCCTAGGAATGCTTCGTGCGTTCGGTGGATACAGCACGGAAACAATGACCACTACGCTGCAAGAAGGGGGAGGTAATAAGCGGTTTTATTTTAAAGGCCTACAATCGACCTTGTAAACTCACATTTTAATTTCCGGCCGCCCAACGGCATTTTCGGAGCGCACTATTCTATTGATGATATTTACAACTCAGAGAACTCACAATCAGCGAATTAGCTGAGCTTGTTTAATCTTATTTATCTTGACATGCGCCGTTTTACAACGCTCATCTTACCACTCTGGAGAAAGAACAGGAGGCACCCTGCATTCACGGCCGGATACCTCTTGGTATGTATTGGATTGTGGACCAGTTGCTCTCACCTCGCGAAAGAAGAGGAAAAAATCAGTACGAGCGATGCAGCGCACGCTATTGAATTGACGTGGGATCAACTGTACACCACTACCGATCATCCTACCGGACCCGGTTACTTCCAGGAAGTGGCCGCCGTACACGAAATTCTGGAGCAGGAACATAATTCCATCTGGTACCGCATCACCGTTCCAAAAGAAGCGGCCGGGGCGAATTTGATTTTCCGCCTGGAGCCTCAACAAGGCGACGAAGACTACGACTTTCTGTTGTATCAGACCGACGATGCTGTGGCCTTCTTCGATGCCTTGCAAAATGGATCAGTGCGTCCTGTGCGCGGTAACGTAGCCTTTAATAACTCTATCCACGAAAACGTCACCGGACTTTCGTGCCAGGCCCTTCATCCTTTTGAAGATGCCGAATCGCACCACACCTTTAGCTCGGCGGTTCCTCTGAAGGGCGGCGAGACCTTCTTCCTTCTGGTGGATTCTCCGCTGATGGGCAGCAAAGGGTACAGTCTGAAATTTACCGACTGCTCGGATGTACACGAAGAAGTGGAACAGGAAGCAACCGTAGCTTTGGCCGAATCGTCTGCCAGCACGCCCGCGGTAACCGCTTCGCCAGCCGCTGCTCCCAAAGCCTCGAAGCCCGGCAAAGGCGAGCGCTACCACACCGTCAGTAAAGACGAAACGATCTACTCTATCGCCCGTTGGTACCGGATGAGCATCAAAGATGTAGAGAGCAGAAACGAGCTTTCGGAGAGCTTGATCTACGTTGGCCAGAAACTCGTTGTGCGCGATGTGCAACCTGATTATAGCCGTACGGCAGGGCGTAAAACTCAGCCTACTTCAAAATCGACTACCCCGCTCTTGGCTTCTTCGGAAAACCAGCAAGGGCATACGCCCAATGCGGTGACCAGCTCTACACTTGCTAAGACCGGCTCGTCCAATACCACGAAAAAGGGCACCAGCACTGCCACCAAGGCACCAGCTGCATCCGAAACTCAGCCCACACCAGTCGAAGCTTCGGAGAAGGAAAAGGAAGTGGTCGCCACACCTGCCGAGGAGCAAGAAGAGCAATCTGAACCTGTGGCCCTTGCTCCGGCGAAACCCGAAGGCAAAACGTACTTCCTCAAGTTGAACGTCTATAACTCGCGTAACAGCAAGCCAGTCGAGACCTCGGCTATGGTGGTAAGCCCCTTAGACGGCTCCCCAATCGGTGAACTGGAAGCTTTCAAAACCGAAGCGCTCTACCTGGAGAAATCGAAGCCACGTCGTAACTCTGTCGTAATTGACAAGTTTGGGTTCCGTCGCACCGAGCTGGACCTGGATCTGGACCATCTCTTTAACGATACGACGCTTGCTGCTGGAAGTGTCTTCCTGAATCGTGATACGATCGTGCTTGATCAATACATCGACCGCTACCGGAAAGGCGACATCAACGTGATGTACAACGTTTTCTTCCACGACGATGCCGCCATCATGCTGGTTAAATCAAAGTATGAACTCACCAGCCTGTTGGAACTGATGCAGGAGAACGACGACGTGAAGATCCGCATCCACGGCCACACCAACGGGGGCGGCATCGGCAAGATCATTGTCCGCAATGAAGATGCTCACAACTTCTTCTACGTAAACGGCACCACCAAAGAGACGACAGGCTCAGCCAAGCATTTGTCTCAGCTTCGTGCCGACATTATTCGCGACTACCTGGTTTTCAACGGGATTTCTACAGACCGTATTGAAACTGTCGGTTGGGGTGGGAAACGCCCGGTGTACGATAAAAAGTCGACGCTCGCTTACAAAAACAAGCGTGTAGAAGTGGAAGTAGTTGAAGAGTAGAGCTAGTAGATAGACATTAAAAAGCCCCGGTTGCAGTTTGCAGCCGGGGCTTTTGTGTTTTAAGTCTTTTATCGCTTAAAAATACTGCTTGATTTTCCCCGATTTTACTTCCTTCAGGTAACGGGTCAGGTCGCGTTTCACTTCGGGCGCTAACAGATACAATCCCGCCATGTTGGGAAAACACATGGCGAAAATCATGGCATCGCCAAAGTCGAATACGCTGGTGGCTTTGATGGCAGACCCTACCACAACGAAAATGCAGAAGATCACTTTATAAGAGATATCGGCCGCACGCGTTTCACCGAACAGGTACGTCCAGGCTTTCAGGCCGTAATAAGACCAGGAAATCATGGTAGACAGCGCAAACAGGATGACCGCGATGGAGAGCACGTAAGGGAACCAGGAAAAGACCGTAGCAAATGACCGGGAAGTAAGACGCACCCCTTCAGAATCGCCTGCCTGATAGGCATCGGTAATGATGATCACCAGGGCCGTCATTGTACAGATTACGACCGTGTCGATAAAGGGCTCCAGCAAGGCGACAATGCCTTCACTGATCGGTTCGTCGGTCTTGGCAGCGGAGTGGGCGATTGAAGCCGATCCCACCCCAGCCTCGTTCGAAAACGCGGCACGCTGAAATCCTACCAACAGAACGCCCAAGATACCACCGAACACAGCATCGGGCGAAAACGCCCCTTCAATAATGGCGGAAAAAGCCGTCGGAATCTGCCGAAAATTCACCGCAATTACAGCAAGGGCGCCCAGGATGTAAATCCCGACCATAAAGGGGACTACTTTGTCCGTCACCTTCGCGATGCTGCGGATCCCCCCGATGATGATGACCGCAATGACCAGAGCCATCACGACCCCAAACAACCATTTGTTCTCAAAAAAGAAGCTTTCTTCGCCGCCGGTTACCTGAATCAACTGTTGGGTAGCCTGGTTGATCTGCACCATATTCCCCCCCCCGAACGATCCGCCGATACAGGCAATGGCAAAGAAACCCGCCAGTACTTTTCCGACGCCGCCCCAACCGCGCTTGGCGAATCCTTTACTCAGGTAATACATCGGTCCGCCCGAAACCGTACCGTCTGCGTGTTCGTCACGGTATTTCAGGCCCAGCGTACATTCTACAAATTTGGACGACATCCCCAATAGCCCGGCCAGGATCATCCAAAACGTAGCCCCCGGCCCACCGGTCGAGATGGCCAGGGCCACACCGCCGATGTTGCCGATTCCGACCGTTCCGGATAGTGCTGCCGTAAGTGCCTGAAAGTGACTTACTTCACCGGCATCGTTAGGATCGTCGAAACGGCCTCGGACCACGTCGATGGCGTGTTTGAAGCCCCGAATGTTGATAAATCCCATGTAGACGGTAAACACGGAGGCGCCTACAATGAGCCAGATCAGGACGAAAGGAATGGACCGCCCGCCACCGACAGGAATGGTAAAGAACACCACCGCCTCAATGGCCTCGGTCACCGGCTCAAAAACAGAATTGATTTGCTGGTCGATGGTTTGTGCTGCCTCTTGTCCGTAGCATACCGGGCTCAGCAACAGCAGAGCAGATAAGAAAAGTATAACTCTTTTCATGCAGAAAAATTAGGAGATGAAAGCGTTTGATTGACGAACGAAGTAACCGTTACGGGCGAAAGGTAGTTGCGCATGCAAATGCACAAAATACACCCTATAGCGTCAAATATAGGGATTAGATTTTGTTTTGTGCCCGGAAATTTCGTAGCGTAGCTTTTTCGTGCCGACACGCTACTTTCCCGCAGCATCGTTTCGTTTGGGGCCTTTTGCTTGTACGCAACCGAACACCCGCTGTCCGTTATCGGACACAACTCCCCCACTTTTCGGCCTCTGATTCACCCTGTGGGACATGGCATGCTTGTTGGCAACGGCTATTCGATCATCATCCAACAAAATCCGATCATCATGATTCAGCTCCGACACATCGACAAGTACTACCGCACCAAACTCCACCAGACTTTTGTACTGAAAGATATCAATTTGGAGATTGAAAAAGGAGAATTTGTGACCATCATGGGGCCTAGCGGATCGGGGAAATCCACGCTGATGAACATCATCGGCATGCTCGACGAACCCTCCGAAGGCGAGTACTACTTTGCAGGCGAACCGGTGCATACGTTCAGCGAACGGAAACGGTCGGATCTCCACAAGAACAACATCGGGTTCATCTTCCAGGCCTATCACCTCATCGACGAGCTGACGGTTTACGAAAACATCGAGACGCCGCTGCTTTATAAGAAAGTAAAATCGGACGACCGCAAGCGCATTGTGTCTGACCTGCTCGACCGCTTCAACATCGTCGCCAAACGCGACCTGTTTCCGCACCAGCTTTCGGGCGGACAGCAGCAGCTGGTGGGCGTGGCCCGGGCACTGGCTGTGCAACCGAAGCTTCTGCTGGCCGACGAACCTACGGGAAATTTGCACTCGGAACAGGGCCGAAAAATCATGGAGCTGTTCCAGAAGCTGAATCAGGAAGAAGGCATTACGATCCTGCAGGTAACGCACTCGGAAGAGAACGCACAGTACGGCGGGCGCATCGTGCAATTGTTGGACGGCATGGTCGTCAGCGATGAAAAAACTCAACCCATCAGCGCCAACTCGTCTTTGTCATGAAAAAACTCTTCTGTCTCCTGCTTGGAACGTGCGTCGCCTTTTCGGCCGCGGCACAGACCGACACCCTCACGTTCGAGCAGGCCGTGCGCATTGCCCGTCAGCAGAACCTGGACCTGCGGTTGCTCGAAAACCAGTTGGACCTGAACGAAGCACAACGCGCGCAGGCTTACGCCAACTTTCTGCCCAGTGCATCTCTCTACTCTAATGCGTTTCGCTCCAAAGGGTTGTACTTCGACCAGTCGACCGGGCGGCTGTTTACGACAACGCTCGAACAGATGAATGCTGGTTTTACGGCCAACCTGAACTTGTTCCAAGGGTTTGGGCGGATCAACCAACTGCGGGCGAGTCAGGCACAGGTCATCGCGCAACGCAAAGGCATCGAACAACAGCGCCAGCAACTCGTCTCGCTGGTTGCGCAGAATTACCTGCAAGTCCTCCTGGACCGTGAGTTGGTCGCCATCGCGCAGCAGAACCTGGACGACCAGCAGCAACTGGAAACGCTGCTCGAAAACTATGCGGAAATTGGCACACGCCCCATTACCGACTATTACAACCAGCGGGCTCAGGTCAAAAAACTGGCGTTACAGTTAATCCAGGCCAAGAACAAATATCGGGTCGATCAGGCCCAGTTCATCCAATTGCTACAGCTCCCGCCTACCCGCCCCTTTTACCTCAGCAGCCCGCAATCGGTCGAAAACAGCATTCAGCTCGAAAACAACAGCCTGGATCTGAACGAAATGTACGATCTGGCCCTACAAAACCGACCCGATGTGCAGCAGCAGGAAAAGCTGATCGAAGCCTGGCAGAGCAATTTGCAAGTGCAGCGGGCCAGCTACATGCCTACGCTTTCGGCGTTCTACGAATACGCGACCCGCTACTCCACCTCCGTACGGCAGCAAAACCCGGCGGGCGAGGAAAGTGTGGTTCCGTTCGACGAGCAATTCTGGGTTCGTAACCCTAACACCTATTATGGTCTGAGTCTGAGCATCCCGATTTTCAGTCGTTACCAGACCCGCACCACAGTAATTCGCGCCAAAACTCAACTGCGCGAAGCCCAGCTCAACGAAGAGAAGCTGAAACGGACCATCTTTACCGACATACAGACGGCGCTGCTGGAATACCAGGCCGCTGTCGAACAACTCGATGCCGCTAAAATCAGTGTTGAGGCGGCGCAACTCGCGTACGAGGCGCAGAACGAGCGGTTCAAGTTGGGCGCGGGCGATTTTGTAGAACTGTATACGGCCAACACCAACCTCGTGCAAGCCAAGTCCGAACTGGCGCAGGCCCGTTTTGCCAACGTATTTCGCAAGATTATGCTCGATTACCAGACGGGCCAGTTGCGCGAAGATTTTATTGAATAACCAAACCACCTGAACCTAAAAAAGCCCGCAACTTCTGGTCGCGGGCTTTTTTTGTGGGTTTAAAAGTCGTGTTGACTAGTCCAGGTTAGGCTGCGGCGTCGTACGCAGGTACGGCTTCACCTTCTGGTGACCTTTCGGAAACTTGGCCGGAATGTCTTCGTCCTTGATCGAAGGCGAAATCACCACGTCCTGCCCGTGCTGCCAGTTGGCGGGAGTCGCCACACTATAATTCGCCGTGAGCTGCAAGCTGTCGATCACCCGCAGAATCTCGTCGAAATTGCGCCCGGTTGAGGCCGGATACGTCAGAATCAGCTTTATTTTTTTATCGGCTCCGATGATGAACACCGAACGTACGGTCAGCGTGTCCGACGCATTGGGGTGGATCATGTCGTAGAGCTTCGCCACGTGCTGATCTTCGTCCGCAATCATCGGGTAGTTCACGTTGGTTTTCTGGGTTTCGTTGATGTCCTTTACCCATTCGTTGTGCGATCCGAGCGGATCTACACTCAGGGCGATCACCTTTACATTACGCTTTTCGAACTCAGGTTTATAGCGCGCCACAGTGCCTAGTTCCGTGGTGCAAACGGGCGTAAAATCGGCCGGGTGCGAAAAAAGTACGCCCCAGCTATCGCCCAGCCATTCGTGAAAATGAATGGTGCCTTCTGTCGTTTCAGCGGTAAAATCAGGAGCTACATCGCCTAATCGAAGTGCCATGATAGTAAGTATTTTGGGATGAATAATCTAAAAATCAAGGGCACGTAAGGTAGCAAAATTTCAAATGCGTTACAGTACCCAACTGGTGAATACGGTGCGCAGGCTCAGGAGGATAATCACCGTCCCGACGATCAGCATCAGCGTGCGCGGCTTCAGGCGCTGGCAGAGCCACGCGGCCAACGGCGCCGAGAAGAGCCCGCCCAACACCAGCCCCATCACGATGAGCCACGGCTGGCTGCCCAGCATCAGCAGAAAGAAGATCGAGCTGGTCAGCGCCACAAAAAACTCGGCCGTATTGACCGACCCAATTACGTAACGGGCGTGGTGTCCCCGCCCCAGCAACGTGGTGGTCACGACCGGCCCCCAGCCTCCGCCACCAATGGCATCGACCAGTCCGCCGAATGCGGCCAGTGCGCCCAGGTTCTTCGTGGATTGCTCGGCAGGCGATTGTTTGCGCAACGCCTTGCGGATGATGATGCCCCCCATGATCAGGAGGTAGAGCGAAATGAACGGTTTCATAAAATCACCGTCGAAGCTGCTCAGCAGATAGGCACCGGCCGCCGCACCGATCATCCCCGGCAAAATGAGCCGTCCCAGCAGTTTCCGGCTCACGTTTCGGAACGTGAGGTGAGCCAGCCCCGAAAAACCCGTGGTGAATACCTCGGCCAGGTGCACGCTGGCGCTGGCGGCGGCCGGAGGCAACCCCAGGCTCAGCAGAAACGAGGTGGAACTCACCCCGTAGGCCATGCCCAGCGCGCCATCGATCAGTTGCGCAACAAACCCGACGGCCATGTACTGCAGAAGTTCGACGCGGTGCTCGTACAGCACGCTCTTGAACGCGAGTAGCTGCCCCCACCCGATCCAGTCGACCAGCAACATCATGCTGTAAAGAAACACGAGCGACAGCAGGAGCATCAACAGTCGCCCGGGATGGTACGTTTTAGCACCGATGGTCAGGGCGGGAATGTGCAACACGCCCGCTACCTGGTTCATGATTCGTTTCATGGAATTGCTCCGCAAGGATTAGAAAAAGTGGTTAGTTCAGTAAGCCGTCGAACGTCAGGGCCAAGTAGTAAATCGCGCCGACCGTAGGTCCGCCGATGTACTGGACGTAACGGTGGTTGAGCAGATTAGAGCCTCCCAGCTTCGCGGTCGCCTTCCAGGAAGGCACGCGGTAAGTCACCTGCGCGTCGACCGTTTGGTAGGCCGGTACGGTGCCGTTGGCCAGCGACGCTTTCCACAGGAAGGCATCCTGCCAGTGCCAGGCCAGGTTATAGCCCAGGTTTTTGAGCACCTGCCGGTTGCCGAAACTCATGTTGACTATGTATTGGGGCGTGTTGAAGGCGGCTTCGAGCGGATCGCGTTTGGCGACGCGGTCCAGCACTGCATAGCTCAGGTTGCCGCTCAGCGTATAATTCTTGTACAGGTTGTAGGCCAGTCCCACCGAAGCGCCGTAGTTATACGTGATGCTGGTCGAATTGGTCCACATGCGGTACCGCTCCTGCGTACGGGTGTCGACCATCTGGAAAAGGGTGGAATCGACGCCCCCTTCCTGTACCTGCCCGATGGTTCCCCGGTTGGGCACCGCGACCTCCAGCTGATCGATGAAGTTGCTGTAGATGTTGAAATACAAATCCACATCGACGTACAGCTTGTTGTTGAAAAGCGAAGCGCGATAGCCCGCATCGAACGCGTGGATGTGCTCGGGTTGCAGATAAGTGTAGGTGTTGCGGAGCAGGAGATCTTTGTTCTTCAGTGCCGCTTCTTCGCGGGTCAGTCCCAGGGTATTGACATCGCTCACCACCGCTTTTTGGAACGCATCGACCGACGAGCGCACGTACGAGTTTTCGAAAATCTGATCCCGCTGCGACATCAGGGGCAAGCCTCCCAGGCGCCGGATGCCGCCGTTGTTCACGTACGAAAACCCTTCGAAAATGGTCGGAAAGCGATAGCCGTTCTGGTACGAAACCCGGAAGTTGTGCACTTCATTGGCCGTATACACCACCGAAACCCGTGGGTTGAGTTTGCTTTTGAAATAGTCGGCCTTGTCGAGGCGCAACGATCCCGTCACCTTCAGGCGTTTGTCCAGCATCGTCCGGCTTATCTGCACAAAACCGCCGGTCTTGCTGTAGTACAGATTTTCGCCTGGCTCGTCCGGATTGATGAAACTGTTGCCGTCCGGATAAATTACATAGGTTCGGTGGTCGGCTCCCACCAGCAGGTTGAACCGGTTGTTGACCAGCTCGCTCAGGTCGTACTGCCCTTCGGCCTGATAGAAGCGGTTTTTCATGAGCAACCAGGCGCCCTGGTCCCAGTTGTTGATGCCGATCAGCCGTTTGCGTTCCGCCTCAAACTCCGGCGTGCCGGGCTGGAATCGACCCGCATCGGCAGCCTGACGCGCCAGCCGGTGGGCTTCTGCCTGCGCTACGCCGGCGTCGAGCTGTGTCGTCAGCGCCGTTTTATAGTCGGCAAACCACACGTCGTCTGACTTGAAGGAGCGATCCAGGTTTTCGCCCAGCGGACGCATGTTGTAGCTATTGCCGGAATTTTCGTGCACTTCGTAAGCGCGCAGCAGGAAACGCGGGCCCTTCAGTTCCACCCGGTGCTGTTGCAGCAGAAAGTCGTCGAGGCCAATGCGGTTCCCGCGCGTGTAATTGGCGTCGGCACGACCCACTTTGTAGGTATAGATGGCCTCCAGGCGCTCGGTCAGACGGTAGTGCAGGGCCACATCGGCTTTGATGTTTTCGATGTTGTAGTTAGTGATCTCCCGATCGTAATAGCCTGTGCGCCGCACCTGATAAAGCTTTCCGTCGACCTCAAGGTTACGCCGGTTCGAGTTTTCGTTGCCATAGCTGTTGATCGGGTCCAGCCCCGGATTATCGGCACCGGTCAGGCCTACCGAAGCGTTGGCATCCGGGTTCAGGTCGCGCGTATCGTTGGCGACCCAGTCGGTGCCTCGTGTGTACCCCAGGTTGATTTTAACAGCAAAGCGGTCGTTAAAGGCCTTGGCGTAGCGCAGGGCCGTTTCGGTAAACGGCTTTGCCGGCAGATCGGGATCGTTGATGTGGTTGACTGCCACTTTCTGGTAGACGCTCAGGCCCTGGTAAAGGAATGGGCTTTTGGTCTGGATGTTGATCATTCCGTTCAGGGCATTCATGCCGTAGAGGGCCGACGAAGCCCCGGGCATAATTTCAATACTTTCAATATCGAGTTCCGTCGGGCCGAGTGTGTTTGCAATCGGTGCTCCGATGCCGGGCGACTGCACGTCGGTTCCGTCGACCAGTTGGGTAAAACGCGCGTTGGTCGTATTGTTGAAGCCACGCGCGTTCGGCACCTTGAAGCCCATGCTCGACGTTGTCATCTGAATGCCCTTCACGCTTTCCAGCGCATCGAAAAAGGTCGGGGCGGGTGTCTCCTTGATGGCCCGAATGTCGAGCTTATCGATGGCGACCGGCGACCGCGCAATGCGTTCTTCTACCCGCGAAGCCGTAACCACCACTTCGTCGGCCAGGACGGTCTGTGCATTGAGCGAAACGTTCAGGCCGGTGTTAGCGCTGTTGAGCGTGACCTCCCGAGGCTCGAATCCCACCATCGAAAAGACCAGCACCAGCGGCAGGCGCAACTGCGTACGCAGGCTGAAATTTCCGTCGGCATCGGTGATGGTACCGGTTACGGTGCCCTGGACCATGACGTTGACGCCAATCAGGGGTTCCTGCGTTTGGGTATCGTGGACCTGTCCGGTGATCAATACGGGGCTGTTTTGCGCGCGGACCCACGGGGCAATCGCCGTGACCAGCACCAGGAGGAAAAGAAGAAAGCGTACCTGTTTCATATCATAAATCAATAAAGTCTACAGAAATAATAGATTTATAAGGCAAAAAAATTGCTTCTTTCCAGAAGCACACCTGAGTCTAGCGCGTCACGCGCCCCGATCTCGTTCACAAAGATTCGAACAATAAATCTAAAAACCTACAGACTTAGTAGACTTTGATGTAAAAAAATTTCAGGGCGTGATCTTCAGCGTCTCTTCCCGGCGTATGATGTCCGCTAATGTGTTGTCTTTCAGGATCTTCACCGTTTGGTCACGCACTTGCGCAATCACGTCGCGGATGCCGCAGGTTTCTTCGTCGCGACACTCTTCACAACGCTCGTAATACTTATACGTTACGCAGGGCAACAGCGCCAGCGCCCCGTCGAACAGACGGATCACGTCCGCCAGATTGACCTCCGCCGGATCGCGCAGCAGGTAATAGCCTCCACCCCTCCCTTTTTTGCTACCCAGCACACCCGCATTTTTCAGGTCCAGCAGAATGGCTTCCAGAAATTTCTTGGGAATGTTTTCCCGCTCCGAGATTTCACTGATCAGAATGGGCCCACGCTCTTTCTCCTTGGCGAGACGAACCAGGGCATTGATCGCATATTTGGTTTTTTTAGAAAGCATGGATGTAGTAACAGAACCGCACGGCAGCCGACCGAACCCTGGCTACCTTGTTCGAAAGTACGAAAAAAACAGGGAACCGCACGGCGGTCAGTCCATGGGCAACAGAACGCGGAACGTGGTCCCGACGCCTTCCTCACTTTCCACCTCGACCTTGCCGCCGGCGTTGTCGACGATGCGCTTAACTAGGTAAAGCCCTACGCCCGACCCCTCGACGTGCGTATGCAGCCGCTTGAACATGCTGAACACCTTCGGAATGTTTTCTTCTTTCATGCCCAACCCGTTGTCTTCTACCTCCAGCACCTGATAACTTGCTTCCTGGTAACAAGTGATCGAAATCGTTAGGGGACGCTCTGGTGCCCGGTACTTTATGGCGTTGGAAATCAGGTTGTAACAAACACTCTTCAAGTTTTTATAGGAGAAGCGCAGGGGCTGGCAGGCTTCAAAATGCGTTTCGATGTGCGGTTCTGCTTCTTCTACCTGCGTCTGCAAGTCGAGCAGTACGTCCCGCACCACCGTCGCAAACTCGATCAGCACGGGCTCTTCGGATTCGCGCTGGAGCTTGGTGATGTTGGCCAGCTCTTCGATAGTAGTTTGGAATCGCTTGACCGAATTGTCGATCGAGCTCATGATCTTGGTGACCGTCTGGTTCTCCAGGCTCTCGATCGGCAGGTTGCGCACCAGAAGTTTCATCAGCCCTTCGATGTTGAGGATGGGCGCTTTCAGGTCGTGCGAGGCGGTATAAATGAAATTGTCCAGATCGGCATTGATCAGCCGCAGCTGCTTGTTGGCCAGCGAAAGCTCTTCCATACCCGCCCGAATCTCTTCGTTGGCGGCCAGCAATTCTTCATTGCTGCTGGCCAGCTCTTCGGTCAGTTGCTGCAACTGCTCTTCGACCCGCTTGCGCGAAGTGATGTCCATCACGACCCCGGCCATGCGGATCGGTTGCGCGTCCTGGTAGAACGTGCGGCCGCGTACGGCAATCCACCGCAAATGGTTATCGATGGTCTGGATGCGCGTTTCAAAGTTAAGTTCACCGCTCGCGTACGATTTCTGAAAAGCACGGGCGACTTCCTCTTTGTACTGCGGCAGCACGTGGCGCATAAAGCTCTCGTAATCCCAGTGATCGAGCAGGCGTTCGTAACCGAAAATGGCATCGTGCTGGATCGTCCGAACGGTAGTCTGCCGGACCAGATCCAGATCCCAGGTGCCCATACTGCCGGCCTCCAGGGCCAGCCGCAGGCTCTCTGCATTGTGCTCGATCTGTTTGCGGGCCAGCAATTGTTCCGTCACATCGAACGCAAAGACCAAAATGCCACTGACGTTCTCGTCCTTGTCGCGCATGGCCTGGTAGACGAAGTTGAAATAGGTAGTTACCAGCTGGCGCGTGTCGTCCCGCTTCAGTTCCACAGGGACTTCTTTGCCGACAAACGTCTCGCCGGTTTCATAGACCTGGTTGATGATGCCCTCGATGGGCTGGCCGGTCAATTCCGGCAAGGCCTCCAGCAACGGCACCCCAAGTAACTGCCGCCCCGGAAATAACTGTTGGTAAAGGGGATTCACCAACGTAAAGGTGTGGGTCGGCCCATTCAGAATGCAGATCAGCGCCGGAGCGTGCATGAACAAATCGTGGAGGATTTTCCCTTGCCGTTCGGCTTCCAAGCGGGCGGCCTGTTCGGCGGCCAGTTGCCGTTCGCGTTCGGCGGCCTGTCGCTGCTCCGTAATGTCCATGACGATGCCCGTCAGGTGCATCGGATTTCCCTTGAGGTTGAAGGATATTTTACCCTTGACCTGCACCCAGTGCAGACTTCCGTCTTCCCACCGAATGCGCGTTTCGAAATCAAGCGTGCCTTCTTGCAAGCCTCGTTGGTAGACCGCTTCGAGCTCGGGCCGATCTTCCGGCAGCACATGGCGCCAGAAGCGCGTCTGATCCCAGACGAAGTCGCCGTCGGCATAGCCAAAAATCTGGTCGTAGCTTTTGGAAGTGGTTAAGGATTGGTGCACAAAATCGACCAGGAAAGTACCCATGCGGGCGGCTTCCAGCGCGACTTTCAGGGTTTCCTCGTTGTACTCGGCCTTTTTACGCGCTTCCACCAATTCGGTCACTTCGATGGCGGTTTGCAAAACGCCGTACACTTCGTTCTGCTCGTTGCGCAGCGGATCATACAGGATGTTGAAGTATGCCAGTTCCAGCTTGCCGTTCCGTTGCAGGGTGGCCGGCAACTCGTCGCCCGTAAAAGGCACTCCCCGATGGTACACGTCGGCCAGAATCTCCTCAAATCCCTGTCCGCTGACTTCGGGCAATGCTTTGAAGAGTGGCGTATTGATCACCTGTTGGAAGCTGCGCCCCCAAATCTCGCACATGCGGGGGTTGGCAAACTGAATGACGTGCTGCTCACCGAGGTAAATTCCGATGGCAACCGGAGCCTGCATGTATAAGTCGTGTAGCCACGGGGTCTGGCCAAACTCAGAAGATGGCAAAGGATTCAAAATCGCGTAAAATAATGTATCTGGTCGGTTGTTCGGGAAGCGGAAGCATCCGGAAAAAGTATGGCTCCTTACGCCCACTTTCCGAGGAACAACGTCACTATAAAGTACAAATTGCTTCTAGTTTCTCAGTCTTTCGCCGCTCGCGACCTTCGGCCTGTTGGGTAGGAGAGCGCACTCCTGGGCCTAGAGTAGCATGAAGAAACCACACCCGCGTAGCCCAAAAAATACTGCCGAGGCCTGTCGCGCCATGTACGCTTCGATCGGACTGATCCCACTTCGCGTAGCGAACCTACGGATTTAGTTGCAGAATCAGAACCTTCTCCCGTGCATATTTGCCGGAACGCAGCGATAGGCACAACGAATCGGTGCGGCGTCGGACGCCTGTACTCTTCGGAAACACGTTTTGTCTTTTTTTGTTTGGCACGTCCCGTAATTTGCCCGCTGGTCTGTCTACTAGCTGATGCGCACCATCTTCAACAAGCTCCTGTTCGGGGCGCTCTTCTTCTTCGTCTCCTGGAAAGGTCTCGACGGCCTTAAAATTAACTACTACGCCCGCACGCCGTACGAGGCGGATATTGCGGCGCTGGAAACCGAGGGCGCGCACGATCCTCGTTACGTGACCATCCACAACGCCATTGCCGCCGGGCCGTACCTGACTTCGGCCGACGAGCGCTCGCTGACCACAGACATTACTTATCCGGTCATCAGCCAGGCACAGCAGGATCGCCTGCTCGCCGGGCAGCCCGTAACGGCTCATCTGCTGGTGCAACTTCCCAAACGCCCCCGCAATTGCGAAAACTACAACACTTGCCTCCTGCCCGACAGCACCCTACTGAGCGGTGTGACCAAAGCGGGCCTGGAGAAGCTAAGTGCTGACAACCTGCACCTGTTGGAATCGGACCTGCTGACCATTGCGCCGGAAGCGCTTCTGCTCGAACCTTATACCACCCCGGTGGCCCTCTATTGGAACCTGCTGATGTTTTTGGGCAGCGGGCTGTTTGCCTTTACGTTGCTCAAGTCGTTTTTCCGGCGAGCGACCAGTGTCTCCGAGTATTTCGAGAAAATTTCGGAGAAACACGCCCGTTAAAAAGGGACGAACCCCGCGCAAGAATTGCTCTCGCCGGGGCTCAGTCCTACTTACACCACCAAATCTTATCCTGTTGTTACGCGAACTTCGGTTGCAGGTTAGTAATGAGGATTTTGTATCAATTTAGGATTGGCCAGCAGTTCGGAGGCCGGCAGCGGGAATAATTCGCGGAACGCTTCGGTGGGCTTGCCTTCTTTCACGCCCCCTTTCCAGGGCCAGCGCCCGTGGGTGGTAAACTGCCCGAAACGAATCAGGTCAGTCCGGCGTTGGCCTTCCCAGTACAACTCCCGCGACCGCTCGTCCAGGAGAAACGCCAGCGTCAGATCCGCTTCGGTCAGCGTCCCTTCGGTTGTGCCGTACGCCCGTTCGCGAAGCTGGTTAACGTACGCAAGCGCCCGAACCCGGTCGCCCCCACCGCCCCGTACTACCGCCTCGGCATACATCAGGTAGACATCGGCCAATCGAAAAAACGGAAAATCGGTGTCGGGGAACGTAGCATGCGAGCCCGCCGCGCCTGCGGCCGTCCGGTTCGTGAACTTGGGCAGGGCATATCCCTGCGTAAAATCCGACAAAGCGTCGATCTCCAGCGTCTGCCCGTCGGTATAGAACGTGGCCCGTCCGTCGGCCGTTGCACTTCCCCCCGGGAAACGCTCCACCAGGGCGCGGGTCGTCCGCAGGCCCCACCACCCACCGTCGATGCCGTAGTCGGCCGCGTCCATGCGCCCCCCCACCGCCGCATGCGTCAGGAACGTCATGCCGCCGAACGTCTGGGTATGCAGTCCGTCAAACGTAATGGGAAAGATGATTTCCGGCGACGTGTGGTTGTCGGCCCGGAACAGGTGCAGGTACACCGGCGTCAGTGCATAGACACCCGCGCCCAGAATTTGCTCGCAGACGACCCGACAATCGCCATACCGCGGCTGGCCGGTGTAGACTTCCGCATTCAGGTACAACTTGGCCAGCAGCGTCCACGCCGCAGCCCGGTCAGCCCGACCGTACGGCCCTTGCCGGGGGGCGTACAGATCGGCTTCTATCGCCAGCAGTTCCCGCTCCACAAACGCAAAGACGTCCTGCCGCGATGCCTGATCGGGCGCTTCGCCGTGGGGATGCGTTTCGGTATAGAACGGCACGGGCCCAAACAGATCAAGGGCGTGCCAGTAGCTGAGCGCCCGCAAAAAGCGAGCTTCGGCCCGGAAGCGTCGGATCTGGGTACGCAGCGGCTCGCCAACGGCACGGCTGTCCAATTTCTCGTCCGTCGTTTCCTGCAAAAATTCGTTGCTGATGGAGATCTGATAGAAGACTCGGTTGTAGAGCGCCGTGATAAACTGGTTGGCGGCCGTCCAGTCGTGATCGTGGTAATCGGACAAGCCGGCATCACTCCACCCGATCACGGCCTCGTCGGTCGTGAGCTCCTGCGCTTTCCAGTACTGCCGTAGGTAATTGGAGAATCCTTCGTCGATACCTTTGATGTCCGGATCGCCCGAGGGGCCCTGTTGTCCACTCACTGAAAGGCCCGCGTACACCCGCGCCAGAAACGCCTGGTAAGCATCGGGCGAAGCGAAAGCGTTGTCGCTGGTCAGGCTGCTTTGCGGCTCCAGATCCAGGTCGGTACAGGCCGCCAGCGTCAGCATGCAAATTCCCGCGATGATGTGGCTCAGCTGCTTCATACTACCCGTTCAAAAGCTGAGGTGAATGCCCAATAGAAACGTACGTGCCCGCGGATACAGGGCATCGTCGATACCGTACCGCATTTCTTCGGTTTTGCCACTGATGTTGCCGATCTCCGGGTCCGGCCCGCTGTACGGCGTCAGAACAAAGAGATTTTGCGCGGTAGCGTACACGCGCAGTTGCACAAGTTCGGACCGCGACAGCGGGTTACAACCGACCGTCAGGTTATCCAAACGCACAAACGACGCCCGTTCGACAAAGCGATCGGAAAAGTACTGTGGCACCAGAAACTGCGTAGCGGCATACGAAGTCGGCAGGTTGGTCGGCGTGATTTCGGTCGTGATGCGGCTCAGGGCGGCATACGAGGCGCCATTGTTGTAAACGTAATTGCCGGTTTGCGCCCGCAGGGTTACACTCCAGTCGAAAGGGCCCACCGTTCCGCCGGACGTAAGGCCATACAGCATCTGCGGTGCCGGGGCGTGAAAAGGCGCGCGGTCCTGTTCGTTCACCAGGCCATCGCCGTTCAGGTCCTGGTACAGATCCGCCGGGTTGAGGACACCGTCGCCGTTATGATCCACGCCGTCGGGCAGCGGATTTCCGTTCGCATCCAGCTTGTGTCGGAACACAAAAAAGGCGTTAACGGGCTCTCCTTCGCGTAAAATCTGTACGGTATTGCCCGTTCCGCCGAAAATCAAGCCGGTGGGATACCCCTGAAAATCGGGATCGACGCTGCCGGCCAGGCGCAGCACTTGGTTATGATTATAGGCTGCTACCAGTCCTACCTCCCAGGTCGCGCGCTGGCGGGCGACCACTTTGCTGTTCAGGCTGAATTCAAGGCCACGGTTTTCGACCGTACCAATGTTGGTGAGAATCAGATTGGAAAGGTTAGCCCCGGCGGGCACCGCCACTTCGAACAATAGATCGTCCGTTTTTTTGTGGTAGAGTTCCACCGCACCGGAAAGGCGGTTCTGCCAGAAACCGTATTCCAGCCCCAGATTGACCGAACGCGTCGCTTCCCACTTCAGGTTAGGATCGTACCCGTTGGGCCGCAGCGTCGAGACAAACTCATCGCCGAACTGCACCTGCGTACGTCCGTCGCCCGGCATGTACGTCGGCAAAAACCGATAGTCAGGAATGTCCTGGTTGCCCGTAACGCCCCACCCTAACCGCAGCTTCAACGTCGACAGCCACGTTGCCTGCGCCAGAAAAGGCTCGTTGTTCACACGCCAGCCCACCGCCGCCGACGGAAAAGTGCCCCACCGGTGGCTCCGCCCGAAGCGCGAAGAGCCGTCGCGACGCACCGTGACCGTCATCAGGTAACGGTCTTTCCAGGTGTAGTTCATGCGTCCGAAAAAGGCAATCAGCCGATTCGCCAGCACCGTGGTGACGTGCTCGGTCTGTCGCACATAGCGCGGATTGTCAAAGCCCAGTTCGTTTTGCAGGGTCGACGAAAAATCGAAGCCCAGGTACTCGGGATAGACGTTACGAAAATCCTGGTACGAATAGCCACCGGTCATCTCGACCGTACTTTGGAACGCTTCGAACGCGCGGCGATACGTCAGATAGGTATCGAGCACCTTGTTGGTGCGCGTCACGTCGGCGACTCTGATTTCGCCGTGCGTGGTGTACTGCGACCGCAAAGTGGTGGGCAGGAGCCGCTTTCGGTCGCCGTTCTGGAGGTCGTAGCCTACGTTCAGTTTCGCACTCAGGCCGGTAAGCCAGGGCAGTTGGTAATCGAGCTGCAGGTTGCCGATGCTCCGGTATTGCTGCCCCTGGTCGCGCGTCAGGGCGAGTTCGGCCACCGGATTTTTCGGTGCCAGGTCGTTAGCTTCTTCGTAGAAACCGCTCCAGGGACTGTCCGCGTCGTAAACGGGTTGAGTGGGATTGAATCGCGCCGCATGGCCAATGGCGGTCAGCGGCGCGAACCAGTCGTAAGCGTAGGCACCTTTCAGGTGCAGATCCAGGCGCAGTTGGTCGTTGAGAAGATCTTCGCGCAGGCCGAGCGAAACGCTGGTGCGCTGGGTCCGCGAGGTTTTCAGAATACCGTTCTGGTCCATAAACCCGACCGAAGCCCGGTAGCCCGAGTGTTTGCCTCCACCCGTCAGGCTCAGCGCATGGTTCTGCCCCCAGGCCGTTTGGTAGATCGCCCGACTCCAGTCCGTTGCGGCGGTACCGATAAAAGGCGCGCGTTCCGGAGCCTGTTCCCGGATCAGGTGGCTGAACTGTTCGGCATTCAGGACCGACGCCCCCCTGGCAAGGGTGGCCGCCGAAACCCAACCGTCGTAGTGAACGCGTACGTCTTCGCCGGCGTGGCCTTTCTTGGTCGTGATGAGGATGACGCCGTTGGCCCCACGCGAGCCGTAAATGGCGGTAGCGGAGGCATCTTTCAACACCGTGAACGACTCGATATCGGCCGGATTCAGTGCGTTGAGTGGGTTACGCCCGGCCGTGAAACCACGCGGGTTGAAGGGCGCATTGTCGATCGGCACGCCGTCGATCACGTACAGGGGCTCATTGCTGGCATTGATCGAGGTGCCACCCCGGATGCGGACGGAGGTCTGCCCGCCTGGCTCCCCTGAATTTTGCGTGATCTGAACACCCGCCACTTTACCACTGATGAGCTGATCGGGCGTCACAATCGCGCCCTGGTTAAACGACTGCACCTCAACGGTCTCAACCACCCCCGTGACGTCTTCTTTGCGCTGCGCGCCGTAGCCCACCACCACCACTTCATTCAGGGCCAGCACATTCTCCCGCAGTGCGATGTCGACGCTGGCGCGGTTTGCCACCCGCACTTCCTGCGGCCTGAACCCCACCGCACTGAAGACCAGCACGGCTCCTTCCGACACCGGCAGCGAACATCGCCCTTCCCGATTGGTCACCGTTCCGTTGGTTGTACCTTTTTCCCAGACGTTTACGCCCGGCAGCGGCATGCCGCGCACGTCGGTCACCCGCCCCGAGATCGCATACGTCTCGGATAGGGCCGTTGGTTCTTTATCCGCCGCCGTGTCCTCATTCGGCACTGGTGCGCCAAACAGAGGCCGGTGCGGCGCCAGTAGCGTATCGCCCGCCGGGAGTTCTTTGATCAGAAACGTGTTGTGCTTTATTTTCCGGAACTGAAGCCCGGTGGCGTGCAGCAACGTGGTCAGGTTCTGTTCTACGCTTTGCTTCGCATCGAATGCGTCCCGGGGCACTTCCTGGCGGTCGAGCGCCGTCTCTTCGAAGAGAATGTCAATGCCAAAATGCGTCTGTAGGCGCAGTAATGCTTCTCGTAAAGGCAGGGTGGCACCGGGAGGTGCCGCGTCGTCGTGTGCCGGAGCGAAAGAGGAATCAGCGGGGCCGGGTTGAGCCAAAAGACCACACGCACAAAGGGATAGCATACCCAACAGGGCGAGCCTCCGCAAGTTGTGGTGGGTGCAGCGTCTCATAGGTTGTTGCAGGATACGTCAAAAGCAATATACTCGAAAAGGGGGATATCCGGGCAAAGGCCTCGCTTCCTCTGGCGGGATTACTGCCGGGCAGAAAGGCGACGGTCGTCACCCTGCTGGCTTACTTCGATGTCCATCAGTTCGGCCAGTACCAACAGCAGATCATCGGCATTTTCGGCCTGATAGGTTCCGGTCACGGTCCGGCGGGCCAACGTGGGATCGGCAATCTCGACCTTCACCCCGAAAATCTCGTTTACCTGATCGGCCACTTCGCGCAGCGTGGTTTCGTCGAACACAAATCGATGATCTTTCCAGGCCAGATAGGGCGTCACAGAGTCGACTTGCTGGCGATGGATGGTGCCCTCCTCCCCAATCCGGGCCACGTCGCCTGGCTCCAGCGTAAGGGCTTGGGCCGACGTCTGGAGTTGTATGCTCCCTTCCAGCAGCACGACCCGGGTGCCTCGCGGACGACTGGCGATCGCAAACGTTGTTCCCAGCACTTCGACTTCCGTCCCTTCCGAAGTTTCGACCAGAAACCGTTGGTGATCGTCCGTAGGCTGCACAACGAATTCGGCCTCGCCTTCCAGGCGCACCGTCCGCCCCCACCCACCGAACCAACGGGGAACGTACAGAGACGAGTGTGCATTCAGCGTCACGCGACTGCCGTCTTCCAATAATACCTCGCGCACCTCGCCGTAGGCCGTCGTGTAATGCCGGTACCCGAGCGACCGACCGAACAAGCCCACACCCATGCCGATGACAACTGCCGCGGCCGCCGGCCACCACCAGCGGAACCGTACGCGACGCACGGCCGGAGCTTTTACGTGAGTCGGTTGCGCCGGAGTTGCCTGCCGGTCCAACAGGGCCTGAAACTGCGCCAGCGCCGGAGCCGGGTCGGCCATGTATTGCGGGTGCTCGGCTTCCCACGCTTCCAGCCATTGGTAATAAAGCTCCTGATTTTCGGCGTGCTGCAACCACTCCAAAATCATCTGCTTTTGCAGAGGCGTTGCTTGCCCGGCAAAGTAGGTATGAAGTATGGTTTGAGAGAGTTGCTGCTCCATGATCGAAAATCGAAGTAAACGGGTCGTTACAAAGGCGAGGTGGTTTTAAAAAAACAGGTGCATGAACGTGGCCCCCAGCGCACTTACCAGCAACAGCCACTCCCCTTTCAGGGCCTTGCGGAGCGCGTGCAACGCTTTGGTCATGTGCGCTTCCACGGTTTTGATCGAAAGGCTCAATTCTTCCGCAATTTCTTTGTTCGGCTTCCCTTCAAACCGACTCATCAGAAAGACTTTCCGACTCTGCGGACTGAGCGCCTCCACGGTTTGGCGAATGCGGCCGTACAGTTCGTCGTATTGCATCATCTGCTCAGGCGAAGGCTGTTGCAACAGATCTTCTAGCTGACTTGCATCGGTCGAGGCGCGGTCGCGGGCAAATTCCCAGCGCAGGTAAGTCACCGCCCGGTTGCGGACCGCCGCAAAAAGGTACGCCCGGTAACTCCCTTTGATCTGCTGGTAGAGCTGCTTTTGCCAAAGCGTGGCGAAGACCTCTCCGACCAGATCTTCTGCCACCTGCCGGGAGTAGACAAACCGCACGGCATGGCTGCACAGGCCGGTATAATAGCACCGGAACAGGAGTTCGCACCCCTGCCTCGGGTCCGTGGCAAACGCTTCGCGCAGCGCCCACTCTTTGTCCAGCGGATCGCTCATGCCCTCGTGCTCCCAATCGGTCGGTACGGATGCAGAAGCATGGTGAGCGGAAGACGCACGCATAGACGGGTGGTTCGGATCAGGTTGTTCATTGTAATGACGAGTCGGTATCGCTTTACCCTTATTGCGCGCGCAAAGATTTATCGTGCTGCCTCTGGTTGCGCCATTGCGGATGGAGCCGAACGATACGGAGGGGAACGGAAACAGGTCCGCCCGCCAGAGCGCTTTTTTACAAAATCGATTGTTCGTTTCCGGAAACCGAGTGTTCGTTTTCGAACATCGCCTTCTCGCAAAATACGCCTCTAATAGCCAAAAATAAGGTTTTTATAGAGTTGGCACGTTTCTGGAAAATTAGACAGCAACCCAGTATTTTTTCTAAACTAAATTTTCTTTCAATCATGAAAACGCTCAAAACCCTTCTTGCCCTGACGCTAGTTCTGGCTACGGCCGCCAAATCAGAAACGTTCGCTGCCACCGACGACAACGGCAAGCACAAGAAAAAAGACAAAACGGAAACGACGACCGCCGCGGTGCATACCCTGCAGGTGTATAACCTGTCGGGTAAGCTGATGCAGGAAACGCAAAGTACGACGGACCTGATGCCGGAAACGTTGTTCTTGTTTTCGTACGCCGGTGTAGACTATTACATTCTGGACGAGAAACCTGCTTACGACAATTCGTTGAAACCTGTCAACCTGTAAGCGGTTATGTGCCGGCACTAAAAAGGCGACGTAGTTCAGCACGTCGCCTTTCGCTTTTTAGTCGAACAAGGCCGGAAACCGTTGCGGATCGGCTTCGTGCATCAGGGCGTAGGCCAGTTCGAAAACATCTTCCAGATTGGGCTTGGAAAAATAATCGCCGTCGGAACCGTAAGCCGGGCGGTGTGCCCGTGCCGAAAGCGTGCGCGGTTCGGAATCCAGGTAGCGGTAGGCACCCTGCCCTTCTATCACCTGCTGCATCATGTAGGCCGATGCCCCGCCGGGCACGTCCTCGTCGGCAAAGATTACCCGGTTGGTTTTCTTTACCGATTCCACGATCGAGTGGTGAATGTCGAATGGCGAAAGGGTTTGGACGTCAATCACTTCACAGTCGATGCCGTATTCGGCCAGTTGCTCAGCAGCGTCCAGCACGATCCGGCACATCGATCCGTAGGTGACGACCGTCAGGTCCTGGCCTGCGCGCAGCACTTCGGGTACGCCCAGCGGAATGGTAAACTCGCCGACGTTGTCGGGCAGTCGTTCTTTCAGGCGATACGCATTCAACGATTCGATCACCAGCGCCGGATCGTCGGCCTGCAACAGCACGTTGTAAAAACCGGCCGCCTGCGTCATGTTGCGGGGTACCAGCAGGTAAATGCCCCGCAGGCTGTGCAGCAAGGCGCCAATGGGCGAGCCCGAATGCCAGATGCCTTCCAGGCGGTGCCCCCGCGTACGAATGATGACGGGCGCTTTTTGCCGTCCTTTGGTGCGGTAGTGCAACGACGCCAGGTCGTCGCTCAACGTTTGCAGGGCGTAGTAGGTATAATCGAGGTATTGGATCTCCGCGATGGGACGCAGCCCGCGCAACGCCGTTCCGACGCCTTGCCCGATGATGGTCGGTTCGCGAATCCCGGTATCGGTGACGCGCAATTCCCCCCACTTGGCCTGAAGACCGGCCATGCCCTGGTTAACGTCGCCGATCTGCCCGACATCTTCCCCGAAAGCGAAGATGCGAGGATCGCGCCCCAAGGCCGCATCGAAACAGGCCTGAATCACTTCACGCCCGTCGACCAGAGGGCTTTCGTCGCTGTATGCGGGCGCCACGGTAGCGACGCGCAGGGCCGAGTCGGCCGATTCGCTGTGCAGGTGTGAGCTGTAGCGCTCGTCGTAATCTTTGCGGATGGCGTTGTACCAGGAAAGTAATTGCTGCCGTCCGGTGTTCAGCGGTTCGTTACGCAAGATGCGCAAGGCTTTCCGAACGGTGCGCACGGCGTCGCTCCGCACGGGGTTGAGGGTCTTTTGCAGTTCCTGCCGCAGGCTCCGCAGTGTCGCAGCGTTCGGGCTGTGGCGGGCTGCCACTTCCAGCAAACGCAATGCGGTTTGCTGTTGCCCCATGGTATCGGCGAGATACGTCTTCCAGGCAGCGTTGCGCGCTTGCCGGGCAACTTCTTTCGATTCTTTTTCGATCTGCACGAGTTCGTCTTCTTCGGCCAGACCCGAGTCCAGCATCCACTCGCGCATCTTCAGGATGCAATCAAATTTCTTTTCCCACGTCAGTCGCTCTTTCGACTTGTAGCGCTCGTGCGAGCCCGACGTGGAGTGGCCCTGGGGTTGGGTCATTTCGATGACGTGCAACAACACTGGCACGTGCTCGCGACGGCAGAGGCTGGCGGCCTGCCGGTATGCTTCACACAGCGCTTCGTAATCCCAACCCCGCACGGTGAAGATTTCGAAGCCGGGCTTTTCGTCGGTGCGCTGGAAACCGGCCAGCGCTTCCGAAATGCTACCTTTGGTCGTGTGGTATTCGTTCGGAACGGAAATGCCGTAACCATCGTCCCAGACCGACATCAGAAGCGGAATCTGCAACACGCCCGCGGCGTTGATCGCCTCCAGAAAAATTCCTTCGGAGGTAGATGCGTTGCCTATGGTCCCGAAGGCGATTTCGTTGCCGTTCTCAGAGAATTGCGCAAACTGCTTCAGGTCCGGATTCTGCCGGTAGAGCTTCGAGGCATACGCCAACCCAATGAGGCGAGGAATCTGCCCGGCCGTCGGCGAAAGATCCGAGATGACGTTCTTCAGCTTGACCAGTTCGCGCCAGGAGCCATCGCGCTCCAACAAGTGCGTGGCAAAGTGGCTGTTCATCTGCCGCCCGGCCGAGGCGGGATCGGCCTCTTCGTCAACGTGGGCGTAGAGCTGGGCGAAGTATTGCTGCCAAGTCAGTTCACCAATGGCCGACATGAACGTCTGATCACGATAGTAGCCCGACCGAAAGTCGCCGTTCCGAAACACGCGCGCCATCGCCAGCTGGGCTACTTCCTTGCCGTCCCCGAAAATGCCGAACTTCGCCTTGCCCATAAACACCTCTTTGCGCCCCAACAGGCTGACTTCACGGCTCTCGCAGGCAATCCGGTAATCGCGGAGTACCTGTTCACGGGTTAAGTTTTCGGTTAAGGTTACAGTATCCACAGGCCTTGCAATATCGTTTGATCTTGTAGGGGTCAAAATATGGGTTGCCGCACGAAAGTGCAACCGCCGCGGCGGTGTTTCCGCGCTCACGAGCACGAAAATTCGGTGTGGGCTGCTGTAAGATACTAAAAAACACCCTCATCCGGAAAGTGTTTGGTCCGAACAAGGGTGAAACAGAAACCTTCTCTATCGCTCTGAAAAGGGAAATCGGATAGCAAACTTTGCGGTTGCCGAAACGCTGTTGTCTGCGGCAGGCCTCCAGCCGAATGAAGTTTTGTGTCCTGTCCGGAAAAAATTTACGTCCGCTCTACGGCCAATGTTTGTCGGGTCCGGAGCCGTTGCCGGTAATGACGAATGGCGTAGGCAATCAGCGGGGTACCGATCACCGTCGGCAGTAACCACACCACCCAGGCGGGCTGCCACGAAACGTTGGTCACCAGAAACGCCGTGAACGTGGCGATGTACGCCCCGCCCATGTGTCCTAGGTGCTGAAACAACCAGCGGTGACGATCGCGGGCGGGGTCGAACGGCCGCCGAAACTCGCGCAGGCTCTGCCAGCCACTCCGTGCACAGAACGCCCCAAATACCAGCAGCACTGGTTCAAAGCCAGAGCCTTCGCTGAAAAAGCCCAGCCCCGCTTTGCCCACCATGTAGACGCCCGTTCCCAGGGCCAGCCCCGTCAGCATCCAGTCGAGGACGCGGGCGGGTTCGCCGCGCTTTCGTTGCAGCGCCCGGTAGCCAGTGTAGCTCAGAAAAAAGCTGAAGACCCCGACTGTGAACAGAAAATCGTTGCCCCGGTAGCCAGCCATCAGCGCGGCCGTGATGGCAATCACGACCATGCCCCAGAAATACCAGCGCCCGCTCAGGCGATGCGCGGTTTTTCCTTTAGGAGTTACGATGGCGATAAAACCGGCCACCAGTGCGGTGAAGCCGGCGGCGATGTGCAGGATGAGCAACGAGCGAATCAGGGTTTCCATGGCGTTCCATTGTTTCCCTGAAAGTAAGCGCTCCTGCCCCACCCCGCCCGCACGCTCGTCGCCAGCCGTCAGTCCGGCAGGCTGAACCGTCGATCCGACAGACCGAAGCGTTTTTGCTTACTGGCGCACCAGTCGCCCGTTCCAGATCTGTCCTGAAGTCGTTTGAACACGATACAGGTAAGCTCCGGTCGGCAACGTACGCAGATCGACGGCGAACGACGGAGTGTGGTTCAGCGGACGCAGGTAAACCAGTTGGCCGGTGGCGTTGTACAAGTAGAAGCGGGTGGCCCCGGTCAGGTCGGGCAATTCAAAGCGCACTACGTCGGCCGTAGGGTTGGGATAAACTTTCAGGAAGGGACGCGCGGTACGGTCGTCGAGGGCCGTAGCCCGGTCTACATGAATCCGTACCACCAAATCGGACGCCGTGCCAACGGCAGTTGATAGGTCTTTGTATTCGTTTTTACGAAACACCACGTCGTAGGGCTGGCTGCGTGCGGCGCCGGCCGGAGGCGTCCAGCGGAAGGTGACCCAGGCCGTATCGGCGCTTTCATGCTCTACTTCTACCGCTGCACCCAGCAAACGTAAAGGTTCTCCGTCCACGAATAACGTGGCACTTTCGCCAACGGTGGCGGCAGCGACGATCGAGATTTCCAGGGGCCTTTCCGGCGAAACCCAGAATTCCGCGTTCCAATCGGTAACCGGTCCTTTGACGCGCGGCGGTTCGTTCGAAACGGCGGGGCGATCCTCGATCAGTAACTGGAAGTCGCGGACCACGTAGCCCTTCCTACGCTTCGTGGCTGTATCCCACTCCGATACTTCTACGGCATAGGTACTCTCTCCAAATAGGGTATTGGTTACATGCAACACGCCGGTAACCGGTTCAATCCAGATCGTATCCCCCTCAGCGGTCGAATTGGTAAAAAAGTAATTGGGCAGGGGTTTCGCCAGAGAACCATCGACCGAGTTTTCTTCGAAGTACCGAGGCAATACCAACCTGTACGAGAGACTGTCGCCATCCGGATCGTAGGCGGTAAGGGCGTAAGTTGATTCGAATCCTCCTGCGATTTGCGTCAACAGGGGCATGGCAAAACGCGGGGAGGTATTCGGGGTTGGCCCGGTCAGGTCCACCTGCGTTTCCACATAGAAACTGTACATATCGGAAGCGCCGCTCCCAAAATTACTTACCCCCCGGTTCCGGTTCTGCACCACGGTGGCGGCGAGGTACTTCCCTGGTTTGTCGTACGTATGGCTGTATTGGTAAAACCATCGGTCCGTGTCCGGTAAAAAAGCCTGTGGATACGTGGTTACGGTTACTTGGTCGTCTCCCAGGAGAATGCCCGCTGAGGTATCTCCAGAGTAAAACGTCAGATCTTTTAAGTCGATTCCGTTCTGATCGCGATAGACAATAATTTCGAAATGGACCGTGAAGGGATCGAGTGAGTCTTGGCGATAGATGATTTCGCCACCGCGGACGTGTGTGGCCGACGCCAAGTGCGGCAGAAAAAGCAGGTTTACCCCAAGAAGCGCGTACAGCAGACGGGTGTTCATAGCGATTGAGAGGGATGAGAAGTGAGTTGAAAAAGAAACGGGAAAGAGCGGATCAGATTTTATATTTTCTCGATGAACTAGAAAACCGCCACCACTCTCCTGAGCAATGACGGTTTTTTATCGAAGAACGCGGCCTGTATGCCTAGATTTTCAGACCATTTTTTCAGCGATCGGGAAGGGTCGCTTAGCGAATGATCAGCTCGAAAGGCAGACGCGTCTGGATGCCCTGCCAGTGTTTCAACTGCTGCACCGATTGGATCAGGGGGTAGTATTCTCCCAACTGATAGCGCAAGATCCGCGCGTGAAATTCTTCTTCCGAAGTATTCATAAGTTCTTCCAGGAAGTTTTTCTGCTCGGGCAGGAAGCGCACCCGGTACTTGTCCTGCTCCAGTCCGGCCGCATTGGCTGCAATTGCGATGGCCGAATCCAGGCCGCCCAGCACGTCGACCAGCCCACGGGCTTCGGCCTCGGCTCCCGACCAAACCCGACCGCCGGCCATTGCCTGCAAGGAATCGAGGGGCAGATTACGCCCTGTAGCGGCTTTCTGGGTAAATTCGTTGTAGGTAGCGTTCACCTGGCGCTGCAACACACTCCGCTCAAATTCGGTCAGCGGGCGCGTCACGTTAATCAGATCGGCATGTTCGCTGGTTTCGACCAAATCGGTCGTGATACCCAGTTTGTCGTTCAGCAGTTTCTGTGCATTGGGAATGATGCCGATCACGCCGATCGAGCCCGTGATGGTAGTCGGCTGCGCCACGATCGTGTCACACGCCATCGCCATGTAGTACCCTCCCGAAGCCGCCACCGACGACATGGAAGCGATGATGGGCTTCACGTCGGACGTCAGTTTTACTTCACGCCACATTACATCCGACGCCAGGGCACTGCCCCCCGGCGAGTTGATGCGCAGCACGACTGCCTTCACTTTGTCGTCAAGACGGGCGTCGCGCAGGGCGCGGGCGATGCGTTCGGAGCCGATCACCGACTCGCTGCCTTCTCCGCCCTGGATTTCGCCGGAGGCAAAGATGACGGCAATGCGGTCACGCGAGGTGTTGACTTCTTCTTTGTCCTGGTCCAGACGCGCTTTTTTGTACTTCGTGAGCGTAACGAACGGAATATCGTCATCCTCTTCCACGCTCAGGCGTTGCCGCAAATCGGTCAGCACTTCGTCGAAGTACCCTAGGTGCGTCACCAGCTTGTGTTTGAGGGCATCTTCCGGCAGCTGAATGAGCAATTCGTCCGAAATGCGCCGCAGTTCCGCAACGGGAATCTGACGCGATTCCGAGACTTCGCGCAGGTAGTTGTCGTAAATGCTGTTAAGGAACGAGGCAATCTGCGCTTCGTTGGGCGCGCTGTATTCCGTGTTGGTGAACGGCTCGGCAGCACTTTTGAAGTCACCGACTTTGATCACCTGCGGCTCCACCCCGATTTTGTCGAGCATGCCTTTGAAGAAGGGCGTTTCTGCCATCAGGCCGTTAAACTCCAGCCCACCGGCGGGGTTCATCCAGATGTCGTCGGCCACCGCCGCCAGCAGGTACGCCCCTTCCGAGTAAGTCTCGCTATAAGTAGTGATGAACTTGCCGGACTCCTTAAACTCCAGCAGCATCTGCCGCACTTCCTCAATCTGCGCGTAGCCACCCTGCACCGCCGATACGTCCAGGTAAACGCCTTTGATGCGGTCGTCTTTGGCCGCTTTTTTCAGCGCTTCGCGCAATTCGTAGAGGCCAATGCCCTCCTGCTGCTGCACCAGCGGCAGGTCCAGGCCCTCGAACGGATCGTCAGGATCGCGCTCCAGCAACGGGCGGTCGAGCGAAATTTTAAGGACCGAATTACTTTTGACCGCGACTTCGTCGTCCGAAGTGGCAGCGGCGATGCCAATCAAGAGGAGAAAGCCCACGATGCAGAAAAGTACCAACCCCACCAGGGTAGCCAGTACGTATTTTAAAAAGGATAACATGGCGTTTAAATAAATCTTCAGGATCTGGTAAATGTGTGTAAAAATAGCATGACTTTCGCACTTCAGTGTTCGAAAACGAACCAACGGCCTCTGGACAGGAAGAGCGGTTTGACAACAGTATATATTCTTTTGGGCAGTAACCTGGGCGACCGGGCGGCGCAACTTGCTCAGGCCCGGCAGTTGCTGGCACAACAGGTGGGTACCGTCGTGCGGGCGTCGTCCCTTTACGAAACCGCGGCCTGGGGCGTGGCGGACCAACCCGATTTTTACAATCAGGTGCTGGAGATCGCCACGACGCTGGCACCGGAAGCCGTACTCGACCGCATTCTGGCCTTGGAGCACCAATTGGGACGGGTGCGATTCCAGCGCTGGCACGAACGCACCATCGACATCGACATTCTTTATTATGGTGAGGAAGTAATGGACACGCCGCGCCTGCAGATTCCTCATCCGGAACTCCAAAACCGCCGCTTCACGCTGGCTCCCCTGGCCGAAATCGCACCCGACTGGCGCCACCCGGTTCTGGAGGTTACTCAGGCTCAGCTATTAGCGGCTTGCACCGATCCCCTTCCCGTACGCCTGGTGGGAGAAGTTGGACAACAACACAACCAATCATAAAACAATACGTACAAAAAATAGGAAATTAACTAGTTAGCAATGTCGGCTTTTTACTATGTTTGCTGCCGTCTTCTTACGTTTTTTGCAACTTCCTAGGGTTTCGACCACACGCGCTTTGCGTATGGCGAACCGTCTATCATGTACCGCTCGTCGTTGACAATTCTACTCTGTATGGAACCACATCCGAAGATCCACACCAAATCTCTCCTCCTGCTCTGGATGGCATGGATCCTGGCCATTCTTGCCTTTGCCCTCATCTCAGAACCGCCTATTCGGCCATCGCAACCGCTTTCCTCGCTTTCGGCATCGGTCCCGCCGCATGCCCTTCCGCAGTTTAAAGCCCGCTGAGGTACGGCACTCTTTCCGCTTTCACTTGCTTCGCTGGCGTAACAATTTTGTAGTGGACCGTAGCGCTCCTGCGCCATCGGTGACCTCCTACGGCGTGTCCTTCTTGTAGCCTTTTCCTTCCTTTGCGTCGAACCTTACGTCGTAAACGCAACCTTCTGTCGGTCAAAAAAACGCTTTGGATACAGTAAGTAATAAGCACCCTAAAAGAAAGGCGTGCCATTCGCTAACCTACACATACTCATACGCTTACAAATCACATTCTGTGAGAGGTCCGCACAAAAACTGCGCTTTTTTAGCTGAGTCCCTTTCCATTTTCCAAATCTTACTCTAGACGCGTCCACGCCACAAATGCGCAGCACTCCAACCTGACGCCTGATACCTTCAAACTATCAGCCGGTGCATCAGGCAAGCATCCGCAGGAGGTTTAAAAGGGCATTGTCACCCCGTTGGTCGGCCCTTCCCGAGTTCACACATCAGGATTCCCTCTTTCGATACACGCCGCGCGCCACTGGACGGAAGTCATCATAACATTAAAAATAAGCTGTGAAATGAGATGGTCTGTGGGTTTCCTCATTTTCCTTACACTCGTAACTATCCTGTCTGCCAGTGCACTCGCACAACCGACGAAGAAAGGTTCTTCCAAGAAGAATGACCAGTGGGACTACCTGGTCGTAAAGATCGATTCTACGGCCGAAGACCTGCCGTCTGACCTGAAAGCGTTGATTGCCCGCCTGGGGGGCATGAACCGGGGCAAGGCCTTTCCGGCGCTGCACAAGCAGGTGGTACGCAACCCCAAAGCACTGACGACACAATCGTTGAAGCGCACGCCCACACCATTGGACGGCATTTATAACATCGAACTCCCTGCGGGTGCGCTGGCCGAACCAGTGCTGGAAGTGTTGCGGCAACATCCGGCCGTGACCTATGCCGAACCGCACTACGAATACGAACCGCTTTATGTGCCCTCCGATCCGCATGCGCAGCCCGGTACCGGCAACCAGCGCAACATGCTGGCGCTCATCAAAGCCTGGGAAGGCTGGGACGTGCAACAGGGTTCGGACGACATCCTGATCGGGCTGGTCGATACGGGATTTAACCTGGATCACCCCGACCTGAGAGACAATGTGGCCTATAACTTGGCCGATCCGATCAACGGCATCGACGACGACGGCGACGGCTACGTGGATAATTACGCTGGCTGGGACCTTTCGGACGGCGATAACGACGTGATGGAAACCTGGGGCCACGGCAGCCAGGTGGCCGGGATGGCTTCGGCCACATTCAACAACGGCAAAGGCATCGCCGGCATCGGCGGAAAATCGCGCTTTCTGCCCATTAAAATTTACGGTGACAACAACGGCCGCTTCCGTGGCTACGAAGGCATTGTCTACGCGGCCGAACATGGCTGCAAAGTGATTAACCTTTCGTGGGGACGGCGCGGGCAACCTTCCGCTTACGAACAGGACATCATCAACTACGCCGCCCTGACCCACGACGCCGTGCTGGTGGCGGCGGCTGGAAACGACGGGGTACAATCGCTTTTCTACCCGGCATCGTACGACCACGTCATTTCGGTGACGGGCGTCGGCACCGGCAACCGCGCCGACCGGAAAGTCGCCTCGGCCGAATACAACACAGCGGTCGATCTGGCCGCGCCCGGCGAAGGACTCTACAGCACCAACATGAACGGTGGCTACTCCAGCGGCCAGACGGGCACGTCGTTCGCCTCCCCCATTGTAGCGGGAGCCGCAGCGCTGGTTCGGGCACACTTTCCCGAACTCTCGGCCGACCAGGTTGCCGCGCGCCTCAAGCAGTCGGCCGACCCGATCGACCACCTGAATGCGGCATACGCCGGCAAACTCGGCAACGGACGCCTCAACCTCTACCGCGCGCTGACCGAAACCAACCTGTATTCCGTTTCGCTGAAAAGCTGGCAGGTTGCTACCCACGGTATGAACACCGCCTGGCCAGGCGAAGCGGTGCCCATCTGGTGCACGTTCAGCAACTACCTGAGCCCTCTGGAGCGCATCGATCTGCTGCTGACCACCTCGTCGCCCTACGTGACCGTCATCAAAGACGATTCGTACCTGGAAGAAGTCCGCTCGGGCGACTCGGCACGCAATACCACACAACCGTTTCGGATCAAACTGGCCGCCAACACGCCCGCGTGGCACAACGCCACCTTCACGGTGATTTATAAATACGCAGGGCGGCAGGAAGAAGCCCGCTTTACGGTCGCCTTCAATCCCGACTACATCGACCTTTCGGCCGATCAGGTGCTGGCCACCATCACCAGCACCGGTCGCATCGGTTTCAACGACGTGCGGTGGATGCGTCAGGGCAATGGCTTCAAATACCAGAACACCAACTTGTTGCGCGAGGCCGGATTGATCGTCGCCCTTGCGCCGGATCGCGTCTCCGACTGCGTCCGTAACGACAGTTGGTCGTACAACGACGACTTCAAAACGGCCATGGGCGTTTATCCGGCAAACACAACGGATCGGCAACTGATCAATTCGGTACTGACCGACGAAGCCGCACCCGGCACCGCGGGCGTGCGCGTCACACAACGTGCTTACGCCTGGCAAGCGGCTCCCCTCAGAAATACGGTGGTGATGGAATACCGCGTAGAAAACATTACGAATCAGGACTTTGAAGATCTCTACGTAGGACTGTACGCCGACTGGAACGTGGGCGTCGACGCGCAGCGAAACGGCGTGGCCTGGGACGCGTCCCATCAGCTTTCGTACACCTACGACCAGCAAGGCGGCAGTCCCCTGGGAGGCATTGCGCTCCTCTCGCCCCAGCAACCGACCAGCTACGCCTTGTCGTTCGAGCGCGAAGAAGGACCCATCATCTTGTACGACGGCCTTTCGAAAGAAGAAAAGCACCAGGCCTTTACCAACGGAACCGACTTTGCTACGCTGGAAGGCTCCGACGTGTCCAACATCATTGGGGCGCGGGTCGCCCACCTGAACCGCGGCGAAAGCGCCACGATTGCGTTTGCCTTGCTGGCCGAACATAACCTCGACGAACTGCAAGCCACGACCGAACTCATTGCGCAGCAATTCCGTCGGGAACACACCGGACCGGTGCCGACGGGCTCGTCTACCGTTTACGAAGGCGATTCTGCCCAGGTGCAACCGCGGAAGGGCAGCCGCTTCCGCTTCTATTATCATCCGGACGACAGCCTGCCGTTCTACGAAGGCGCGCAGGTGGTCACCACGTCGTTGCAGCGCGACACGGTCTTTTACGTTTCCAACACCGATTCGCTGTTCGAAAGCAAGAAAGCCACTTACCGAGTCAATGTGTTGGAACCCGGTGTACCGCTGCCCATCGAGCTGACATCGTTCACCGCTTCCGCCGAAAACGAGGCCGTCGTGTTGCGTTGGGTCACCGCCTCCGAAACCAACAATGCATTCTTCACCGTCGAGCGCTCGGCCGACGGGGTTCACTTCGAAGCGCTGGGACGCCTCGACGGAGCCGGAACTTCGCAATTCACCCATTCCTATCATTTCACAGACCCGTCTCCCCTGGGTGGCCTTTCGTACTACCGACTGCGCCAGACCGATTACGACGGCGCTTCCACGACCTCGTCGTTGCGCAGCGTACAATTCGGACGTAGCGGCACCTTTTCGGTCCGGGCTTTCCCGAATCCGACACGCGGCAGCTTCAATCTGGCGTTGCGAGAGCGCAAAGATCCGGTGTGGTCAGTTACGCTGGTCGACATGACGGGGCGGCAGGTATACCACGCCAGTTTCACCGAACCGGTAGCCCGTCAGGAGGCTCATCGCATGGAAAATCTTTCTCTACAACCCGGTGTGTATTTGCTTCAGGTCCGCAGTGGCCAGGACGTAAGTACCCAACGGCTGGTCGTAGAATAAACGCAAGTAGTAGTAGTGCTTTTTATAAGCAAAACGCCGTGGGCCTGAGCAACCCACAAGCTTGATTAGTAATCCCTTGTAAGTCAATTACTTGCAAGGGATTTTTGTTTGTAGGTACAACATAGGTACAACATTTTGATATTTACTTTTGTACCTTCCCCTTCATCATTCAAAGCTGAACACACCATGAGTCCATCTAGTAAAGGCTGTTGTAGCTTGGACTAGATAGACTTCACTTGTATTATTTAATTAGATTTCATGAATCTGTTGATTTGCAATTAGGCATCTATTACATTAACAGGCTGATCTACTTTTAACCTCTTTATACTCAGCTAATGAATGTTATATCAAGATACGATAGGGAAGAACTCTTTAAATTAATTCAGGCAAAGTTATGGCGTGAAGTTATAGAGCTATTCAAAAATAATAAGATCTACAAGCAGATTAGGGAAGATCCTATCGCAAATAGAATCTTAGAAGATGTTTTTATAAAGGAATTGATATTAGGTAAATCCTTTTCAAGTGAATCTAATCATGTTCACTACTTAGAGCAATTTTATTTGCTACATATGACACCTGGCTTTGACTTCAAATTAGATAAAGACGATTTTGAGAAGTTGGTAGTTAAATTAGCTACTGAATACTATGAAGCAGAAAGATTAAAAGAAGCTTATCAATACGCAAAGAACTTACCCAGTCATTTCTTTTGTAAACAGGTGATAGAAGAGTTTAAAAGAACTCAGCCTGTTAATGTGAAACACTCGCAATCAGATTACATTCATCTAACAGAGACACAAGGAGAATCAGAAATAGATCACACAATAAGTTTATTCAAATCTGAACAAGAATACTTATTCTTTAGAGCGTTGAGGGAAGCATTCCCAATGTATGTTGTTTTTCCAAATATTGCACTGAGTTCGATTATAAACTTTGAAGCAATTCAAGGGCTACTACAACAAAAAGAGAGAAGTTTCTTCTTCAGGTCATTGATTGATTGTGTTGTATTAGATCAAGAGGAGTTTTATAAGCCTAAATACTTTTTTGAGCTTGATAGTATTTTTCATGATTCAGACAAGCAGATTGAGAATGACAAGATGAAAGATAATATAATTAGATTGGCTGGACATAAGTTATACAGGATAAGATCTAGAGGGAAAATTATTTCAGAGAAGGACTTCTCAATCTTAATTAGAGATACGGTAAATTAATTTTGATATTGTATATAATAATTGTGTGAGTGTATAAACTAATACTATGAATCCAATAAGAAAAGTTTTATTGAAAAAAAAGGAAGCCAATCCATTTAGCGATAACTTTGATAAGAAGAAAGCATTTGAGTCTATTATAAAAGAATTGGCTAAAGATAGATTATTTAACGATGAAAGTTTAAAAATGCTGGAGACATTGAATGTCGCAGAAGCACTTCATGAAACTTTTAAGAAGGTTTTCAATTTTCTAAAAATACATATTTTTAGATCAAGCATATCAATAGATGACTTATTCAATTATAGCATCGCGTCGTTCAATAGAGAGCTACTTATCGTTTCCAAAAATATATCAGAAAGTACTTCAAATTTAGACATTATCAATCTTCAAGACTATTTTAAGCATAAGAGTGAATCAATTGATCCAAGTATAGGAAAAATAAACACTGGATTAGCTTTGGAAAGCAACCTTGATGGCGTAGGTATTTTGTTAAATTATGCTCGCTACTTCAAAGATGAGGAAATAAATGAAAGTGAATCTAGAGAAGATATAGAGACAATAGGTGATATTTTCAGGATGCAAGTTGTGTCAACTTTTTATTTTGTATTAAAAAATGAATATGATAGATGTGTTTGGAGGGATGGATATAGTAGTCTGAGTGGCAGAAAAATACAATTTAGTTCTCTAAATAGAGAAGAATTGCTATTGGATAATATTGGATTTTTTAGGATGCAGCAGTATGCATTAGCATTTGATTTAAAAACTAAGGCACTCATCCAAAATAACGAGTTACTAGGTAAACGAATATTGGAACAATCCTTGCTCAATAAAAGGAAATCTCACATTTCAAGTATCGAAGTAAATGAGGGTTACATTAACTATGAATTATCAGATGGAATTGATGCTGAAGATACATATTTTGATGTATCCAATGTTAACTTCTTAGGTGCTTTCTACAGCTTCTTAGAAAACTATCCTTTACCAAATTTCACGAATTTAACTTTGTATGATTTAAATGCTCTATTTGATGTTCTTCAATCTCTGTTGAGAAAAGCGATGAATATCAAAATAGTTGACGACTCGGTTTTTGCTATAAAAGATTTCCAGAAGCTTCCATACAAAATAAAAAGAAAAGCACTAATAAAATATCTTATAAGTAGAACCACATATACTGAAGTCCAAGTTTCGGAGTTTATTGATTTAGTGAAAAACGAATCCCAGTCTAGAATTAATTTTTGGGAGTATCCTCTTGTTGAAGTTAATGATGACTTACTTTGCCCAATTTTGCCCATAGTTTACTCAAATAATATTGTGCTTATTGATAGATGGTTAGAAGATGGGGGTGTGGATTTAGATACTCGAGGCAAATTATTTGAGAAGAAAATTATAAATAAATTGAAAGACGCGTTGGATGAAAAAGGATATGATTATTCTATCCCTGACAAGGCAATTTTTAAGTTAGAAGATGGAAGTTTTGAAGAAATAGATTTTGTAGTTAATCTGAAGCATATATGTGTTTTTGGGGAAGTAAAATGTATTAAGTTTCCCTTAGGCCCTCGTGATGAGCATAATGCATTAAAAAGATTGAGAGATGGAGCTGTACAGATTAATAGAAAATCTAGCTTTGTTATTAAAAATATTGATAAGTTTAAATCAGATATTGGAGATATTGAGCGCAAAGAGATACTTACAATAGTTGTTACTAATTTTCCTAATTTTAGTGGAAGGATATTTGATAATGTAGCTATTGTTGATTATGTTATGCTGTCTTCTTATTTTAATTCTGGCAAATTAAGTACTTTTATTGCCTCGAAATCAGAAAGAGATGATTTTTTGATTAAAGTAGTATCTGAGAAGGTACATTACAAAAGCGAAGAAGATTTCTCTAAAAACATGAAGTCGTACTTTTTCTCGCCTCCTGCTATTGATGAGTTAAGAGGGCTGTTTGAGTATACTAATAACAAGTTATCTTTTGACTTTATGGATTGCGATATTTACTCTGAAGCTATCCAATATAAAGATTAAATCAGAAGTAATTATTGTGAGTTATTGAAATGATATAAGTCTCATTTTATTGTCCATCTAATACAATCTATTGTGGTTTGGACTAGATAGACATCAAATTGTATAGTGCTGAACATGGGGAATCAAAGCAAATCAAATATAAATACCTTTGCCTTTATATTCACCAAAAATAAATATATCAGACTGAATCGGAACTGGATCTTATGAAACTATCAAGAACATATAACAGGAAAAAGCTAGAACTGACCTCTTTTTACAACCTAATTGATCATATCTCGCAGCTATCAGGTGAAAAATATTCATCTTCTTATTCTATCGAAGTAGAAAATGATGAATATACATTTGATACAATAGAGGAACTTAAGTCGAAAATTCATCTCAAATATAAATATATAGGTGCAAACATCTACTGGAAAGGTGTCGCATTTGCATACAATTATTTTAGTAATCACAAAACTAAAATTGAAATTAAGGGACACAAAGAATTAATTGACAGTGTTATAGAGTTGCTTGATGAAAGTATTTTTGTAGAGGAGAAAGAGGATGCTCCTAGTAATAGTTTGCAGAAAGGCAAAACCTTTAAAGGAGTATTTATTGATAGAAGAGACATTAAATCTCTATTGGAAGAGCATTTTAAAGATGGACAATACTCAACATTAAAGACCAAACGAAATAACGAAAGATGGGAATTTGGAAATTTGAATGATTTTCTATCTTACTATGATAAGGAGTGTGATGAATTTTCAATAAACGTATCTACTTCTAAAGTATCATTGTGGTTAGATTCCCATTCAAGATTTGAGCTAGTGGTGATAGTTCGTTCAACGTTCGCACATCTAGTTAGATCAATTTTTTCAGAAGTGGAATCATTGGTGTCTAAATCACATGTTGAAATATCAAAGGATATAGCAAAAGACAAAATAGTTGTGTTTATAGGCCATGGAGGAAATAAGCAATGGAGGGAATTGAAGGATCATCTTAGTGATTTGCATAATATTAAGGTTGAAGCCTTTGAATCTGGTGCTCGTGCTGGGCATCATATAAGAGATATATTAGAAGATATGTCTACCAAGTCTACTTTTGCGATTATGGTAATGACTGGAGAAGATGAAACAAAAGATGGTAAAATGAGAGCAAGGCAGAATGTAATCCATGAGATTGGATTATTTCAGGGAAAGCTAGGGTTTAATAGAGCGATTGTTGCAATGGAAAATGACACAGAAGAGTTTTCTAATATTAATGGTGTTCAACAGTTAAGATTTAGCAAGAATAACATAAAAGAAATATTTGGTGATGTCGTTGCAACTATTAAAAGAGAATTCGATTAATTTTATAGTTCACTGATACATTAAAATATGTTTGATTAAAGGCAGCTCCATTGTTAGAACTGCCTTTTCTGTTAGTTATTATAATTCAGCTTCAATAGCTCTCTCTGCATGGCTATCAAGCTACCTCCTGCTGGCAGATAAGAAGGCTGATACGAATACCTGAAGTCTAAAGTGATCTCCCGCTTAGTATCAGGTATTACGTACGTATAAGGCTCTACCTGCTCCTTTATGATCCTACCTGGGATCTCCTTCCCAAGCATCTCCTTACAACTCTTCTCATTGAATGTGCAGGCCATTGTGGTCTTGATTCTTGTGGCATAGTACCTACCTGACTGTTTGGACTTCACCATTTCAATATGCCCTTCCAACTTCAGGATAAAGAATTTCTTCCCATCCTTGTTTTTGCAAGGTTTGTAATCTACTACTGTTAACATAGCTATACACTTTAATCTGTTAGATCGAAGGCAGAACCTTTCTGCTAAGTATAGCTGTGGGGTGATGATGCTTTGTTTAAAAGGGGCGGTTGGGGAAGTTGAATAGTTAAGGGGGGGGGGCTTTAGGTGGTAAGTAATTGCGCTTACGAGATTTAAACAGTAAATATTATTACAAATTTCACTAAACTTTAAATGAAAAAAATATTATACAACCAAGGTGCATTGAATGAAAGTTTTTTTACATTGCTTCTGTTATAAGGTTTATATAGTATTTGTCTACTTAGCACACTATAATATAATGGATCTAAAGAAACATGGGTTTGTAATTGTGTCTTTAGTACTAGGAGCGTTTTATTCTATTTTATGTTTGTTTTTTTTTAATAGAGTTTTTGTAGGGGTTACTACTATTTACTTTACATTACTATCAAGTTCCTTTTTTCTTTGGCTAGAAACCAGACAAATTGAGATTGCTACGAAGGCTCAATTTATGCAATTTCTTTCAAATAGGTTTAATAAGGTAAGATGTAGAAACCTTGTTTGGATAAAAAAAGCCATCTCTATAAATCGGGCACTAGAGGAGCTTACTTCAGGCAGAATAGAACTTAGTCCTGATGAATTAGATGATTATACAATTGAAGTTTTAAATGCATTGGTAAGAGAAAATACTCCAGTTAGATATTGGGCAACTCACAATATAAACAATTCTAAAGATATCGAGGTCTGGGGTGAGAAATGTCCTTATCGTAAGTATATGAATGAATTTATTGAACCTCAAAGAAACATCTTGAACAGAGGAGGTGAAGTTGTTAGGATCTTCATTGTATCAAAAGACTATGCTTCTTATAATAAGAATAGTTTAATTAGTATGCTCGAATTTCATGACAAATACTACGAAAACACGTTACATAAAGTAAGTACATTAGTATATGTGCCAAGTCAGAAAAAAGTATCAGATAGTGACTTTACAGTTATAAATAACGATCTGGCTTTTGAGTGGATTCGATCTAATGATCGAGAGTTTAATTATAGTCGAGGATTTTGTTATTCAGGAAACAAACAAAACTTAGAAAAGTATATCTCAAACTTTTCTAGCATGAAATCTAAGTCAATATCAAAGGAGCGTATAATTACACTGTAAATAGCGTCATATGAGAGATGAGTTTTAGTACATGAAAGATCCTTTGAGATTAATATTATATATATTAATGATATATCTTCTTTTAATTAATTATTTGTTTAATATATATAACATTGATAGTCTATAAGTTGCTTCTTTTATTAAAGTTTTTTTATGTAAAAGTATAACTATCCATTCTCTCACTTACTAACAATTCGTTATTAATAGTGTCTATCGAGTCTAATTCATAGTAGTTTGGACTAGATAGACATACCTCTTAGAATTTACATTAGTAGAGGTTAGGTGATTTTATCAAATACATTACTTCACTGATGATTTGTAGACGTTGTTTCATAGCTTGTGCGACTTGTTATGAATCACCTCTATAATCACTATGAGAAAGATAAGCACCTCAGCATTAGCCAAAACACTTGATACTGTAAGTCGAGAATTATTCAACACACTTTTTGATCAGAACTTCATCTCACGTCAAGGAGATCAATGGGTATTAACCAGCAAAGGAGAAGAATGTGGTGGAGAGGTGGTTATCAGTGATAAATATGGGCAATACATTGTATGGCCTCCTGACTTCAATCCTTTACAGTTTAGTAATACTGCAAGGCAGGATCTGATCAATGCTACTTCTGTGGGTAAGGAATTCGATTTATCCTCTCAGCGAATGAACTTAGTATTTGCTGAGATTGGCTGGATTGCAAAAGGAGTGAAGGGTTGGGAAATCACAGATCTAGGCAAGAAAGTAAGAGGCGTACAAATAGAACATCAGTCAGGAGGAACCTTCGTGATGTGGCCTACTGATATACTATCACACAAAGTACTCCTTCGTTCTGTAGGTAATGCTGAACAACTGCCTACTGAGCAAGGTACTGAGCTGAATGACTTCAGGCAAAAGTTTCCCGCCAATCTACGCGCTAAGGATGGACATCTAGTACGCTCTAGAGCTGAAGTAATTATTGATAATGCCTTATATGACTATGGGATCGTTCATGCTTATGAAAGAAGGTTGCCCCTGGAGGAAGATGTATATTCTGATTTCTATGTCCCTAATCAAGTAAACAAGAATCCTTTTTACATCGAGTATTGGGGTTTAGAAAATGATGCAAAGTATCAGGAGCGTAAGAAAGTAAAACAAGCTGTCTATGCTGCTAACAACCTCAACCTTATTGAACTCGATGATAGGCACATTGAAAATCTGGAAGATCATCTTCCTAAGATGCTGTTAAAATTCGGGATTCGAGTTGATTAATAACATCATATAGATGGAGAGGTTGTCACATGTATTTTCAGGCTATCTCCCTATTAAAATCCATCAGTACATATAGTCAGGATTTACTAAAGAGATATGGGAATAATACCTGTAAACATTAAAAAAATAAAGATGAACGATTCACTAGGGCTATCTAGTGAGAAGGAAGAATTTACTAGGTATTTATTCCAACTACATGAGAAAGGGCAGCAATGGGATAAGACCATTATTTGTGGTAGGGATGATCTCTTGAAGTTAAGGAATGAGATAGATACGATACTAGAATCAACTAGTACGGCAGAAGTATTAAGGATTACAGAAGACCAGGCACGAGTAGTAGATGAACATTACAAAGATGATTCCCTTTGTTCAACTTGTGCCTATAAGTTAACTCCTAGCTGTAAACAATGTCTGTTTGTATTGCAAAGCCCACTTGAAAGACAACTTTATTTGGAACTCTTAAAGTCATACATAAGCTTCCAGCCACAGTACCCCTTGAATTGGTATGGTAAAAGCATTTCAGTAGCTGGAAAGACATATAGAGACAAACACAATAACTTCAAAGAGGTAATGACTATCGTTGACTTCTATATAGAGAAGCGTGATACGAAGCTATGCGTGTATACTGATGGCCATACCTATCACGAGAGAACAGAAGATCAAGCACTGAGAGATAGGAATATTGATAGAAAGCTACAAGAGCTTGGTTTTAAGGTGCTTAGGTATACGGGAAAAGAGGTAAGGGATGATACAACAAAAATTGTGAGCGATATCAAGAAATGGATTGAATGATGACCTATGAAAAGTCTATTCAGTCCAGGCTACTACAGCATGGACTAGATAGCCATATAGTTTTACTCATAAACCCCTTTGATAGGGGTTTTTCTGTTTATAGACCTTCACGTTTGTATCTACTCATGTAAATATTCAGCCACATAAAGAAGGTGGGTGGAGGGCTTCACACTTACAAAGGGGGGAGTATGTGGTAGTAAGCACCTGTCAGGTTCTGCAAATAGAAATGCAGTTTAAGCTATTGTATTATGTATAGTATGTATGCAAGATGTGGGAAGGTAGATTTTCTAGGGTATTGAGTAAGCACTAGATAGACTTCATAAGAAAAAGATTGAATAAAAAAATACTGAAAAGTAAGTATTGACAGCTGTATAATAATTTATCTTCTTAGGGCCTGTTTTAATTACAAAAAATATCTACACATCTTATGAAATATTTATTTTCTTACTTTTTAATATTCTTTCTTTTTTCAAACCTTATGGCTCAGGATGTTATAACTGATTCAAAAGGTAATTTCATCTTTGGTGTGCCGACCACTACAATTCAACCTGAATTGTCATCAAAAAATGTTGGATTTACTGCGCCTATACATCAGTTCTATAGGAAGATGTATTATGTTCTTGATGCAAATTCAGGAGATACAATAAATACTATGGCTAAGTCTCAGATACTATTTTTTAAAGCCAATGCGGTAAATAATTCTAAGTCAACCTTAATTTTTGACAAAAAAACAAATTACTCCCCAGTAGTTGAACTGGGATATTCATGGGGGTTTGACTCTCTAATTAATCCATCTGCAAAGGCCGGATTTTATTTCACATATTCAGTTTCAGCATTTGGTGAGTACCAGAATTTCAATTATTACGATACAATCAATGATTCTTTTTCCAATAGTAAAACAAATAGGTTTAGCCCTGGTATAAGAGGAAATTTATCTATTTTTCGTAGCACAAAATTTGTAATTTCCCTCTCAGCAAGCTATCAACATTCCATAGCTACTGACAACTTAACTTCTTATCAAAACAGAAGTAACACCTTTTATATAGATGATAATGTAGCCTCTAACGGTACTAATGATGGCTATTTTTCTCCAATTGACCCTACTAGAAATTATAGACTTTCGATTTCTTTGCCACAGTTCTGGATTTCATCTAGCTTAGGGTCCAAATTACCCTTCGCCTTAACTCCTTACTATTATGTAAATATTTCTGACGTATATATTCCTAAAAACAATTTTGGTATTGTTTTAAGTTTTCTTAGTAAAAAGTTTGACAGATTTGATAGAAATAGCAATGGTAGCTTTAATAGTGAGGCGCGATTTGCATTTGCACAAGCGTTTAATATTGGTTACAACATAGTCAGTGCAGGTAGTAAAGATCCTAATTACTTTTTTGTATCAGGAACATTCAGCTTGAATACAATAAAAGATAGAATCGTAAAAGGTCTTCCTAGACCAAAGAAAAAATAAAATTACCACAGAACTTCTTATATCATTGTGATCAACTCAATCTATCATTTGAGATAGATTTCAGTTGTAGGCTTGAGTCAGTGAAAGTATATAGCTTAGTTAAGAGCGTGTTTGGAAATATGTTCAGCGTTTCGTAGAATGGCAAAACAATCTTCTATTAAGCTTAGATAAGCATTACGCGCAAAAGGTTTCTTCTACGCTATGAAGTCTAATTCGTCCAACCCGTTTTTCTTTTATTTGAATTGAGATGGACATTGGTTAATATTCTGATAATCAGTAAGTTAAAATACTTAATAGACGGTAAGTGATTATGAATAGATTTGTGGCTATATGCAAAGACCACTAATTGGTTGCAGGGAGTACAAACTCGTAGGGGCATTAATTGCTTAGCTGACTTGACATGGAGGCGAGTTGCAACACGAGTAAAACCTATGCTCCTGATACTGATGAATAGCTTACGATTTGTTGCATCTTCTAACAAAAAACGTTAGAACATCTCAGAGCAACCAAGCTGACATACCACTATCAAAGACAATAGCATTGCTATACATATTGGTGTTTTATGTATGCTTATGTTAGTAGATATGAAAAGATTAAGCTATACAAGCTCGAACATAAGGCTTAGAGAAATCTCCTAAAGTAGTAACAGCAATATAGATTGCATTTTGATCTATTTCAGGGGAAATTGCCTTCAGTATCATGAGCTTATATAGCTTTATTTTCACATCTAGTAAAGGAAATTTCCTGCCATTTTGGAAATTGGTTATTGTATGCCAACTGGTAAGCCTTGACATCAGTACATGATGAAATAGGGTCTATCTATTCAAACGTGCTTCACAATGCCTGAAAATGGCCTAACCCAGGCTGGCAACTATTTCAGTACTATTCCATGAGCATTGCTTTGTATGGCTGTAGATAACTGGAACTTGCTGAGTATTCGTAAAACTATAATCGTGAGAACAAGCGATGAAAATATAGGTAAAAATAGAGTTGTATGCCTCTGAATTGCTTGCGAAGTGTACCACCCTTTACCTTTAATCGCTGCTTAGAATGGCTTTGCTATTAATACAAAAGCCCACGAAATCCTAAGTAAAAAATAAAGTCTATTTAGTCTAGGCTATTATAATTTGTACTAGATAGATACATCGTTTTGTGAAAATATTAATAATACCTACTTTTCTGATCGTAACCACCAAATATCTAATGGAGCAAACACAATCAATTAAGAACCTTATTGAAGATATAGATGCTAAGAAGATATTTTTACCAGAATTTCAAAGAGATTTTGTATGGGAAGTATCAAAAACATACGATTTATTCGACTCCTTGATCAAAGATATATTTATAGGAGCAATTATTTATGGAATACCTTCATTTGATATTGCAGTAAGGGAGATAGATAACCGAAGAAAGATAACGAAAGGCAGGAAGAGGCCTTCATTAGAAATTAAGACTGTAACGAAGTCTGAAATAGAAAAAATCAATAAGACAGGGGGAAATTTCAGATTGATACTAGATGGTCAACAAAGATCAACTTCAATATATAGAGCATTAAAGGGAACAGATGAAATTTGGTTCATAGCAAAAAGTGAAGATGAGATAGAAAGCCCATCTTTTGAAAGTGCGAAACTAGAAGAACTGCTTGAAGAGATTACAGGGGAACAAAGTTCAGAAAGACTTTCAATTCGCTTATCTGATGTTTGGGAGATTGAGCAAAATGATTATGATGAAGACGATGTAAAGGAGAAATTTTTCTTCACTTCTACTTATTACAAAAATTATAGTAGTACAGCGGGGTTTGACTTTAAAGGAGAATTCAAAAAATTTAGGAATTTAAAAAAAAAGATTGCCGACTTATTTAAGTCTGAGAAGCTTCTTTCTTTCTATTTACTGGATATGAATCTTGAGAAGTTTGTAGTGTTTTTTGAAAGAAGTAACACGCGAGGGGTTCAGCTAAATTTCATTGATATACTAGCTGCAAAGCTCTATACTGGCAATTTCAACCTAAAAGAAAAGATAAAAGAGTTTGAGCAAAAGCATCAAAACTACAATCTAATTCCGGAAATAATTGTTCGTGCCATTGCTTATAGAAAAAGTTCTCCTAAAGAGATAAACAGAAATTATATTCTCACCTCTCTTAATGCAGAGGATTTTAAGGAGTGGTGGGATAAAATATGCTTGAGTTACAAGAGGACATTAGATTATTTATATGATAACCACTATATCATATCTCAGGATTGGATTCCCTATGACAATATGATGATTCCCTTAATAAACTTTGTTAATGAAATAGGAGGAGATTATCATTTTATGAGTTCAAAGCAAAAGCGATTTATTGATTTTTGGTATTGGAATTCAATTTTTTCATTGAGATACTCAGGTTCATCTAACGAACGTATCATAGAAGATTCTAACGCGTTGACTATTATTGCCAATGATAAAAAAATAACTTACCTAAGCTTCTTTAATAAGTTAACAAAAATTCAAACCTTATCAGTAGAAGATATATATTCATTTGATAAAAAAGCAAATGCAGTTTATAAGGGTTTACTGAATATCATAAGCTATGAGAAAAAAGGGTTGCTGAACTGGAATAATGATGCAAAACTTTCACTTAATTCAACTCTCGAGGATCACCACATTTTTCCAAAGAGTTATCTTAACAAGTCTCTTACCAATGAAATAGATAGAGATTTAATAGATTGTGTAGCTAACAGAACACTTGTTCCAAAAATCCAGAATATCAGAATAAGTGATCAACCTCCATCAGAATATCTATCAACGATCCAACTAGTTAACCCCAATATAGGGCGATCATTAGAAAGTCACTTAATTACTAGTGAATTGCTGACTGGTGAGTATGATAAGGAATTCAATTTCTTTGTAGAACTAAGAGCTAGTGCAATATTTGACATTGTGAACAAGCATGTGATTGTTCCAAAGGATTCGATTAAAGAAGAATTTTATGAGGAGGTTAGATTTGAAGAAACAGCTAATATCAATGTATACTGCTCTTATAAGTCAAACAAGGCTAGCGCTGTTTTCAATCCATCAACTGCAAAGATCTTTTATAAAGGTGATCTTTACGAGAGCCCAAGTGCAGCTGCTAATGCTGTAAAAATAGATTTAGGTGCTCCTGAACATACCACTGAAAATGGGTGGACATTTTGGAAGTTCGTTGATGAAAGCGGGATGGAAAAGCGGATCAACGAATTCAGAAAGTAAATGACAGGATAAGCAAATGAGCCTAACACAACGTGTTAAGCCCATTTAATTGTCTGTCTAGTCCAACGGTACTATAAATTAGACTGCTTAGATTTTGTCTGTCAAATCCAACATATAGTGCTTTGGATTGGATAGATTATTCTTCTGTTGGCTCATCTAAAGAATCTCCCTCTTCTACGTTATTCTGATCACCAAAAAGATCTAACTTTTTATAGGTTTTATCTTCTTTGATAATCTTCATTTCCTCAGTCAACTGTTTCAGGTATGGATACAATGTAGATCTCCCGATGATGCCAGTTTTTACAAATTCATCCATGAGTTCTTTGGTTGTTTTACCTTCAGGTTTCTCACAAATAGACTTATAAACTGCCATCAAGTTACTAGGGTCTGACCTTCCATCATTTTCACCAAGCACTTCCCATTCAGCTTTTTCTCCTTGCGCCTCAATAATTAGCGTATCGTTGATGGCAAAGAGAGTAACTTTATCTACTTCTTCTTGCTTGTATCGAAAAACAATCTCCTTAACATATCTTGTACCGGATGATGTTCTGTTGATACCAAGGCAAAAATCAGCTTCCTGAATAAGTACCCTGCTACCTGCAACACTGTCAATCGTGAGAGGCTTACCCATTTGTTTTGGAGTATGGTGAATCACAACAAGAGTACATTTCGCTAAATAGCTTAACTCTCGTAGTTTCATCATCAAAGCATTGGCTGTCTTACTATCCTCGATCTGTCCATTTGTCAATCGTGTAAGTGAGTCGATGAAAACTATATCTGGCTTTTGTTCAAGCAACAGCTTCACCAACGTCTTCCAGTTTGCAGAGGAGTGAATGAATCGCGGAAAGGCTTCTGTTACTACATGATAGTTTTTCCGCCATTCTGCTGATCCAGCCAATTTATCAAAATAGGCAGCTTGCTTTTCGTTACGTTTGATTCTGGCACTTGGAAACTCCTCACAGGAGACGAATAACACCTTTTCCGGTGATTCTTCCTTTTTCGCTAATGGCTTTTTTAAGAACTGAGTTTGACCACTAGCAATTGCCATACCCAAGCATTCACAGAAAATAGTTTTACCACTTTTGCTGCTGCCTATCACGTACCCATACCCACCTTTATTGATGCCTGACCATTCAAACAAGATGTCTTCCAAATCTTTGTAAGATTCTAGCATCTCATCTAAAGGTAAAGCAAGAGGTGGATCACCTCGTGATTCTTTAGGCGTATTGTCCTGATTTCTTTCATCAGGCTCTTCATGTTCTAACATCACAAATTGTTTAAGATTCAATAAATTGCATTTATTCAACAATAGCTCTAGGCTCCATTTGAAGAAAAGCTATACACCAATTTGTTGGAGGCTAGTTCCTTTCACACCTCCAACGCCGGTAACGAAAGCTTACTAATAACGTAAGCTTGCAGCATCTGAAGGCTTTATGCCTCGGTTCTGAAGTCTGTGATGTATTTGTAAGCGTTACCTTGTAACTGGTCACAAATATTTTTGTCACGTAATTACATCTCTTTACCGTTATATGAATTATGTAACAAAGATAGAGTGCTGCCTACCAACCAATTGCACTTTGCAAAGTCAATGCATAGAACTCGTATAGTGTAAAAAGTAAAAAGCGTGCCCACATTACAGTGAGCACGCTTTCATTAACAAAAAGAAAATAAAATTTTATCGTTATACAATCGCTATTTGCATAGTATGGGTCAACTATGCTTGCTTTTCTTTTTTTCCATCCCTGAAAATATTTCGCTTAGAAGGGCAAGGAACGAATTCTTTAGTGCGTCTGAAGCACTTCCTGCAAGTGTTCTTAATTCAGAATTTATCCTATCATATATAAACGCATTTTCGATTGCTTTCCAGTTAGTATAACCGTGCATTACATTAAACTTATTGTGCAGGGTAGAAAATAGAACTGCTAGCTCAGATGGACTCCCCTTCCAATGCATAGTATTTTCTAAAGGTCTATTTGTAAATAGGCGAACAAAATCCTCTCTTGTATTATTAGCAAGTAACCCTCGATTTGTTAATTGCTTATGCAGATCTATAATCTTATCGCTATAATTAAAGTATTTATCGCCTATATAGTCTGAATCGAGACTAAGCTTGGCTCCTTTCTTCCGTCTTACCTTCTTAACAGGGAAAACGCTAACAGTATAATTTACTTGTATTTTATCTTCAATACACTGTAATAATTCCTGAATATATGTTTTAATTGACGGATATTTTTTGTAGAGGTCTTGGTTGCCATCGTCAGTCAGATAACCCAGAAGAATTCCTTTCTCATGGTTAAGATAAGGTATTCGATTTTCTATGTTAAGCTGCTTTAAATCCTTGTCAATTAAGGAGATTGCTTCTAAGATTAAATCGTGAGATGCTTTGCTAATGTCTTTTTCAAGTAGAAATTCTCTTCTATATAAACCATGCTCAGCGTCATGGTGATCGAAAGAATACGCTATAACTTTTCCGTTCTCATCAGCAACTTCTCTAAATTCATCATTGTTATGTTTGACCGCATCATACCTAGAATAGAACAATTCAATGCTTCTATCTATTGCTTTGGTTAGTTCACCCAAAGTAAACATATATTTAAATATTTCAGTTAAAAGCCTCCATCGCTTTGTCTAACTCCTCATTCACAACTTTCGCATAGATCTGAGTGGTTTTCACTGAAGTATGGCCCAATAGCTTCGAGACGTACTCTATTCGCATGCCTTTACGTAATGCTCTGGTAGCAAATGTGTGTCTACTGGTATGAAAGTGTAATACGTGAGGTATACCTGCCTCCTCCCCTATGCGCTTTAAATCTTTGTTAGCATAAGAAGAAATCGATGAGATGGCTTTAAATAAAGCTTTAGGATCTGAATAATCACGATCATTCCGTAAAAAGGGAAATATGTAGTCAGTTGGCTTCTTATCTGGTTGATCATACTCCTCGATAATTTCAATGGCACGTTTAGGCAACATTATTGATACCACAGTGTTCGTTTTGTACATGGTAAGTGTAATCTTTCCCTCTTTATAGTTCAACCATTGTAGCTGAATTACATCAGATATTCGTAATCCTCCTGCCCAACAGCAGAAGATGTATATGCTTCGATGCTGATATCTTTTACTGGCTGGCTTCAAGGGTAAGGCTTCGATAGCATCTAGTTCTTCTTCTGATAGGTAGTTCTTGGTAGTCTTTTCCAACCTCATCTTAAAACGCAAGAAAGGATTTTTCTCGTAAGGCAAATGGCCCTCCGCTATTGCTTCATTAATCAGTTTCCTGATTACGTTGAAATTGTTGTGAATAGTGTTAACAGAGTTGCCAAGACTTTCCCGCAGATAGGTTTCGTAGCTTTTCAGAAAAGTATAATCTATATCTGTGAATACAATATCCCTACTGCCTAAGTATATTTCTAGCTTCGATATCACTGATTTACCTTTACCTAATGTCCCCATTTTTTTGGATTTTTCTAATGAGGCAAGGTATCTATGAGCATACTTTAGGAAACTTTCTGAAGACTTCCCCATGATGGTTTCTTTGATCTTCTGAGGTGCTACATACTTAGAAGTAGTTTCCAGATCCAGGGCTACATCTTCTGCTTCTGACCTTTTCTTGGCAATGGCTTTATTGTACTGTTGTACTTTTAATCGCATCTCCCTGCCCTTTAACCCTTTGATCTTAACTACCTGTTGGGTTTCCTCATCCCATTCCTCTTCCAGCACCCTAATACTAAGGGCTACGAACTTTGCTTTACGATCCTTGATAATTCTCAGGTATAGGGGAGCCTTGCCAAACTTATCTTCTTTGTTGGCTTTACGCACTACTTTGACACTTGCCATAGGGGTAAAAAAGGGTTGTTGCTATCCTATAAGGTACAACAATATCAGACCAGGTACAACATTTGGTACAACAAACATTGCTTTTTTATGCAATATCATGCTTTCACATGTACCCTACACAAGCCAAAAACGCCCATTTAAAGCAAAAAAAGGATATTCAGTGCAACAAAAGCAAAACGCCGTGGGCCTGAGCAACCCACGGCGTTTTTTTTGGTAGAGCGCCGGACGTGAACAGACGCTTATTGCGCCTGCTGTACCGAAAATCTGTAGACCGTGGTTTCGTCGTAGCGCTCGCCCGGATTCAAGACCGTGCTCGGAAAGTCGGGATGATTGGGCGAATCGGGGAAGTGCTGGGTTTCCAGACAGAACCCGGCATGTTTGATGTAGCTGGCGTTACCCCGACCTGTGATGGTGCCGTCCAGAAAATTCCCGGAGTAAAACTGCACGCCCGGCTGGGTGGTGGTCACTTCCATGACACGCCCGCTCGTGGGCTCCACCACACGAACCGCTTTCTGCAACCCCTCGCCGCTGGTGCGGTTCAAGACGTAGTTATGATCGTAGCCGCCCTCCACCTGCGCGATGCGCTCGCCGATGGCGTGAGGCGCGGTGAAATCCATCGGGGTGCCCTCCACCGGCCGTTGCTCACCAGTTGGGATCAGCGTAGCGTCGACCACGGTGTAGCGGTCGGCATTGATCATCAATTCGTGCCCCAGAATGTCGTTGGATTTTCCGGCAGACAGATTGAAGTACGAGTGGTTCGTGAGGTTGACGGGCGTGGCCTTGTCGGTCTCCGCATCGTAGTGCATTTCCAGTTCGTTGTCGGGCGTCAGCGTGTAGGTCACCGTCACCTGCAAGGTACCAGGATACCCTTCTTCCCCATCGGGACTGGTGTACGACAGGCGCACCCCTACGTCATCGCCCTCTTCGAAAGGCTCAGCGTCCCACACTACTTTGTCGAAGCCTTTATTGCCGCCGTGCAGGTGGTTCGGGCCGTTGTTTTTCGCCAGTGTGTAGGTCTGTCCGTTCAGCGTAAACTTCCCGTTGGCGATGCGGTTGCCGTAGCGCCCGACCACCGCGCCGAAGTAAGGCGGCGGAATCAGGTACCCTTCCAGGTTATCGAAGCCCAGCACCACGTCACCCATTTCGCCGTTTCGGTCCGGCACCACAATGGAAGTCACGATGGCGCCGTAGTTGATGATGCCGACCTTCACCCCGCTCGGGTTGGTCAGGGTGTAAAGCGTGACGGAATCGCCTTCCGGCAGTTGTCCGAAAGGCTCCTGCGAGATGCGGGCTTCCGCCGTAGTAGTCGTCTCGGTGGAGTCGACCGTTTCGGTTTGGTCTTCGTTCGAGGGAGACGTGCACCCCACGGCAGTGGCCAGTAAGGCTGTCGCGGCAAGAAGGGAGAGGTGGTTTGACATGATGGGTTGAGATCAATAATCGGTTTCAGGGCGAAAAGTTAGAAAATCTGTGCAAACGGTTCCTATTTTTTGCACAAAAGGCTTCCGGCTACGCCATCCATTCCCACGCACTGCGGTAGGCCTGGTGCTGCTCCACGTAATCGAGAAAGCGCTGGTAGAACGGATGCGTCGAAAGCGTGGCACTGTCGCCGATCACCACCAGTTTACGCTTGGCGCGGGTCAGGGCTACGTTCATGCGGCGCGTATCGGCCAGAAAGCCCACTTCGCCGCGCTCGTTGCTGCGCACCAGACTCACGCAAATGATGTCGCGCTCCTGCCCCTGAAAACCGTCGACCGTGTTGACGGAAAGGGCCGCAATCCGCGCGATCGGATCGGCCGCCAGCCGTTCGCGAAGCAAAGTCACCTGCGCTTTGTAGGGCGAAATGATGCCAATGCGCAACGCGGCGCGCGTTTCGTCCGGCAAACTGTCGAGCAACTGCCGGAGGTGGCGCAGCAACAATGCGGCCTCTTCCGGATTGCGGAGGCTGCTGCCCTCGGGTTCGGGTTCTTCTTCGAAGCCGCTGCCCGCCGTATCGACAAACTCCAGCACGGGCCCTTCGTCGCCCAGTTGGGCCAGCCGGACCGATTCGGCCGCCTGCAACGCGCCTCCGTAAAACTCCCCGTTCGAAAAGCCCATGATGGTTTCGTGCATCCGGTACTGCACTTGCAGCATCACGTCCACACGCGGCACGACGCCTTCCGGCACCCGCACCTGTTCCATCGCTTTTTCGATCAAAGTCCGTCCGAGGCCCTGCCGCTCGGCTTCCGGCGATTTGACCGTCGGGGGGAGTTGGAAAGGATCGCCCGCCATCACCACCTTCTTCGCCTTCCGGATCGGCAGCCAACAGGCCGGTTCCAACGCCTGTGCCGCTTCGTCGATGAAGCAGACGGAGAAAAAGCGTTCTTCCAGCATGCGCTGCTGCGAGCCGACGGGCGTGGCGGTGATGACCTGCGCACTGCTCAGAATCTTGTCCAGTAGATAATCTTCGACCCGGGCGGCTTCGCGCGACAATTGCCGGGCTTCGGCCAGCAGGCGGCGGCGCTGCTCCCGCTCCGAATGGCCAAAGTTGCGTTTGTATTGCCGGGCCAGCCGGTGGTATTCGTCCGACTGCCGACGGAGTTTCTTCACTTGTGCATAGTCGGCGTGCGTGGTCAGCTGGGCATCGACCGTGTGTTGCAACTGGTCTTCGCTGACGCGCGCCGGATTGCCCACCCGCAGAACCCGCAGTCCCAGCGCGGCCAGCCGTTCGGTTAGGAGATCGACGGCCGTGTTGCTGGGCGCACAGACCAGCACTTGCGTTTCGGTGTCGAGGGTCTGCCGGATCAGTTCTACCAGCGTGGTGGTTTTGCCCGTGCCGGGAGGGCCATGGATGATGGCGACATCGCGGGCCGCCAACGCCTGCGCTACGGCCTGCCGCTGCGATTCGTTCAGGTGCGGTGCATCTACAACGGGCAGCTTGTCGAACTGCGCCTGCCGCACCCCGTAGAGCACATCGCGCAACTCGGCGAGGCGGCTATTTTTGGCGCGACGCACCTCCTGCACGGCCTCGCGCATCTCCTGGTACGTGGTGTCGTCGAACAGCAGCGTCAGTCCCAGCTTGCCTTCGTTTGCCCACTCGGGCAATTCGTCGCCCGGCAGAAAAAGCTTGACGCGGTTCTGTCCCGCATACTGAATCACACTGCTGACGGCGTCTTCCCGCTCGCGGTGGCGGCTGAAAAACTCGACGTTCCGGCCCGGCTGCAACTGATGCGACTGGTCCTGGTCCTGCGTGCGTTCCAGCTCCACGTAAAACCGCTCGCCCACGCCGTAGCCCGTTCCCGCAATGCGTACAGGATACCACGTCAGGCCTAACCGACGCCGCTCCGCCAGGGAGGTATGGATCATCTGTTCTTCGTACTGTCGCCGGTCTTCGTCGCGCTCGATCTGCAACAGTTGCAATAAATGCTGTAATGCTTCTTCCGCCATGGGCGCAAAGATGCCCATTCTGCCGGGAACGGAACGCGGTTACGGCAGAGGCTCTGCCAGAAATGCTTTTATGGCGTGGGTGACTTCTGAAGCCGCTTCTTCCGGCACGAAATGCCCTGTCCCCTCCAGGCGAAGGGCTTTGGCCTGCGGGAAATGCGCCAGAAAACGTTCCAGGTAGCGCGGCGACAGAAACCGATCTTCCATCCCCCACAGCAACAGCGTGGGTCGGTGACAGAACGCGTCGCGGGCTTCCCATAGCTGCTGAAACCACTCTTGCGCCTCCAAAAGCGAGCGGGCAAAACCCAGACTGCCGCCGCGTTCGCGCGGACGGCGGTAGGGTTTGTAATAGTGCCGGTGGATGGCCTTGGTGAGCTTGCGCCGGTCGGCAAAGGCCCGGGGAATCAGCACGCGCGGCGAAAAATTCAACCCTTTGTAGAGCAGCGGCAACAAGGGCGAGCGCAGCACTTTGCTGAACTTGATAAACGCCGGATCGTCGGCCGACGACCACGCCCACGTGTTGCAGATCACCAGCCGCGCGATGGCGGCCGGACGTTGCGTGGCGAGGTACAACCCGATGGGTCCGCCGAAATCGTGCACAACGAGCGTGATGTAATGCAGTTGTAAGGCGTCGACCAGTGCGACCAGATTTTGCGCGTGTTGCTGTACCGTGTAGGGGTAGGCCGCCGGTTTATCCGATAAACCGAACCCGATGTGGTCGGGTGCAAGGCAACGGTAATGCGCAGCCAACGCTTTGATCTGATGTCGAAACAAAAACGACCAGGTCGGTGTCCCATGGACGAACAACAACGGAGGCCCCTCCCCTTCGTCGACGTAGTGGAGTTGCGCGTCCTCCACCGTTAGGTAGTGTGCGGCAAAAGGGTATTCGGTGCGATCCAGCCAGGGCGCAGGCGGGCGAACGGCGGGGGCAGCAAGCGTAGGGTCCATGCGTTTCGAAAATCAGTGCGAAACGAAGGTAGCGGGCGACGACGCCAAAAATCTTGATCTGGATCAAGCCACGTTAGAGGCGCACGGAACCCAACAGGCGGTTGAACGTTTCGGGGGTCATGCCCAGGTACGAAGCGAGGTATTTCTGCGGAATCAGTTGCAACACGTGCGGACTTCGCGTCAGGAGGGCGCGGAAACGCTCTTCGGCCGTGAAGGACAGCAACTCGACCTGCCGGGCGGCCAGCCCTACCAGTACCGATTCCGTAGCCAGCCGAAACAAACGTTCGATGCGGGGATACGGATCGAACAGCGCATACAGCGCATCGTGCGACAGGCGCAGCATTCGACTGGGCGTCAGCGTTTCGAGGTAATAGCGGGCCGGCTGCTGCGTGAGGAACGACTCCGGAATGCCCGAGAAATTCGGCGGGTAGGTAAACGCTACCGTCACTTCCTGAGGGTGGCCGAGGGGCGTTTCTCGCAGGTGATAGCCCCGCTGCACACCTTCCAACACAAAATAGAGGTGCCGCTCCACGTCGCCCGGCCGGGTCAGCAACTGCCCCCGCTCAAATTCAACATACTGCCATCCGGCACGGAAAGCTTCCCACTCCGTTTCGTTCAGCGGCAGGAGCTGCTCCACGACCGCACGCAAACGCTGCCATTCAGATTGCATGGTTAAAGCTACGCAGTTTCGGGAAAGGTACGCGTTGCGCGCTGCTGTCTGACAAATTCATAAAATCAGAATCGTCATATTTTAAATCCACATATTTCAGTTCTGAGCAGAGAAAACGGCGCCTCTTCCCTCGGAAAAGTATAATTGTATTGTATCGCCTGTACCGTATATTTGCGGATTCGCAAAATGCGAGTGGATTTTTTGCCGGGGCGAGACGCGGACGCGGTTTAGAGACAATCGACCCCTGATCGATAAATTGCATGAAATTAACGTTCTGGGGCGCCGCCCGTCAAGTCACCGGCAGCATGTATCTGCTGGAACTAGCCAGTGATTACCGTATTCTGATCGATTGTGGAGCCGACATGGAACGCGAGGAAGTTCCCTCGACCATGCTGCCCTACCGCTCGGTCTTTCCGTTTGAGCCTTCGATGGTCAACCTGGTGCTGCTGACGCACGCCCACATCGACCATTCCGGCAACCTTCCCAACCTGGTGCGCGACGGCTACGAAGGGCAGATCCTCTGCACCGCGCCGACCATGGCGCTGTCCGAGCTGCTGTTGCACGACGCCGCCGCGCTGAACCGCCGCCGCCTGAACAAGATTCACGGCGGAAAGCGCCGCAAACACAACAAGCCGAAGATCGATACAACCGGGATGTACCTGGAGTCGCACGTGAAGGAAACGATGGAGCGCTTCGTCACGCTGGCGTTTCACCAACGATTCCGGGTGAGTCCTCAACTGGCGGTGACGTTTATTCCGGCGGGTCACCTGCTGGGCGCCGCCCACATTCTGCTGGAAATCACGGAAAATGGCGAGACCAAAACGCTGGCGTTCTCGGGCGACCTGGGCCGGAAGAATTATCCGCTGCTGGTCGACCCTGAGCCGCTCCCGGAAGTAGATTATCTGGTGTGCGAGTCGACCTACGGCAACCGACGCCATCAGGCGACGCAATCGCCCGAAACCATCATGGCCGACGTGATCAAACGCACCTGCGTCGACATGCCGGGGCGACTGATCATTCCGGCATTCAGCATTGGCCGTACGCAGGCCCTGCTCTACACCCTCAACCAGCTCAACGCCCAGCGCGGCTTTCCGTCGATCCCGGTCTTTGCCGATAGTCCGCTGGCGCTGCGCAGTACGCGCGTCTACGAGCGCTTCACCCGGCAACTCAACCAGGAAGCGCAGGAGTTTCACGAGGACTACGAAGAGCTGTTCGACTTCTCGAACCTGCATTACGTGGAAGACCTCAAACGCAGCCGTGCCATCTCCAACTACCTGGAACCCAGCATCATCATTTCTTCGTCGGGGATGGTTAGCGGTGGGCGTGTCGAGCAGCACATTCAGGTCAACCTGGGCAATCCTTACTGCACGATCCTGATGATCGGCTACGCTGCGGAAGGCACCATCGGGCACCAACTGGTGCGGGGCGACAAACAAATCAAGATGGGGAAACAGGAACTTACGGTACAGGCCCACATTGAGACGACGGACGTGTTCAGCGGCCACGGCGACCTGGACGACCTCCTCGACTTCGTCAAACACCAGAAGCCAGACCGCCTCAAAAAGGTATTTCTGAGCCACGGCGAATACCCCGATGCGATGGAAAACTTCCGGTCGGAGCTCCAGCAACTCGGTTACGACAACGTCGAAATCCCCGCCAAAGGGCAGAGTTTCCAGTTATAAAAAAAGCTCCCCCGACGTGTGCCGAGAGAGCTTTTAATGCGCTGGTGTGTTCGTGTTAGCGCACGACGTTCAGTTTGCCAGATGCTATGCCTTCCGGCGTTTCGATCGAGTAGAAATACAGTCCGCTGTTCAGGTTGCTCAGCGACAATTCCACCTGCTTGTTGCCTGCGCCCTGCAGCCCTTCTGCCAAACGCTGTACCTCACGACCCGTTACGTCGCGCAACGTCACGCTGACTTCTGAAGCCTTCGGCAGCTGATACTTCAGCGTCGCCCGGCCATTGCCCGGATTGGGATAGATGCTGGGCTGATACACCGCCGACAGATTTTTGGCTGAGGCAGCAATGGGGGATATAACAGGAAATATCAGCATATCTACGTCCAGTTGCCAGGTGCCGTCTCCAGCATTAAATGGATAGAAATTTCCATCAGCCTGCTTTTCCCAAGCTGCTTGAAAACCGGAATAGCAACCTTGCTTCGTAGAGACCACCATGATTGTATCGCCTCCGCTACCGTCAGGGATAGTGATTCCTACAAAAAATGAATCAGGTAATTGCACAGGCGTCGAAAATACAAAGGGAGTAAAGAAAGCCGTTGTATCTGCCTCTTCTATTGTAACTGGTTCACTTGTGCCTAACAAAGCACCTGGCTCACCTGCTTCTGTAGCGCCATAGACTACTCCAGAAATCTCGGTAGTAGCTACTGCTACAGACTTATACCCTACAACGACAAGTATTGAAGAGAGTTCGTAGGGCATATCTGTCCCATACTTCTGGAGTTTTTCAAGATCCCCATACACGTTAGTGCCCGTTACATAACCTCCATTATCAGTAACAGTTATAATTCTTAAGCTATCACTACACTCATCAAATAAGGAGGCTGGGTATAAAGTATCCGCATCAGCAGCAACCGAAGCAGGACGTATTCCTACCTCAGAAAGATGGGATTTGCTTTTTGAAACGTAAGGGATACCCTTTTCAGCTTGCCGCTGTTGAGCCCAGGCCGGTAATGTGCAGAACACGACCAGCAACGAGAGATAAACTTTTTTCATAGAAGGATAGGTGTTAAGATGACTTAAAAGATTTCACGAATGAACGGGTCTTCATCCGTTGCAGGGCAATCTACCGAAAAAATCGTGCCTAAGGGGCTGGTTGCGAGTGCCTTCGCGTTTTCTTACGGGTGTCCCGGTTTTCTGTTGCCACCCAAGCTTACACGATTCTGCAATAAAGCCCTCTTCTGCCCTTCCGGTTCTAGACGGCGGAGGGATTTCAATCGACGAAATTCCCCTGATGGATGCATGCCACCAACCGCCAGACAGCACGTCGCACTAACTGCATGCTACTCCGGCTGAATGTGGTTGCGGTCGATGAACTCGCGGAAGGCTTTCTTGTACGTATCGCTGATGGGAATCAGCGACTGCCCGATCTGCACTTCGTTTTTGTGGACGGCGTCGATGCCCTCCAGCGCCACGATGTAGGAGTGGTGGACGCGAATGAAATTGTCGGCGGGCAGCAGGTTTTCGAGGGTTTTGAGGCGTTGCAGGCTCACAATTTTCTGTTGCCGCGTATGAATCGCCACGTAGTCTTTCAGGCCTTCGATGTAGAGGATGTCGTCCCAGCGCACTTTGACCAGCTTGGTGCCGTCTTTGATGAAGACAAATGGCGAGGCGGCTTTTTCGGGAGGCGCGACGTTTTCCGGCCGGGGGGCCACCACGGGCGCAGGGGCCGGCGGTTCGGGCGCCGGGGCGGGTGCTTGCGGTGCGCGGCGTTTGCTGGCTTTTTCGACGGCGCGCAGAAACCGTTCCAGCGAAATGGGTTTCATCAGGTAATCGACCACGTCGAGCTCGTAGCCTTCCAGGGCGTACTCCGAGTAGGCAGTGGTCAGGATCACCAGCGGTTTGTGGTGCAGAATTTTGAGCAAGTTCAGCCCGGTAATTTCGGGCATCTGGATGTCGAGAAACAGCAGGTCGATGGGCTGGTTGCGAAGGATTTCCAGCGCGGCCAGCGGATTGGCACACGCCTCCACCAGTTGCAGCGAAGGCAACTTTTCGACGTACGAAACCAACAGGTTGCGGGCCAGTGGTTCGTCTTCTACAATCAGGCAGGTCATCAGGTCAGTTGTAGTTTCAGGCGCACGGCATAGCGGTCGGGCGTATCGTCCACGGCCAGTTCGTACTTTTGCGGGTAGGTCAGGTCGAGCCGGCGCTGCACGTTCTGCAAGCCAATGCCCGACTTTTCTTCCACCACTTTGCCGTTCACGGGTAGTTTGCTGTTTTCGATCTCGTAGACGCACTCTTGTCCGCACAGTTTGATCGAAATGTTCACCCAGCTTTCCGCATGGGTGTTGCTCACGCCGTGCTTGAACGCGTTTTCCAGAAAGGTAATGAAAATCAGCGGGGCGATGCGGGCCGTGCGCTCGGCACCTTCCACCGTAAAGCGGATCGGAATCGGGTTGTTCAGACGCAGTTTTTCCAAGCTGATGTAGTTCTCCATGTACTCGATCTCCTTGCAAAGCGAGACTTGCGGATGGTTGGAGTCGTAGAGCATGTAGCGCATCATCTGCGAGAGCTTCTCGATCACCTCCGTCGTGTTCGGCGACTGCGTAAACGCCAGGTAGTAGAGGTTGTTGAGGGTGTTGAACAGAAAATGCGGGTTGACCTGTGCTTTCAGGAAACGTAGCTCGGCCGTCAGCTTTTCGTTCTCCATTTCCTTCTTCTTGGCTTCCAGCTCGAACCACTCTTCCGCGAAGCGCAGCATCCCGATAAAGATGACGATGAACAGGGTGGTCAGGCTGACGTGAATGATGAACCGCAACGAGTAGAGGTACTCTTCCTGGTAAGTAAATCCGTCGATCAGGTAACGCTCCAGGTAGATCCGAAACGTGATGAGCAGACCGAACACACTGCCCAGCTCCAGCAAATAACGCCCTAACTTTTTGTGTTGCAGGTACCGGGGCAGCAGGTAAAAGTAGTTGGTATAGGCGATCAGCAGCAGGAACACCATCGACAACACCGCGATGATCCAGATGCGCCGCCAGTCGACCGGCTCTTCCTGGTAAAAGCCGCTGATGCGGTACAGGAAGAACGAGAGGTAGACACACCAGAACGAGATGTGCAGGATCGCTACTCGGTAACGTGGAGGAAAAGAGAGCATGCGCCGTTTGGAAGTACTCATAACAAAGCTATTTCTTTCCGTTAGCCACCGGATTGGTTTTCGTCTTGAAGGGAACAAAGATCGATGGTTCCGGCCGTTTTCTCTACGGTTTCGACCGGTCGAATATCCACCCGGAATATCGATCAAACCTCCCGAACCATCTAATATACAGTCCTATACTACATAGTTATAATTTCATTTGCGTACTCATCAACAGAAACACTATTCAGCGGGTTTTGCAAGTGCGAAGCCTCACCCCGATTGCCTCACGTGTATGAACCAAATTTTCCACTTCCGATTATCCATCGCCTCGTGCCTGCTGGTACTTTTTAGCTGTTCGGCAGCGTGGGCACAGAACAAAGGCACCGGCAAAATTTCCGGTGCGGTCATCGATGCGGCCGACCAGCAGCCCGTGTCGCTGGCTACCATTGCGCTGATGGACCTCTCGTCCGACAAACCTGTTGATGGCACCATTTGCGACGACAAGGGCGAGTTTACCCTGAAAAACATCCCGGCAGGTACGTACAAACTGTCGATCAGCTTCATCGGGTACAATACCTATACGAAATCGCCGGTCGTCATCGAAGAGCGCGGCACCAACCTGGACCTGGGCAAAATTCCGCTGACGTCCGAAACCAAGCAGTTGGAGGAAGTGGTGATTGAAGGCCAGAAGGTGATGATCGAAGAGAAAGTGGACCGTACGGTCTACAACGCCGAGAACGACGCCACGACCCGCGGTGGCGACGCGACTGACGTGCTGCGCCGCGTGCCGATGTTGTCGGTCGACATGGACGGCAACGTTTCGCTGCGCGGTAGCCAGAACATCCGGGTGCTGATCAACAACCGCCCGTCGACCATCACAGCCGGGAGCATTGCCGACGCACTGAAGCAGATTCCGGCCGACCAGATCAAATCGGTGGAAGTGATTACGTCGCCTTCGGCCCGCTACGACGCCGAAGGAACCGGCGGCATCATCAACATCATTACGACCAAAACCACCAAAACGGGCGCGCAGCTCAGCATCAACAGCAGCGTGGGCACACGTAGCTCCAACCTGGGCGTCAACGGCAGTTACAAACCCGGCAAGATGTCATTCTCGCTGGGTGGCTTCGGACGCTTTGGATACAACACGCCCGGTAGTTTCGAAAACCGGCAGATTACCGACCCGCAAGGTGAGTCGCCGCTGCTGACGACCCAGTACGCCGACACGCGCAACCGCATGATGTTCGGTCGTTACACATTCGGTTGGGATTACGACATCAACCCGCAGAACTACCTGAACGGCTCGGTGCAATACGGCCTGCGGCGGTTCAACATGTTCCAGGACGGACTGTTGTCGCAGACGTTCTCGGGGCCGACTTTCGCCGATCTGGTTTCGGCCAGCCTGCGCGACGTCAACATGAAAGACGCTTCCGGCACCGTCGACGTCAGCCTGAACTACACGCACTCGTTCAAAAAGCCGCAACGCGAACTGTACCTGCTGACGCTCTACAGCCGCAACGACGCCGTCAACAATTTTGTGAACGACGTCTACAACAATGAACAGAGCACCATTACCAGCAGCCTGAAGAATGAGAACAACAGCCTGAACGAGGAAATTACGCTGGAAGCCGATTACCAGACGCCCATCGGCAAAACGCAGATGCTGGAAACCGGCGCGAAAGACATCATCCGGAAAGTAACGAGCGACTACAAGTACTTTACGGCCGACGACAACGGCTCGTACGTGCCCATTGCCGACGCCGACCTCTCCAACTCGTTCGATTACCTGCAGAACATTGCGGCGGCCTACGCCTCGTACACGCTGAGTACCAAAAACATGTACAGCGTTAAGGGCGGGTTGCGTTACGAGTATACGACGATTCAGGCGCAATTTGTCGGGCAAGAGCCGTTGGATATTCCGGCGTACGGTGTGCTGGTGCCTAGCCTGAACCTGTCGAAAAAGCTGGGCAACGGCAACATGGTGAAAGCGGCGTATAACCGGCGGATTCAGCGGCCGTCGCTGCAATTCCTCAACCCCAATATTCAAGCATCCAACCCCCTCAACATCACCGAAGGGAACCCGGAACTGCGGCCGGAGTTTACCAATAACTTCGAGCTTTCGTACAGCACGTACCTGAAAGGACTTTCGTTGAACCTGTCGACGTTTGCCCGCAACACCAATAACTCAATTCAGAGCCTGCGCGACATCCTCGGCGACACCGTACGCACAACTTACCGCAACATCGGTCGTGAGAACGCCTTCGGGTTCAGCCTCTTCGCCAACATCAGCATTTCGAACAAATTCTCGCTAAACGGCGGCACTGACGTGTATTACGCCGACCTGCGCAACAACGTACCGGACCCGCTGTACAACGCGCACAACCAGGGCTGGGTCACCAGCTACCGTCTGTTTGGGAACTACACCATCGGCAACGGATGGGCCCTGCAAGCGTTCTCGTTCATGCGCGGCCGGCAGGTAGAACTGCAAGGTTACCGCGGAGGCTTCGGGATTTACAGCCTGAGCTTACAGAAAGAGTTTGCCGAGAAGCGTGGCAGCATCGGGCTAGGTGCCGAAAACTTCTTCAACTTCAATGGGTTCCGCATCAACAGTCAGGTAACCACGCCGGTGATCGACCAATCGAGCACAATGGTGATGCGCAACATGAGCTTTAAGGTCAACTTCAGCTACCGTATCGGGAAAATGGATCAGGATGCTGGTTCGCGGCGCCGTCGGCGGAGCATCAACAACGACGACCTGAAAGAAGGCGGCGATGGAGGTGGCATGCAAATGGGCGGTGATTCAGGAGGCGGCGCACCCGCGGGCGGCGCACCGGCACGCGGCCGAGGCCCTGCCCCTACTCCACCGGCGGGCGACAAGCAACGTCCCGATGGTTCGGGTGCTGCACCAACTCCGGCTCCGGCCTATCAATCGACTACCGACAGCACCCAGGCGACTCCTCAACCGCCGGTGCCCACGCAGGAACTACCGGCTGAGACGCCAACGCAAACGCCAGGTGCTGCGCCCCAGACGCCGAGCGGGCACCTCGACAAAAAGGACTAAAGATCAGATGTTGATGTTACACACCACGTTCGCACTTCCTCAGCAAGACGAGCGTGGTGTTTTTATAAGTACACCGATCGTATTTTCCTACTTTTTACCTTAATCTCAACGCCATGATGTATCCTTTTCATGAAAACCCTCTCCCTTTCGTTTGCCCTTCTGCTGGCCGCGTTTTCTACCCGTTTTAACAACACCACGCCAGCGTTACGCCCATCTGCCCCGGTAGCGGCCACCACGTTTGTAGTCGATACCGACCAAAGCGAACTCGTCTGGACTGCCACCAAAGTAGGCGGAGAACACACCGGCACCGTCAAACTTTCGCAAGGGCAACTCACCGCCGACGGCAAAGCCCTGACGGGCGGTTCGTTCACGATAGACATGACGACCATCACCGATACGGACATCACCAATGCGGATTTCAACGCCCGGCTGACCAACCACCTCAAATCCGACGATTTCTTTTCGGTCGAGCGTCATCCCACCGCTACCTTCGTCATGACCAAGGCCACGCCCCTGGCACAGGCGAAAAGCGGCCAGCCCAACTACACCATTGCGGGCGATCTGACCATCAAAGGCATTACCAAACCAATCTCCTTTCCGGCCACCGTCACGGTATCGGGCAGCGGCGTCAACGCTACGGCCCGTTTCGAACTGAACCGGCTGAACTGGGACTTGCAGTACCGCTCCAGCCTGCTGGGTACAGCGGCGGACAAGATCATCCACGACGACTTCACCATCGCGCTGACGCTGGTAGCCCAGCCCCAGCAGTAAAAGCAAAAGGGCACCGCACGGTGCCCTTGCTACTTTTCAATCTTGAGGGTGAAACTCGCGCTACACGTGGCCGCCCTCTTCCAAATCGCGCTTCAGGTTGTAAACCCACGCCCTGAAGTTGGCGTTTGAAGGATCGCGCCGGTATGCCTCTACGCGTCGGTCGGCGGTGGCAGACAACTTGCTGTTCAGTTGAGGATCGGGCAATTGTCCGGCCATGGCTTGCAATTCCCGGAAGTACCTTTCCAGTTGGGCACCATCCCGAGGAGTATTGCGCAGCCCGTCCAGGCGGGTATAAATCGCACGTATTTTTTCGCGAAGGTGTGTGTCTTTCACCGCCATACCGATGTGTTGGTCTGAGATGTCGGGCGTAATGCTCGTACGCTTTAAGTGTTGGGGGGCGTCCCGGCAGTGGCCGGAATGGTCAGCATCTCGAGATCATACCCATAGTCACCTTCTTCGTCCCACAACAGAACGTATTTCAGAAACTTTTCAATGTGCTTGATAATCAGCTTACTGTTTAGCTGAGCCGGGTCAATAATGCCGATGACGGGGGGCTCGCCAATGTATTCGCGAAGTTCGTCGACCGTAGGCATCGACACCCACACGTGAATCATGCCGTTGGCCATTTGAGAGTAGTTAAGGCCCCCGCCTTTCATGAAGTAGGACTTGTTTTCCCGGGTAAACTTGTCTTCGTAGTGAATGCCCAACTGTTTGAGAGGGAAGCTCAGGCTGACCTGTTCCATGTTCGAGTACTCGTTGTTGGTTCGCACCTGCCAATCGAGCTCTACCTCCTTTTCTATTTGTTGCAGGATTTGCAATAGGACCTGTTTATTTCTTTGCCAAGCACTGCGGCGTAAAGAAATTTTTTCCAGCATCTGCACATACTGGTCAGCCAACGCAACGATGTGGCTGTTCTGATAATCTGGGTCATCTAAAAGATTAACCATACTGTAATATATACTAAATACTATACTGGTGACGCAACTCTCTCTCCCCGAGTTAAATCCTTCGAAACTACCTCACAATTCTTTTCGAAGGCAAGCCCACTTTAATCTCAAGAAAATAGTGGTAGGAAACAATATTATTCGACGAATGAAAGAAATAAACCGGATTATACCATCTTCCTTCGGCCCCAGCAGCGTCAGGAAGAAGACTTAGCAGCGAATGTAATTATATTGATCTACTTAATTCCTTATTATATCACTATAAACCAGGACTTGGCTCCGATTGCATCTCTTCCTGAAAGCAGATCCCTAACGAAGCCAGCATGCGCAGGGCAGGTTGATAGACTTCCCGCGCCGTTGGGATGTGTACACCGCGCTGCGACAACCGCTCCTGCAACAGCAATACAGCCACAACACCCAGAGTAAGCCCTACGGTTTTTGCCATCGCCGTTTGTGCAGCATCGTCGCCCGTCAGGACCAACGAGGCAACTTTGGTATGCCGGTGTCCGTCCAGTTGATAGGCTAATTGGTGTTGCATGACGATCATATCCCGGTCCGTCGGTGCTAACGCCCAGCGACGTTCCAAAATTCCCTGTAATAATTGGGCCGGCGTTCCGGAAGGGACGCCGAGCCGTTCTTCGCCAAACAAACCTAACCACTTGAGGCAAGTCATTTCAGAACCGTTGGGGTCGAGCGAGAGGTAACGGGCCAGGGTCTGTTGGACCTGCTCGGGCGGGTGCGGTGGCAAAAATGTGCCCAGCCATGTCCGCAACGTCAAATCGCGCGCCCCCTCCATCCAGTAGCGATCGTCGGTCAGCCCCAACTGTACGAGCGCATTCCAGGCACGGCAAAACCCGGGACGCCGCAGCGTGCCGCGCAGCAACGTAGTGGCGTGCGTCAGGCCGTATACGTCTTGGTAATGAATCGAATCGCGGTTCACGTAGGCCTCAAACTCCCCCCAGCCTTCAACGTGTACAGGTGTGGTTTGCTCGAATAAACGTCCGTAGGGAATGTATTTCCGCGACCCTTCGTGGAGATAGCAGCCACCCGCTTGCCCAGCCAGCACGATGTTGCGCGGATTCCAGGTCAGTTTGTAATGCCACGGATTGGTATCCGACTCCGGTGCAATCAACCCGCCGCAATAAGAATGGAATGCCGTTACCTTACCACCTGCCTCCCGAACGTCATCGATCATCTCCATAGCGGACATGTGGTCGATACCAGGGTCCAGCCCGCATTCGTTCATGAACAGGAGGTTGCGTTGCCGCGCTTCCTTATCCAGGGCGGCCATCTCCGGGCTAACGTACGACGCCGTCAGCAGGTGACAGCCCTGCTCCAGACAGACAGTGGCAACTTGCGGATGCAACGGAGGAGGCAGCAACGAGATCACCAACGAAACAGACACCAGCGCGGCACGCAGCGCCTCCGGATCGGCAATGTCGAGCGCAAAGGATTCGACCTGGGCGAGGTGCGCGGTTTTGGCCTGAACCAGTTCCAGCGACTGATCAGCCACTTGCAGGTGCCACCCGTGCAAGGCTGCCTGAGCATGTAAGTATTCGATGAGAACGGTGGCGGAGCGCCCCGCCCCTAGGACAAGAATTTTCTTCATGGTGCCGCTGTCTGGTCCCGGAATGTAAGCAAAATCCGCTGCGGTGCACGTCCGGCGGTGCCTAAAAAGGGCAGATGTGCCGCAAAGGCGTTGTACAAAACTAGGTAACCTGCTGCCTGCCGAACCGATCGCCGCCGGTTGCCACCCGGTTCCCCACTGCGCATGGCCCGTTTTACCCCTGGGTTGCGGCCGCGCTCTCGCCGCTCCGCCCGACGCAGCCTGCACGCGCCACGGTCCTGGTTCATTTCTTCGCTACAGCAGCGCATTTTTCTTACAAACTGCCTGACATCGGCTTCCGAAAACCCGAGTCAATTTCTACAAAACAGGTAATATAAATGACGAAACAGGCACCAGCTCAGCCTTTTAGCTAGCTTTTTTTCTACTAACAGAATGTATTTCCCGCTTTTTTGTCAGGGTAGAAACGTGCGCATCTCCCTTAATCGCCTGTAAGCTAACTTTTTACGAGGCCACCTCTGCCAATCCTGCCTCTTCCCCGTTTTTCTTACGCAAGGCACTAAGTATCAGGGAATACAAAATCTAATCCATGTAAAATAGATTCTTTTGAGTGCAGGAATTGCAAAGCTCTCGGGCAAGCAAAACCACAAAGCATTTTATATCACCAAACTCATTTTGCATTCCCTTTATGGCAACTTCCAAACGCGCTGTAGCTACCAAACCTCAGGATCCTTCCAGTGCCGAACTAGCTGAACTCAAAGCGGTTGAAACAGAACTTCGGCAAACCATTGCGGAAATGGTTGCTATACAAGACCAGACCGCCGGCCAGTTACAAGCTGTACACGCTTCTTTTGCCTTAATTGAATTCACTCCCGACGGACTCATCCAGACGGCAAATTCGCTTTTCCTGAAGGTGATGGGCTATTCGCTGGAAGAGGTACAAGGCAAACACCACAGCATGTTTGTTAAACCGGCCGATGCATCCTCGCAGGCTTACAAAGATTTCTGGAAAGGGCTGCGCGAAGGTCAGGCCAAGAATGGGGAGTTCAGCCGTGTCAACAAAAACAACAAAGTAGTTTGGGTACAGGGCAGTTACATGCCCATCAAAGATAACCAAGGGCAGGTCGTCAAAATCGTTAAAATTGCCAGCGACATCACCGCGCGTAAAGCCGAGACGAACGAAATCAACGCGCAGATCGATGCCATCCACCGCTCGAATGCCGTGATCGAATTCGAAACAGACGGCACCATTCGCACCGCCAATGCTCCTTTTCTCGAATTGATGGGCTACACCCTGAGCGAGGTAGAGGGACAGCATCACGAGTTGTTTGTAACGCCGGAAGACCGCACGTCGGAAGCGTACCGTCAGTTCTGGCGCGACCTGGGCGAAGGCAAGTTTGCGACCGGCGAATTCAAACGCCTGAACAAGGCGGGAGAAGCAGTCTGGATTTTCGGTAGCTACAACCCGATTCTCGACGTTAACGGCAACGTCTACAAGGTCATCAAGTTTGCGCAGGACATCACGCCGACCAAAAAGAAGGAGGCGGAGATCGACAAACTGCTGCAAATGGCAGAAGTGCAACGCGAAGAGATGCGCGGCCAGATGTCGGCCATCAACGCCACTTCTGCGTTTATTGAGTTCGACCTGCACGGCAACATTGTTACGGCCAACGATCTGTTCCTGAACACGATGCAGTACTCGCTCGATGAGATCAAGGGACAGCATCACCGCATGTTCTGCCATCCTACCTACGCCAACAGCGACGCATACAAGCAGTTCTGGCTTGATCTGAGTCAGGGCAAAACGCATTCGGGCGAATTCAAACGCCTTACCAAAGACGGTTCGGAAGTTTGGCTGCTGGCCAACTACACACCCATTTTGGACGCGCAGGGCAAGCCAACCAAAATTATCAAGCTGGCGACCGACATCACCGAAGACAAACTGCGCAACACCGATTACAGAGGTCAGTTGGAAGCGGTGAGCAAAGCACAGGCCGTCATCGAATTTAACCTGGACGGTACGATCCGTTCCGCCAACGAAAACTTCCTGCGTACGCTGGGTTATTCCGCTTCGGAAGTCGTGGGCAAGCATCACCGCATGTTCTGCGAGCCGGCCTATGCTGCCAGCGTCGAGTACCGGGAGTTCTGGGAGAAATTGAACCGGGGCGAATTTGACTCGGCCACTTACAAGCGACTGGGCAAAGGGGGCCGGGAAATTTACATCCAGGCGACTTACAACCCGATTCTCGACCTCAACGGCAAGCCGTTCAAGGTGGTCAAGTACGCCACGGACGTTACCGAGTTTACGGTAGCACTCAACGCCATCCGCGACTTCATTTCCCAACTGCGCCGTGGCAACTTCGACGCCGACATTCAGGTCAAGGCCGAGGGTAATGTGGGGCAAATGATTCAGGACAACCTGGCGCTACGCGATACCCTCAAAATGATTATCGGCGAGGTGAACCGGGTCGTCACCCTGGCAGGACGCGAAGGGCAACTATCGGCCCGCCTGTCACTCAAAAACGCAGAAGGCGCCTGGGAAAACCTCGTCGAGTCGCTGAACGACCTGCTGGAGTCCATCGCCAACCCGGTAATGGAAATCAACCGCATCGTCACCGAGCTTTCCATGGGCAACCTGACCGAAGCCTTCAGCATGGAAGCGGAGGGAGATCTGGCCGATATGGGCAACGCGCTGAACGTGGCCATGCGCAACATGAACCAGCTACTCAGCAACATTTCGCAGATCGTGACGGTGATCGCCACCGCCTCGGAAGAGATGCTGACCACGGGCGAAAGCATGCAGAATACCACGCAGGAAGTGGCGTCCGCCATCGCTCAGATGGCCGAAGGCGCACAGCAGCAGGCGACCAAAACGGATGAATCGTCGAAGCTGGTAGAGCACGTTATGAACTCGTCGGTCGACATGGGTTCCAAAGCCAACATCATCAACAAGGCGGCCGAAAAAGGTCAGTCGAGCTGCAACGATGGCTTGAAGATCGTCAACAAGGTCGTAGAAAACATGGGCGAAATTCAGACTTCGGCACAAGATACGGCCAAATCCATCGAGATTCTGACCGAGCGCTCCGAGGAGATCGCCCGCACGTTGAACGTCATCACCGACATTGCTTCCCAGACCAACCTGTTGGCGCTGAACGCAGCCATCGAAGCGGCACGGGCCGGAGACGCCGGACGGGGCTTTGCGGTAGTCGCCGAAGAGATCCGGAAACTGGCCGAAGACTCGCGCAAGTCGGCTGTCGACATTGAGCGGGTCATCAAAGAAGTACAGAAAGACATTACCCTGGCGGGCAAGGCCATCGGCAACATGGAAACCAGCGTGAAAAGCGGTAACAAAGCGTCGCGCGATGCCGAAGAGGTATTCCAAAGCATTCAGCAATCGAGCACCGAGACACTCGACCTCTCGAAAGAGATTTTGCAGGCAACCGATCAGCAGCGCAACAGCATCAACACGGTTGTGAAGAACATCGAGAGCATCGTGGTGGTGGCAGAAGAAACCGCCGCCGGTTCGGAACAGATCGCTACGTCGTCGCAGGAGCTGAACCAGGGCATGAGCGAGGTACTGCAGAGCAGTAAGAATCTGGCCGAGATTGCCAACCAGTTGACCGAAGGCGTGTCTAAGTTCAAACTCAAGAAAGCATAACCTACCCTATGGCACAAAGCATTAGCAAAGAAAAAGAGCCACAGGCAGGCAACAGTGGGCCACGCATCCAACTGGTCGTTTTCCGACTGGGCGAAGAAGAGTACGCCCTTAGCATCGACCAGATCAAAGAAGTGGTGCTCACGCCGAACGTAGCGCGCATTCCGCAAACGCCGGATCACATCAAAGGCGTAGCCAACATTCGCGGGAACGTGCTGGCCATCCTGGATCTGGAAAAGAAATTCGGCATCAAAAGCACAGACGAAAGTCTGCCCAAATACACCCTGGTGCTGGAAAGCCAGGAAGCGAGCGTGGGCATTTTGGTCCGCAAAGTTCCGAATACGCTCTCCATCGGCGAACACGACATCGACACTGCCTCCAGCGTAGTGCTGTCGTCCGAAGCCGAAGAGCAGGCCATTCGGGGCATCGTCAAGAGCGGAGAGCGCATGATCATTTTGATCGACGCCTTGGCGATGTTATCGCGCCGCGAGACACAGGAGGTTGCTAAATCTTTATAATTCATCTCTTATTTGATTCTAACGCTATTAGTTCTAGATACATGGCAAAAAAAGTTCTGATTGTTGACGATTCGCTGTACATGCGAACGATGATCAAAGATGCACTTAGTGAAGCAGGCTACGAAGTGGTAGGACAAGCCGCCAACGGCGAGTCGGCCATCGACATGGCACTTGAGCTTCAGCCCGACCTGATCACCCTGGACAACATCCTGCCCGACATGATCGGCACGGACATCCTGCGGATTCTGAAAACCGAAGAGGAAATCGAGTCGCGGGTGATCATGATCAGTGCTGTCGGACAGCAGTCGGTAGTCAACGAAGGTTTAAACCTGGGCGCTTCCGACTACATCGTAAAACCTTTCACGACCGAACAACTCGTGGAGGCCGTCAATCGCATCATGGCCTAGGAACCATGGCTGCGTCTCCCATTCAAGTTGTAGTGGCGGATGACTCCAGCCTTATGCGGCTCCTGATTTCGGACATCCTCCGCAACGATGAGTCGATTGAGGTGGTGGATACGGCCTGCGATGGTAAAGAGGCCGCAGAAAAAACCACGGAGCTTAAGCCGGACGTGCTGGTGCTGGACATGACCATGGCCAATTATGACGGACTGTATGCCGTGCGCCAGGTCATGCAACAACATCCTACGCCCATTCTGATTCTCAGTGCATTGGGTAATACCAACCTGAGTCCCATTATGGAGGCACTGAGCCTGGGCGCGTACGATTACCTGACCAAGCCTGCGTCGCGTGGGTTGCGTACGCTGCAGGATGAGTTGGTTCACAAGGTCAAACAGGCGTCGCGGGTGAACCGCCAGCGTCTGTTGCGCAAACAGGTGCAACACACCAACCAGGCGCCGCACGTTTTCCAGGGTCAACTTCCCTACGAGATCATCGCGATCGGTGCATCGACAGGGGGACCGGGTGCGGTAGAACAGGTCGTTACGCAGTTGCCCAGCAACCTGGCTATTCCGGTGGTGATTGCACAGCACATGCCCAAAGCCTTTATTCCGGCCTTTGCTGAGCGCCTCGATGCCCTTACCCCCCTACGAGTGCGGGTGGGCGAGGAAGGAACCCCCATACGGCCCGGCGAAATTACGGTAGCACCAGGAGGCTGCAACTCCAAGCTAAAAGCCTCTGGAAGAGGGCGCGTGGTGTGGACTCAGGCCGAAGAGACTTTTCGGGAATACAACAATCCGTCCGTTAACGCCCTGATGCTTTCGGTCGCGCAGGTGTACGGAGAAAAAGCAATTGGTGTGATTCTGACGGGTATGGGCAAAGACGGCACCCGGGGCATGGAAGCCATTTACCGAAGCGGTGGGTACACCATCGCTCAGAACGAAGCCACCAGTGTGGTGTACGGCATGCCACGCGTCGCGGTAGAAACCGGCGTGGTCCGCCAGGTAATCGCGTTGCCGGAGATTGCCGGATTTCTGGTAAGCTGTCTGTCCTGAGCCTATTTAGTTGTTGGCCCTCGCCGGTCGACTTTTGATTTCGCTACTCCATGAAAGAAGAAGAATACAAAGAGCTGTTTCGGGCAGAAGCGTTCGAAAACTTCGAAGAGTTGAATCGCCTGTTCAGCGACTTGGAAAAAGATCCGAAGAAAATGTCGGTCATCGACGCGATTTTCCGGATCACACATACCCTGAAAGGCAATGCCATGGGCATGGGATTCGAAGCCATTGCTGGCTTGGCCCACGTTATGGAAGATCTGTTCAGCGAGGTAAAGCAAGGAAGTATCCAGCTGGATAATGAATTGTTCGCCAGCCTGTTCCGTGCAAACGACAAGCTAGGCGAACTGATCGAGGCACTCTCGACCGGCCAGCGCGTCAGCTACCGGGGCATCCAAACCAAACTGGAAGTCTTTTTGCGCAATGCACGTGACCGACAGGCAGAGAAACCCGCCGATCCTCCGGCCGCACCCGTAGCGGCGGCGGCGCCCCAGGCAGAACCGGAAGTAACACCGGCTCCTAAAAAGAGCAAGCGCAAAACCAGCAAGCGTCCCGCGGCCAGTACAACGGGCAAAAAAGAAGAAAGTACCAAGGAGATCCCGGCAGACCCGGCCCCATCAGCCGACGAAGCCTCTTCTGAAGCGGTGGCTTCCGTACCCGCTGCGGCGGCCCCTGCGCAACCTGAAGAGGCGGCTCAGGCAGCTCCTGAGGAAGCTGCACCCGCCGAAGACCAGACCAAAATCACCTTCTCCGATCAGGTTCAGGTACCCGTACGGAAACTGGATGCCCTGCTCAACCTGGTAGGGGAACTGATCATCGAACGCGACCGCCTGGTTGCCATGCAACAAGCCCAGGGCTCGCGCAGCAACATCTACGCTCGGCTGCACCGCATTACGTCCGATTTGCAGTACGGCATCATGGGCATACGGCTGGTGCAAATTGGGTTCATGTTCAACAAGTTCCACCGCATCGTGCGCGATGTGGCTCACCTGGAAGACAAACAGGTGGACCTGGTGCTGGAGGGAACCAACATTGAGATCGACCGGAACGTCCTGAAAATCATGAGCGATTCGCTCATTCACCTGGTCCGAAATGCTGTGAGCCACGGCATTGAAGGCGCCGAAGAGCGTCGCCAGGCCGGAAAGCCCGCCAAAGGCACCATTACGCTCCGGGCCCGGAATGAAAAAGACCTGGTGTTTATCGACGTCATCGACGACGGCAAAGGCATCAACGCCCCCGTCATCCGGCGAAAAGCCCTGGAGAAAGGGTTACTGACCACCGAACTGTCGGCAAAACTGACCGACGAAGAAGTACTCCACTTTATCTTCCATCCGGGTTTTTCCAGTGCCGAAAAAGTCACGTCCGTTTCGGGACGTGGTGTAGGCATGGACGTGGTGAAACGCTCGACCGAATCGATCGGCGGCCGCATCGACATCGCGACCGTGCCGGGTCAGGGTTCGACCATTACGCTGGCACTGCCCTCGTCCATGGCCGTGAAGGGAGCGCTCCTGTTCGAGTTGAATCAACAGGAGTTTACCATCCCGCTTTCGTACACCGAAGCGGTGGTTTCCCTCCGCAAAAAAGACATTCACAAAGTCGGCAACGGGCTGATGGCCACCTACCTGGATAAAACCATTACGGTCATTTTCCTACGGGATTTGTTCCACTTGAACTCGCTCCGTAATCTGTCGGACGAAGGGGTCTTGCACCAATCGTTCGACCAGACAGATGACCTGCAGAAACTCGATCTCATCATTGTCTCGAAAGAGAACCGCTATGTGGGGCTGGTGGTCGATAAACTGCTACAGCAGAAAGAGATCGTCGAGAAGCCCCTGGGCGAACCCCTCGACAACCTGGACATGATCAGCGGTGCGACCATTCTGGGCAATGGGAACGTCTGCCTGGTGCTGGATGTCTCCGCCATTTTACGTGCGCTCTTTCGCCATAAAAAAGGAGCCAACTCTAACTAATTACTACGAAACGCAAAACGTGCACACGACCATTAGCGCATGAAGAATCGATTAAACGGACCGGATTGGGATATAGTGCAGCAATTGATCCGCATGGGACTGCAAAGCGCCATTGATGCGTTTGGCTCCTTTACGGCCGGAAACGCACCCTTACATACCGAGTCTGTTCAATGCAATACCGCCACCCTTCCGCCCTACCGCACTCAGGAAGACATCATTGTGTTGACCACCGCCATCAAAGGGGCGCTGAAAGGCCACTGCCACCTGATCTTTTCAGCACCTGAAGCACGCCAGTTGCTCGCGCATGCGTGTCCCAATGCCGATCCGGCCGATGAAATCGCGCAGGCGTTTCTGCTGGAACTCGACAACATCGTGACTGCTTCGATCGTCACCCACTTCGCCAATTTGCTGGACACGCACCTCTATGGGGATGTGCCCCAGTGGACACAACTAACGGCCGATGCGCTGGCCGCATTCGTTTACCAGGATCGGTGTCCCGTGCTTTTCGATGCCCAACTGGCCTCAAGCGATCGTCAGATACGCCCTGTGTTAGTCTGGACCATGGAAGAACGCTTTTTCGAGGCGCTTCAAACCCTCACGGCCGACGAAGCTCATACCAAACGCATCAGCAATTACATCAGCTACTAAATCCCATAACTCCCAAAGGTTCACAACATTATGGTTGATATCACAGACGAAGAGTTGGTGTCGTTGACACGCGCCATCAACGATCGTTATGGACTAGACTTCACGAATTACGAAAAGAAGTCGTTGCGCAGAGGATTCGGTCGACTGATTTCACGCCATCACTTAGGCTCTACACTGGGTCTGTGGGGAAAGATCCTGCGTGATCGGGAGTTTTTTCCGCAGTGCGTAGACGAACTCACCGTGGGCCTGACCGAAATGTTTCGGAACAGCGAAGCCTGGGTCGCCGTGCGCGATCAGGTGTTGCCCAACCTGTATACCAATCCGCTGCGCATCTGGCATTCGGGCTGTTCTACAGGCGAAGAAATTTATACCATGGCCATTGTGCTGAAAGACAAGCACTTGCTCTCCAGAGCCAAGGCCGTGGCGACTGACCTGAGCGCGACGGCGCTGGAGCAAGCCAAACAGGGCACGTATCCGCTCATGACCCTCAACCGGTATGCGAAAGCCATGCGGGCTTATCGGCCCGAGGCACAGCTGGAGCACTACTTCGACATCGACGGTGAAGAGGGCACCATCCGGGACATGTTCAAACGCCACATTACGTTTCGGCGCCATAACCTGGTGTGCGACCCTTCTGTCGGGCAGTTCGAGATGGTATTCTGTCGGAACGTGATGATTTACTTCGACGAAACGCTGAAAATGAAAGCCCTTCGCCTCTTCCATGAATCCTTGGTGGACGGAGGATTTCTCATCATCGGCTATTATGATCTGATGCCTGCGCAGGCGCAAGAACTCTTCGAGTTGTTCGACCCCAAAACGCGCATCTATCGCAAAAAGAACTAAGTACCCATGAGGAACGAACGCACTTCTTCTGTATTCTTTGCCTTGCTGGCCGGTGCTTCCTTTCTGTTAGGCATTGCGTGCTGGTTGGCATTCAGCACCCAACATTTGGGCACGGAAGCGCTCTGGCGAGGCCGTGTGGCGATGGAGAAGGTGCACAGTCACTACCTGCTCTATCACCAGACCGGACAACAAACGTACGCCACGGCTACTTCGCTAGCCGCGCAAGAAGCACTTGAGTCGTTGCAAAAATTCACGGCCGGTGCGGTTGGGAAAGAAATTGATGCCCTGCAACGTGGGCTCACGGCACTGCAAGATCCGACGTCAGGCGCATACCGCGATCAGGAAGCGGCGCTTACGTCGCTCATCCAGCATTGGGAAAACGTCCAGCTTCGTTTCCTCGAGTCGCAGGCGGCTTCGCGCAGAAACAGAAATGCACTGGTCATGCTGACCTTGTGCACCGGCCTGCTGCTGGTTGCCTGCGCGGCACTGTTGATGTACCAGCGTGTTTTGCAACCGTTGCAAAAGCTAACGCTACACCTCCAGAATATCTCCTCCGGTAACGCACACATGGAAACGTCGTTCCAGACGCACGGTCCCCTGGCGGCGTTGGGCGCTTGTCTGCAGCAGTTGCTGGCTCATGTAACCGATGCCGCAGCGTTTGCACACAGCATTGGGGAAGGCAAGTTCGACGCGACGTTTGAGGTGACAGGCGAGCAAGACGCGCTCGGCAATGCGCTGAACGACATGCGTCATAAGCTGATGGAAGTCGCCGAAGAAGAAAAGATTCGGAACTGGCGCATCAACGGCGTGGCCCGTTTGTCGGAGCTTATCCGCGATCATCAGCAATCGACGCCAGAGCAGATGGCGTACGCGTTTATCAGCCACTTTGTACGCTACACGGAATCGAACCAGGGTGGGGTATTTCTCCTCAACGACGAAAACAGCGACGACATTTTTCTGGAACAGGCAGCTACTTATGCCTTCAACAAACAGAAGTTTCTGGAGCAGCGCATTGCGCCCGGCGATGGTCTTGTCGGCCAGTGTTTCGTAGAAGGCGAAACCATCTACCTGGAAGAAGTGCCCGAGCGTTACATCAGCATCACTTCCGGCCTGGGCGACGCGCCGCCACGCGCGGTATTGCTGGTTCCCATTAAAGTGAACGATCAGGTGTATGGCGTCATCGAATTGGCTTCTTTCCACCGGTTTAAGCCGTACCAAATCGAATTTGTGAGCGAAGTGGGCGAAACGCTCGGCGTTACCATCGCCGGGATTCGGACCAATCGCCAGACCAGCCTTCTGCTGGAAGAATCGCGCCGCTCGAACGCTGAGCTGCAACTGGCCGAACGCGAAATGCAGCAGAATGCAGAAGAGCTTCAGGCCACCCAAGAGGAGTTGAACCGACGTCTGGAAGAACTGCGCGAAGAGACCAACCTGAGCCAGTGCATTATCGAAGCGATTAACAAGACCAACGCCACCGTCGAGTTCGACATGGAAGGCAACATCACGCAGGTAAACAACATGTACCTGACGGTGATGGGCTACGAGCGTGATGAGATGATCGGCATTGCCGAGGCGCAGTTAATTGCGCAGGACGAAGCCAACCGCCTCCAGTTCGAAATGCTGTGGGATAGCCTCCGGCGTGGCTCCTACCACGGGGGCGAATACCGACGGATGGCGAAAAACGGACGCGAAGTGTGGCTGAACGGCACGTATAACCCCATTTTCGATACGGACGGCAAGCCTTATAAAATCATTCAGTTTGCACAGTTCGTGACGGACGACAAAGAGAAAGACCTGGATCTGACCAGTAAGATCAATGCCATGAGTCAGTCTTTCCCGATGCTGGACCTCGACCTGACGGGCAACTTGATCAAAGCCAACCTCGCCTTTGTAGAAATGACGGGTGTGAAGCGAAGCGCCCTGCGTAAGATGAACCTGTGGCAGCTTCTGGCAGAAGAACAGGCAGAACCCGCTATTTACGAGAGCATCTGGCCTAAAATTCAGGAGGGGGAATCGATCTCTGAACTGCTCCCGTATCGCACCGGCGAAAACGAAATTCGCTACTGCCTCACCAACTTCAGCCCGATTCGGAACCTGGCCGGCGAGGTCTACAAAGTGATGACGATGATCATCGACATCACCGACCAGCGAAAATTACAGGACGAACTGCGCATGCATCAGGAACAGCTGTCGGAAACGGTAGCGGAACTGAAAGTGGTGCAGGCCTCGCTCAGTACGCAAAAAGCTGAGCTGGAAACGCGTGTCCACATGCTCGACCAGACGACCTGCATTTTCGAGATAGACCATAAGGGTAAGATGCTTGCCCTCAACGATTCGTTCCGGCAGTGCATGAATCTGGCCGATGCGCCTCTCGATAAGCTGAAGTTGACCGACCTGATTGCCACTGATTTACAGGCGGAAAATATTCTGGCGGTGATTCAGGCCACTGCGCAAGAGGGAGCTCTTTTCCGCCAAACGCTGCCTTACCGCAGTGCCACCGGCACCATGTGCTGGGGCGATACGACCATTGCGCGTGTACCGGTGAGCGAGGATACCCCCAACGGCGCCAAGCAACGCTATCTGGGAATTCTGTTCGACGTGACGCAACAAGTAGCGCAAGAGAGCGAACTACGGAAGTCGTTGGCGCGCGAACGGATGAAAAATGCGATTCTCGATACCAAGAGCGACCGGGAGGTCGACTTGATGGAGAAACTACTGGGCGACATTGTCGCAGAGGCAGGGCAAACCGGCTCAATTCCTCTAAACAGCTTGATGGAACACGATTCGCTTCCGATGCTGCATTTAGACGCCGAGGGCAACATCCTGCACGTCAACCCCTCTGCGCATCAGTTCATCGGCTACACGCACGAAGAGCTGGAGAATCAATCGTTCCTCTCGCTCCTGGATTTTCCCGATAAGGAAGCCCAGAAGCATTTTGTGGAACAGATTCAACGAGGCGACGTACAGATCATAACCCTCAGCATGCGCCTGCGCTACAGCATTGGCCAACAAGTCCAGACCACGTTGATTCCGGTCTTCACCAGCCAGCATCATCAGGTGCTCGCCTTTCTGAATCCACTTTAAGAACATATCGTTTGAGCAGCAAAAAGCCCGCTTTTCTTCTGAAAAGCGGGCTTTTATATGCCTTCGTGTTGAATGATTTCTGGCTACGCTTTGTCGGTCGTTGCCTTCTGTTTTGATTCCAGCAACAGCAACAGGTTTTCGATGACTTGCTTCAGATAACGCAAGCAGCTATCGCTCTTCACCACATAGTTGAACACGCCTTCGCGCTGCACTGCATTGATGACGTTAATGTCCTCCTGCGCCGACATTACCACGGTGTAGATGCTTTGGTCATACGCCCGAATCCTGCGCAGCAACGTCAACCCGTCGATATCTGGCAGCATCAGGTCGATAATCACAATGTCGGGGCGGCTTTCCAGAAGGCAATCGAGCAACTGCTGTCCGCTCTCGAAATAGTATACTTCTATGTTGTCGATGCCGCTGAACGCCAGGCGAATCACCATCGCCTCGGTACGGTTATCTTCGATGATGTAAACTTTGTATTTGCTTTTCATGCTAGTGTTGCTGTAGTGTATCGTACATGTATTTACGGAGTTCTTGCGTTAGCTGCGCCCAGGCAGGCCCTATTTGTTCCTGTAGCTCCCCTACGTTCTCGAACCGCTCCTGGATCAGGTGCTGGTTCAAAGCGTTGGTAAGTTCGTGCATCTGCTCGGCCCCCAGGGTGCCACATAATCCTTTCAGCGTGTGTACGGCCATTTGCACCTCGGCAATCTGTCCTTTCCGCCAGGCTTGTTTCAGACTCAGCACCAGCGCCTTCCCATCATTGATGAACGAATTGATCACTTCTTGTATCGCTCCGAGGTCGTTACCGGCGTATTGCTTGATCTGTTCGATAATCGTCCGGTTCAACACCTGTTTGGAGTTCACCAGAGCCGGAGCCGATTCTGCCGAAGCGCCTTCTAGCGTAGACTGCATCGACTCAGGTAGCCATTTGCGTAGCTTTTCGGCCAGAGGACCAATCACCAACGGCTTCGCGAGGTAGTCGTCCAGTCCCAATCGGATGTATTTTTCTGCGTCGCCTTCCAGGGCATTGGCACTTAACCCTACAATCGGGGGCACGTTTGCGTACTGACGCCGCAGGGCCTGGGTAGCCTGAATGCCATCCATCACCGGCATCTGAATGTCCATAAGAATGAAGTCAAACTCCGCAGAGGCAAACAAATCCAAAGCTTCCACGCCGTTGCGGGCGATGCTCACCCGACAGCCCAGCTTTTCCAGAATGAGCGTTGCCACGCGCCCGTTCATCTCCTGATCTTCTACCAGAAGCACGTGCGCCGAATACTGTCCCACATGATCGGCTTGCAGACGGTGCTGCGGCGGGTTGATGTGTTGCCGCGTGGCGGCCTTATAAGGGAGCGTAAACCAGAACACACTTCCTCCCTTGCCCGACGACTCAATACCAATTTCTCCGCCCAACATCTGCACGAGGTTCTGGCAAATGGCCAGCCCCAACCCGGTGCCCCCATAGCGCCTCGTCGACGACATGTCCAGTTGTGAAAAGGGCTGGAAAAGTTTATGCTGATTTTCGGCCGAAATGCCAGGGCCTGTATCTTTCACGCAGAACCGCAGCAGGCTTTCGCCTACTTTGTCGACACTGATCCCAACCTCGCCTGCATCGGTAAACTTAATGGCGTTGCTCACCAGATTGGTTAGGATTTGGGTCAGGCGCGTTTCGTCGGTGGTCAGATAACGCGGCACCGTAGGAGCGACCTGCAACGTCAGGTTCAGCGCTTTTTTGCGCACCAGTGGGGTGAACAGTTCTTTCACCTGCTTCAGCGTGCGCGGTAACTCAAAGGCCGCCTCACGCATCTGCATTTTTCCGGCTTCCAGTTTCGAGAAGTCCAGAATGTCGTTAATAATGGTCAGCAGATTCTCGGACGATCGCCGGATGATCTGCGTGTATTCTTCCTGTTGCGAAGTAAGCGGGCTTTCCAGCATCAGCTCCGTCATGCCGATCAATCCGTTCAGAGGGGTCCGAATTTCGTGGCTAATGTTGGCTAGGAATTCTGATTTCAGTTGCAGAGCACTCTCGGCCAGATCACGCTCTCGCGTTAGCTCTACCATCCGCTTGCGTTCGGTGATGTCAAGCACCACCCCTACCAGCATGGTGTCGCGGCTCGTTTGAATAACCTGCCCCTGATATAAAATCCATTTCAGAGAGCCATCCTGATGATAAATGCGGAACTCCTGGCTGTGGACCTGATTGTTCGGCGCAGACCGTGCGTCTTCAACGTAAACCGCCAGGCGCTCGTAATCTTCGGGATGAATTTTGTCGACCACATCGGTGATCAGACGCCCCAGGTAATACTCGGCCGGATATCCCGTCAGCCGCATGATCCCCTGGCTCACGTAATCGATGCGGGGAATGGGCTCGCTCGACAGTTGCAACACGGCACCTGCCGTAGCGTCCAAGAGTGTCTTGAACTGCATTTTGCTGGCATACAGTTCGCTTTCGGCGCGGTTCCGCTGCTGGTACGTGCGGTACTCGGCAATGATGAACCGCACCTCTTCGGCCACCGCGCGCAGAAACCGCTCCTGTTCCTCTTCAAGTTTTCCGGAGAAGTCGGGCGCGCCCAGCATGATTACGCCCCACTGCGTACCGATCAGAAACGGACAGCCTACGGCTTTTCCCCAATCGGCTTTTTGCACATAAAAAGGCTCGGCAATGCGTCCGATGGGTGTGGTGAGGGCATAATCTTCCAACTGAAACGGCCACGTGTCGTTCTGTGCGGTTCGCCCCACATCGGCCATCATCACCATGGTCCCGTCCACTTGCATGTACACGCGGCTTGCAATCATGCTTAAAGCATCGCAGGCCACATCCAGGCATCCACACAAATGTTCGTACCAGTTTTCCCAGGTTTGATGACGTAGCCACAACAGCCGCTCCCAGAACGACTGTGTTTCGTTTACAAAGGCGGGTGATTTTTTAGACTCGTCGGTGGAGGGTTGATCCATAGCGCAGGAGGCGGACAACAAAGCCGCCCGGTTGAAGACAAACACAGCCGTAAGATACGGTAAATCAAGAGCTTACGGTGCCTCATCCCTGCCCATTTTAGGTACAGATCTCCCTCAAAACATACATGCGTGCCAAGGCTACTGATAAAATTTCCGTGCCTGAATCATACTTTCGACTTCGGGCGGAACCAGGTAGCGGATCGAACGGTGGGTGTGTACGCAATTGCGAATGAACGTCGCCGAAATATCGAGCAAGGGTGCTTCTACCATCCGTACATTTTTGTGCGCCGACAAACTACCCGCTGCCCCCTGCGTCAAGTCTGCGCCCGGCCGGGGATATACGTACAATTGAAAAAATTCCAGAATGCGGTCCGCGTTTTTCCAGCGCGAAAAGCCTTTCAGGTTATCGCCACCCATAATCAGCGCAAATTCGTGCTGAGGATGTTTCTCTTGCAATACGGTCAAGGTATCGATCGTATAGCTTGGGCGTGGCAGGTGAAACTCCACGTCCGTCACCTTGAAATTGTAATTATCGGCCACCGCGCGCGCCACCATGTCGTATCGGTCAAACGCATGCAACAAGCTTTGCGAAGACTTGAACGGGTTTTGAGGAGACACCACAAACCAAACCTGATCCAAATCGGTGGTTTCTACCATGGTGTTGGCAATGATCAGGTGCCCGATGTGGATGGGATTGAACGACCCAAAGAAAAGCCCCACTTTCATGACAAAACGGCTAGAGGAACAACAATACGACGGCCGCCCTTTGCAGAGAAAGGGGTACGGTGCATACCCGCGAAAGTAAAGGATTCAGGAAAAGACGCGCAAGGCTGAACCAGCCTCAAATCGGCTGATCGGCCAGAAAACGGTCGACCAACTGCTGGGCTTCGCGCAGCGAATCGTCCAGATCTTCGTTGATCAACGTAATGTCGAACTCCTTCTCGAAGCTCATCTCAAATTTCATCTTGAACACGCGACGGGAAATGCTGTCTTCAGAATCGGTGCCCCGCGCACGCAAACGACGCTCCAACTCTTCGAGCGAGGGTACTTTTACGAAGATGGCCAACGCCTGATCTTTGTAAAAGCGCTTGAGGCTTAACCCACCTTTTACGTCGACATCGGCAATTACGTGCTTGCCTAGCGACCAGATGCGCTCGATTTCTGTCTTGAGCGTTCCGTAAAAGGCCCCCGGATAGACTTCTTCCCACTCTACAAAATCGCCTTGATCGATGTGGGTTTTGAATTCTTCGGGCGTTAAAAAATAATAGTCTTTGCCGTTAAGTTCTTTCCGGCCACGACGATCGCGCGTACAAGCCGAGATGGAAAACTGCAACTGCGGATTCTTTTCCAGCAGATGATGAACGATGGTGGTTTTTCCGGAACCAGACGGAGCTGAAAAGATGATGAGTTTGCCCTGCGGCATTAGTTAAACGGTAGTTTCTCTGATTTTAGAACGAATAGAGTCCACTAACCCAACCGGAACTTCCTTTTTCTTGACTTTGTGACACAACACCTTTTTGATGGCGACATCAAGCTGGTAAGTCTCATAGACGGGCATGCACTCTTTGGCGTGCAAGTTAAAAAATTCTACTTCTTCGGGCGTAGCCTCACCGTCAATGACAATATGCAGGAGCTCAAAACATCGGGCCTCGTAAGATGGGCTCACCTCCGCCGGTTTCTGCGACCTGGGCTCCCGCTCGGGGGTATAAGACTGATCCATGTTTACTAGCTAATTATATTTTACAAAATTGTTCAGAAGGTTTAAGCATCAAATATGTCAAGAAAAAACAGATTGGCGGATTTTAGTTCACATACACACGAGAAATCCTCACAAAAATTTTCCATACTGTCTTCCTTACACAATATTGTATGCAGATGCTTTAACACCATACGCAAGAAAAAAGCCGAGGTTATGGTGTTTCCTCGGCTTTTTCTTCGTCTCGATAACCCATCGTGCGGGCATAGTCTCGTAACTTATCTTTGAGCAGGTTGCGCGCTCGGTGCAAACGCGAGCGAACCGTCCCGATAGGGATGTTCAAAATCTTTGCCATCTCCTCGTAGGTAAATCCTTCCAGGTCGCAAAGGATGATGACCGTACGGAAATCGACCGCCAGCGAATTAAGCGCCGTCGCGATTTCGTCGCCCAGCATATCCTGCACCGTTTCAATCCGCAGGTCGGTCGTAATCGACTCGTCTACGTCGTCGGAATTATAATACGTTTCTACCTCCTGATAGTCTACCTTCGCCGGTTGCTTGCTCTTCTTCCGGAAGTCGTTAATGAAGCTATTTTTCAAAATCCGGAACAACCAGGCTTTGGCGTTGGTACCCGGCTCGTACGAATCAAAAAAACGATAGGCTTTCAGATAGGTCTCCTGCACCAAATCATTTGCATCATCCTCATCGAGCGTCAGCCGGTAGGCAAAGTTGTAAAGCGCGTCAATAAAAGGCATGAACTCGCTTTCGAACTGAGCATCCCGCTTCTGCTTATCGGTTAAAACAGGCTTTGTGATCTTATCCATGTATAGCGTAATACGTTAAAGGCAATCCTACCAATCTAGTGCAAATAGCGTGCTAAGTAACGGCCAAAATCCCTAACTAGTCACAAAAAATTCTTTCCGTTACCTTTTTTATCAAGCAATGGAGAGATAACTATTGAAATCTACTAGGGTGGGAATCACTCGTCGCCACAGGCATCTCCAGGCGAGAAGTAGTCTGCAAAGATACAGAAAAAACACCTGATTACCTGACATAATTACCGACTTATCTCCCAAATCTCCTCTTCTTAACAACTAAAAAAAGATACTTTTGTTGCCCATGCGTTCTCTTCTTTCCCGCCCTCCTCGCTCGCTCGATCAGTGGATCGAAACAGGCATCCAGGTAGGCATTTTAGGGCTTCTTTCGGGCATTTTCTTAGTCGAACACATCCGGGTGTGGCCCAACATCGCGTTGGCAGCTTTGCTGATTTCCGCCTTGGCGCATGCTCTCCGCACCCGTCCGCCGTTCTGGCAGTCCCTGCGCGAGCCGCCGTTCTGGGCCTATATGGCCATCTACGTTCTGCTGGCCTTCAGTATGGTGTTTACGGCCCAAACCAACGTTGGGTACGCAACCGGTCAGCTCGAAATGAAAGTTCTTTTTGTGGTATTGCCCCTGGCTTTTGCACTACTCCCGGCGTTGACTGCCCGTACGTACCAGAGGTACCTGCTTGCTTTCGTAGCGATGACGCTCCTCACCAGCTTCTTTAGTCTGCGCGACTATTTCTTGCATCGGGAGGAAGTGCTACAGGCCTACGGCAGAGCCGGTATCATGTTCACGGTGACACACCACGTACGTTACAGCGTACTGGTATGCTACGCACTTTTTTGCAGCGGTTACCTGGCCCAGCAAGCCTCGTCTCTTTTCAAACGAATTATCTTTCTGGCAGTTACATGCTTTTTTGTGCTTTTCTTACATATCTTGGCGGTCCGCACCGGGCTGATCTGTTTCTATGCATTGGCCGCCTGGTTGGCCCTCCGTCAGTTGGGCAGACAAAAGCGTTGGGTGGGCGCGCTGCTCCTGTTGGTGATCCTGGGCACGGCAGTAGTGGCCTTTACTCGCCTGGAAACGCTGCAGAAGCGCGTCGAATACACGCTATACGACTTGGAGCAGTACCAGAACGACCCCGCGAGCGCGAATAATTACTCTATGGCGCGGCGGCTGCTGGCCTATCAGGTAGCCTGGGACACGTTCCGGGCCAATCCGCTATTCGGCGTTGGCGAAGGAAACGTACAGGCTGCATTGCAGGAACGCTACCGCCAGGAACATACGTACATCACGCCCGACAACTACCTGATGCCGCACAACGAATTCCTGCGGTTTATGGCGGCCGAGGGCCTCGTGGGCCTGGGTGGCTTCCTCTTTCTTTTCTATTATCCCTGGTTAAGCGGACGCCGGTACCGCTTTTTGCCGCTCAGCGCCTTTTACTTGGTCATCACCCTGTCGATGCTGTTCGAAGATGCGCTGAATACCCAACTGGGGTTGTACATCGGCCTTCTGTTCCCCATGCTGCACCTGACCTACCTACGCGGCGAAGCGGCGCATACCTGAATGCGGTTCGGCAGGGTTGCCCCCGATACCGTACAAAAACGGGGTTGCACCTCCTGATACAACCCCGTCATGGATGATTTAGTGACAGAATTTACCGACGGCTCGTGCCGGACATGCCTGCGACTTCGCCATTGGTCTGCGGATGCTGTTCTACCTGCTGACGCTGCGCAAAGGCTTCCGGAATGGGCGGACCGAGTTGCGGCTCCTGCCCGTGTGGTTCAGCCACGGCAAACGAAAATTTACCTTTACCATCAGGTGCCGTACCGGTAGTCCAACGCCGTTCGTATGGCTCACGTTGAAGGTCCGTCGAAATGAAAGAGTAGCTAAACTCTTGGTTCTCTTTGTCTTGCGGAAAACTGTTGGGAATCGGGTGCACGTCGCCGAGTTCTTCCAACACCGCCAGCCACTGGTTCTGGTGCATGGTGTCGCGGGCAATCAGAAACGAGAGCATGTCCTTCATCCCCGGATCGTCGGTCATGGCGTACAAACGTGTTGCCAGTGCACGCCCGCCGGCCTCGGCCGTTACGTTCGAGTACATATCGGCAGCGATGTTGCCGGTACCCACCACGTAGGCCCCGCTGAACGGCACGCCGTTGCTGTCGGAGGCCATTGCGGCCAACCCACTCGATAAAATGTGACGGGGGTTCATACCACCCAGCACCGCTTCCACTACGGGATTGGCACCCGCAATCTGGTCTTTGATTACGTTTTCGGCACCCTCCAGATTCAGCGCCACCGCGGTGCAGAGCATCTCGATGTGCGCCATTTCTTCCGTACCGGTTTCCAGCAGCATGTCGCGGTACTTAACCGGACCGCGGGCACCCCACGCCTGGAAGAGGTACTGCAAACAAACGCGAATTTCGCCTTCGATGCCGCCGATGGCTTGTTGCAGCATTTTTGCGAAGAGGGGGTTGGGTTTTTCTACACGTACGTTGTACTGTAGTTTTTTGTCGTGATAAAACATGACACAAAAAGTTAAGGTTAAAAATGAATGGCAGAACACCTTTCTCACGAATGGAAAAGTCGAAAAAATGAAAAGTGTCCCAGTTTAAAAAGCACTCGGAGCGTCCAAGTGTATCGCTGTTTACTACGGGCCGAAGTGGCAGAAGTTTAGGGGAAGGGGTGAGTTTTCTGCGCTTATTTTCAGACTAACCCGTTCGCTATCAACACCAAATCCCAAAACTGCTTCCGTTATAAAGCCTCTGCGATGTCGCGCACCGAGGCCCGCTTGCGGTAGTCGGGATTGACGTGCGCCCACCGAATGCGACCGTCCGTCCCAATGACGTACGTCGCCGGAATCGGCAGGCGGGCCGCCCCATCGGTATCGGCGTTGAACTGGGCAATGCCCGGATTCTTGCCACTTCGGCTCACTCGCCCGGCATAGTCGTCCGTCACGTCGAACGCAACGCCATAGGCCTCCATGATCGCGTAGCTGGAATCGGAAACCACCGTGAACTGCAACCCGTGCTTAGCCACCATTTCTTCGGCCAGGTCAGCCGTTTCCGGCGTCACGGCCACCACCTGCGCTCCCTGGTCTGTGAGGTATCGTAACGAATCCTGGAACGCACTCAGGTAGCGGTTGCAGACCGGGCACCAGTGCCCCCGGTAAAACAGCAGCACCACCGGTCCTTGCTGGCGCAGTTCCGCCAGGTGCACCACATTCCCCCGATCATCGAACGCCGAAAAGTCAGGCGCCATCTCCCCTACCGACAGGCCTTCGGGCACTCCACGCGCGGCATCGATGCCGTATTGCGCCAGGGCTTCGGCCTCCGGTTCGGGTGACGTGGCCGAAGATTTCTGCTGACGGGCGGGCGACGGCTGGCAGGCGGCCAATAGGCCCACCAACAGCATAAGCGACAAAGGTTTCATTGGAAACAACGTGGAGTCTGGTTAGGAAGTACGGCTCAAAATTGCCATCTTATTCTTCCTCTGAATGTCGGATTCACGACCTAACCCTCGCTTTATCATGGAAATTTATTGCCCCAAATGCACCTGGGAACCCGGCCCGCATTCCCGCTGGATGTGCCACTGCGGCCACCACTGGAACGCGTTCGAAACGCAGGGGCGCTGTCCCCAGTGCCATTTCCGCTGGCAGCATACGCAATGCCATGCGTGTGCCGAATGGTCGCCGCACGTGGACTGGTACCACGACCTGCCCGAAATTGACCTGGAAGCGATGTTGGAAGAAGTAGCCGAAGCAAAACAAGCGGAACCGCAACAGAGGCTACGCGGCACGGGGCATCCGTAACGGTTCAGGCCGACGCTACCTCCAGTTTGTAGCCTACTCCGTGTACGTTGGCGATGTGGAGCGAAGGGTCGGGACGCAGATACTTACGAAGGCGGGAGATGAACACGTCCATGCTGCGCGTCACAAAATAGCCTTCATCCTGCCAGAGGGCTTTCAGAATCACCTCGCGCTTCACTACTTGGTTCGGGTGCTGCGCCAGCATTCTTAACAGATCGGCTTCCCGCTGCGTGAGTTGATGACGCTGGTCGGCGATCCGCAGCACCTGATTAGGGTAATCGAACGTAGCCTGTCCGAAGCGATATTCCGTAGCGTCAGCGGGTTGGTCTTTCGTACGCCGCAAGATGGCCCGAATCCGCAGGTCCAACTCTTCGATGCTAAAAGGTTTTGTGACGTAGTCGTCGGCGCCGAGGCGAAACCCCCGGATGCGGTCTTCTTTCTGATCGCGGGCCGTCAGAAACAGAATGGGCACGTGTGGATCGGTACGCCGAATGGTTTCTGCCAGTTGAAAGCCGTCTACTTTCGGCAGCATCACGTCCAGCACGCAGAGGTCGAACCGGCCCCGCTGAAAGGCCTGCTGCCCCGCCGCCCCGTCTTCGCAGCGCAACACGGCGTAGCCCTGCGCGTCGAGGTGATCTTCGAGCAGAAAGCCCAGACTGGCGTCGTCTTCCACCAACAGAATGTTCATGCCGTCGGAAAAAATAGTTCGAACCGACTGCCCCGCCCCTGGTCGCTGTCGAGCGTGATGGTGCCCCGGTGGGCGTCGATGATGGATTTCACGTAACTCAAGCCCAGCCCGAAGCCCTTCACGTCGTGCGTATTGCCGGTCGGAACGCGGTAGAATTTCTCGAAAATGTGCGGCTGATCTTCTTTCCGGATGCCTCGACCCTGGTCGGCAATCGTCACCAACACGCCATGACCGTAGTCTTGGGTAGTGACGGCAATCTGCGGTGCGGCGGGCGAGTATTTCTCGGCATTGTCGAGCAGGTTGAAAAACGCGTTGCTCAGGTGCAGCGGATCGCCCACTAGCCGCACCCGACTGGCGTTGAGATCGGCCAGCACCTGCCCCGCCCGCTGTTGCACCCGCACGCCGATGCTCCGCAACGTTTCGCCCAGAATGGCGTGCAGATCCACTTCCGTCCGGTCCAGCGCCAACTCTTTCTGCTCCAGCGCGGCCATTTGCAGCACGCGCTCTACCTGCGCCCGCAACCGCTGGTTTTCCCGGGTGATGATCCCGGCGTACTGCTGTTGCTTGGCCACATCCGACGCGTGCTCCATCAACTCACTGGCGATGCCGATGTTGGTGATGGGCGTTTTGAGTTCGTGCGTCAGGTTGTTGATAAAGTCCGTTTTCATCTCGGAGAGGCGCTTTTCGCGCAGCACCTGCACCATGGTGTACCCAAAGAAGCCCACCACCAGCAGTAGCCCCACGGTGGCCAGCAGCCAGAGGTCCATTTCGCGGACCAGGTAAGCACGTTTGTCGGGGAACAGCAGCGCAAGGTTGTAGCGCGCCGGGCCATCGTTGCGCAGGTACGCCGACGGTAGCGATCCCCCGGTAGCGGGCACAAAGTGCCCCAGCGCGAGCGTGTCGCGGTCGGCGTTGAGCAAGCCCCACTCGTAGGCGGTCAGCAGATGCCGGCGGCTCAGTTCTTCCCGCAGGCGCTGGTCGACCACTTGGGGATCGACAGCCCGCTCCAGTTCCACCACAAAAAAGTTCGAGGCGAGTTGCCGCACCGGCGGCAGAGACGGCGCGGATTCCTGGTCGGGCAACAGTTCGTTGGCCAGGGTGGTCAGTGCCGACTGCACCGAGAAATCGAAGGCGCGCGTTTCGGCCTCGTAGGCGCGCTTGAGCCAGAGCAGCTGGGCCGTAAGCAGTCCGGCTACCGCCAGTACACCCAGCACCACCATCACCCGAATTTTAGATCGTTTCATAACCACTCGGAAATATCTTAAAGATAAGAGGTTCCGGCGGGTTGTGCGCAGCGTTAACGTTTCATTAACGTTTCTCCTGACCTGACTCAGAGGCTGACCTTCAACCCGATGAAGAACGTGCGGGGCGAAGGATAAGCGTAGGCATCGGTGCCATCCGCCACTTCCGGATCCAGGCCGGAGTAGCGCGTAACGGTGTACAGGTTCTGCCCTCCGACCGAGAATTGCATGGCTTGTAAAGACCGCACCGGCAACTCATATGTGAGGCCCACGTGCTGGATGCGCAGGTAGGCACCGGGTTCGAAAAATGCATCGGCATACGCTACAGGTTCCCAATAACCAGCCCGCGGTTCTGTCGCATCAGGATGTTCCGGCGTCCAGCGATTCTGAAAGCGGTCCTGCGTAACATTCGCCCACCCTTCGTTATAGAGGAGTTCGTATTTCTGCTTACGCAAAATGACGTTACCCGTCACCCCTTGTAGCGACACGTTGAGCCCGACGGCCCCGTACCGAAACTGCTGCGATAGCCCCATGTTCCAGGCAGGGACAGGAGCCCCAATCACAAAAGGATCTTTATTATCGATGGCACCGCTCCCGTTCCGATCTACAAACCGCCGCCCTCCCAATGTAATGTACCGGTCCGATTGCGTGGTCAACACCCTCTGCGCATCGACGGCTGCCTGATCGCGCAGAATACCCTCTGTCAGGTAGGCGCGATATGCTCCCAAAGGCTGCCCATCCGTAGGATGATGTATGGGTTTAGGAGTCCCTGATCCGCCGCCCGTAGTGTCATACCAGGTGCCCCCGCTTCCCATGACCACGGCACCTTTTTGGCCGTAGGGCCAGGCTTTGTTTTTATTGTAGCTTACATTACCACTGAGCTGATAGCCCCAGCGGTCTTTTTTCCATTGCCCGGTCAGTGCCAGACTCGCACCCCGATTCACCATTTCTCCCCCACTTCTGGGAAAATAGCCGGAATTAGGTGGTAAGCCTTCGGTCATGTGGAACATCAGCTCCTTACCCCAGAGTGAGTATCCCGTGAGTTCACCCCATAATTTTCCTTCCAGTAAAGCAATGCGTACACCCGTTTTAGCCTGATAGTGACGCTCCCAGTCCACAAACATCAACGCTGGCAGGGAGCCAACACGCGGTTTCAGTATCGAAAAACCACCTAAATGCTCCACTCCTTCAGGCACGCCATTCAGTTTTCCGAATCCTGCGTAAAGCTCTAACTGCGGGATACTACCGCCCCACGACCACCAGTTTTCCTGATGCACTTTCCAGGTAAGTGTTGCCGCCGAAGCAATCCCGTGGTGATGTTTACTCAATTGCGCATACAACTTATCCCAGCGATTAACCCACTGTATCTGGTAGCGCTCCTTAAAGGTATAGGTAAGGTCTGCCCACACGCTTCGAAAACCCTGCTCTGCCCGATAGTAACGCCGACTCGTGTACTTCCCTTCGAGATCTCCGCCATACTGCTCCATCGTTTCCTTCCAGAAGTGTACCTCCGTCCCTGCGGTACTCGTCAGCACATGGTGCTCGCGCCAGGTTTGCGTATGCGTTGCCGACAGAGCACTAAAGAACTGATCGGTTTTGTGCAGATAGTTATCGTAGGTATGGCTGTAAATGGTATCCGGGTACCCCCGGAAGGTGTACAACAGCGACTCCCGGTAAGTTGTGACGTGTCGCTGGCGGTACCCCAGGTGGTAGTTGAGCGAAAGTCGGTCAAGGAGCCGATACGTTGCCCCTAGCTGCGTCACAAGTTCACGCTGTGTGCCCTCACTCTGATGGTCTACCAGCTGCTGCACTGGGTTGGTATACGGTCGACTATGTCTGAAATAGTCGTAGTACTGCGTGTACAGGCCATCGCTGTCGTACACCGGCACGGTAGGCGCCATCAACAGCGCCGTATTCACGATCGATTGGCTGCGGGTAAGGTTGGCCAACGAGGCCGGAAGGTCGGTCACACTGTAAGCGACGCGGCCGCTGAGGGTCAGGCGTTGTCCCAGTTGCTGCTGCACGTTCAGCCGCCCGCTCAGGCGTTGCAGCTTGTCCTGCCGAAGCAGTCCCTCCTGCATAAAGTAGTTGCCGGAAGCGTAATAACGGGTTTTGTTCCGCAGTCCGGCGTAGCTGAGCTGATGCGATGTGCCGAACGCCGGGCGAAAAATTTCCTCCTGCCAGTCGGTGTCGGTGGTGGGGGGCGGCAACAACAGACTGTCGCCTCGGTAGGTGGCGGCTTCGTTATAGTACTGCGTCCAGTCAGCCGCCTGAAGCAGCGGGTAGCGCCGCGCAGGGCGGCTTACGCGAAACGTGGTGTGGTAAGTCAGCCGGCCTTGTTCGGAGGCGCCCTGTTGGGTCGTGATCAGCACCACACCTTTCACGCCCTGAATGCCATAACGCGCCAGGGCGGCCGGGTCAGTCACGACCTGCATCGAGGCAATATCTTCGGGATTCAGGCCGATGAGTTCGCTCAGGGAAGCTTCGCCGTCACGGGGGCGTTCCGGAAACACCGGCATGCCGTCGATGATAAAAATCGGATTCGGATTGCCGGTCATGACGCGCGGCCCGTATAGGTACAGATGGCTTGCACTGCCCGGCACCCACGAGTCGCGTTGTGTGATCAGTCCGCCAATCTGGCCGCGCAGCAACTGTTCGGCCGTTACGACCAGCCCCGCCTGCGGCTGCGCATCTGTCACGCGATTGGCTGGAAAGCGGGAGATTCCCTGACCCAGGAGTTCGGTAGAATCGGCGGGAGCTGCTGGAAGATCAGGTAACTGCGCCTGTAGAAGCGCTACGGGCACAAGCAGAAGGAGGAAAAAGAGTCGGTCCATACGGTGGTGAAAAGTCGCACCAAGATAATAGAATCGTGTACATACCCAACTCATCAGCCCCCCAACTACTTCGATGAACTGAGCATTTTCTTAGCGTTTACAAAGACTATGCTCTATACGAACGCACTGAAGCTAAATCGTTTATAGAAAACTTTTCGCTCCTCTGCGGCTCATACATCACCCAAGACAATACTCAAAAAATAGCATGCTCCTCTTCACCTTACCATAGCGCTCCCTCCTGCTGGATCAGCTCCGAAAAGTGGGGTAAGAGGCATGGATAAAGGCCTTCAGTATGCTTCATTCTTCACCTTCTCAACTAATTAAAATTCTATTAAATCGCCGGTTTGGGGCCTTATTTCTTTAGGAAATCCCTTTAAAAACCCCGAACGTTGTAGAAGAAATCAACCTGATGAAAAGCGCACTTCTCCATGTCGTCTCGCTCTTGTGCTTCGTCCTGTGGGGATGGAGCTACCCAGCGGGTACGGCTGATGCTGCGCACACCTACTCTGGAACTGCGGTGCTGACCGCAACAGCCAAAGCCACTCCTCATTTTTTTGTATATCGCCAAAGTGCTGTTGACCGCGACATGCTGGCGACTGAGGCAATAACGGATTCCGAAGCCGAATCGGATTGTGATTTTACCTCCCGGGGCGTGGCTCCCTTTTTCTACCACCCTGCAGTCGGGCAGACTTCGCTGTCTACTAGTGCCCTGGCATCGCGGACGCCCCGCCCCCGCCTGCCTCGCTACCTTCTTTTTCACCGCTTTCGCATCTAGCGAAACGCGATACGTCTCGCCTCAACGTTTATCACGGTGCTATGGGGCACAAGAGACCCATCCGCCGTTCGCCCCACGGGTCTCTTCCTTCCGAAGAGGCACCAAAGGATCGCTGACTTTTCTGGAAAACGCTAAGCCCGCAGCGCTCGGCCGTTGGGATTGACCCGATGCCTCCACCCGAACGGTGGCTTCCGCCAGGGCGGTCGCCTCGATTTGCTTTCATCGTAACCTCCTCTGTAAATTCTATGTCGGTTCACACAGAAACGATTCTCGTAGCACCCCCGGCAGGCTGGGCGGGGTTTCAGCAGACCTGGAGAGCGGATCTGGTGTCGGGCCTGCTGGTGTTTCTGATCGTGTTGCCTCTGAGCCTGGGCATTGCCATAGCATCGGGGTTTCCGCCCATGGCCGGTCTGATGACGGCGGTGATCGGCGGCGTGCTGATAACGTTCTTTTCCGACGCGCAACTCACCATCAAAGGGCCGGCCGTGGGGCTGATCGCAATCATGGCGGGGGCGGTAGATACGCTGGGGCAGGGCCACCTCCTGACAGGCTATCGCTATGCGCTGGCCGTAATCGTCGTCGCCGGGCTTGTCCAGGTCGCCTTCAGTCTGGTGAAGGCCGGGCAGTTTGGGGATTTTTTTCCCGCTTCGGCTGTGCACGGCATGCTGGCCGCCATCGGCATCCGGATCATGGCCAAACAAATTCCGGTGCTGTTGGGTGCTTCGCCCGGAAGCCAGTCGCCGTTCGACCTGGTGCTGAACCTGCCGCGTTTCTTAGCCGACATGAATCCCGAGGTCGCCATCATCGGCGTAGTCAGTCTGGCGATACTGATAGGCGTGCCGTTGCTCAACAACCGGTACGCCCGCCTGATGCCCGCCCCCATGCTGGTGATTCTGGTCGCTGTTCCGCTGGGGTTCTACTTCGACCTGGCCCACGCACACAAGTATCTATTTCTCGATCACCACGAATACACCCTGGGACCAGAGTTTCTGATCACCCTGCCCGACCGCATTACCGAAGGGCTGGTGTTCCCTGATTTCGGCAAGCTGGGCGATTTTGCCACCTGGAAGTACGTGTTCATGCTGGCGCTGGTGGGAAGTTTGGAATCGCTGCTGACGGTGAAAGCCATCGACGCCCTTGACCCGTACCAACGAAAATCGCGTCTGAGCAAAGATCTGTTTGCCATAGGGCTGGGCAATGCGCTATGCGGCTTAGTAGGGGCGCTGCCCATGATTTCGGAGGTGGTGCGCAGTTCGGCCAACCTCCACAGCGGAGCCCGTACCCGATGGGCCAACTTCTTCCACGGCGCTTTTCTGCTCCTGTTTGTGGCCTTCCTGCCCCGGCTGATTCATCAGATTCCACTGGCCGCGCTGGCGGCACTGCTCATCTACACGGGCTACCGGCTGGCGTCCCCACGGGCGTTCGCCAAAGCGTACCAGGTGGGTCCCGAGCAACTGGCCATTTACTGTACCACGGTCATTGTGACGCTGGCGACCGACCTGCTGGTGGGCATCGGCGCGGGAATTCTGGTGAAAATTCTGATCCACCTCACGTCGGGCGCTTCGCTGCGTTCGCTGTTTTGGTCGAGCGTTCTGGTCGACGTCAGTCAACCCGACACGGTACACATCAAAGTGCAGCGGGCCGCGGTATTCAGCAATTACCTGTGGTTCAAAAAGCGCCTCGACGCCATTCCGAGTGGGAAGCGCGTCCTGCTGGATTTTTCACAGACGCGTGTGGTCGACCACACGTTTATGGAGCATTTGCATCGGTTCGAAGCCGACTATACGTTCAAAGGTGGCCGCGTCGAAGTCGTGGGCATGGACGATCACCAGCCCGTTTCCGATCATCCTACGGCAACGCGTCGCAAAAAAACGAATACCGCCGACCCACTCACCACCCCCTGAGTTTCGTGATGCTCCCGGTGGCGCAGGCCGTTGGGAGCCATCACGACCTCCAGGCACAGAACGGGTTTTAAAAACGATTGTAGAACATGGGTGTACATAAAGGTCTATATTGCTGGCCATCAATGGTCTGGAGGTCGCGTCGCTACCGTCCGGCGCGGGTCTTGGGCACGTCTGCCAACGGCAACCCGGCCACCACGCAACGGGAAAACGGCGCACCGACTTCCGGATATTTCTTACGGCCAATTGGAGGAAATCTAGCGAAGAGGCGGTACGGTGCCGCCCGCTCCGAAGGCAGCTTGACAACACTGCATGAAGAAACTTCTCGTTCTTATAAGTGGGTTGATGTCGATGACGGACGCCGTTGTGGCCCAAACCACTGCTTCCGAAAAAAAGGAGATCCGACTGCACCTGAACAACGACGGATCACACTACGTGAAAGCCACGTTTCTCAACCAGACGTGGGTACGCTACAACCAGAGCAATCCCGGCACCACGGTCTTTGGCACTCCCAAAGCGGAAACGTTCGACATCGGGCTGCGCCGCACGCGCCTGCAACTGTACGGCCAGCTGACCGACCGGATTTTCTTCTACACACAATTCGGCCAAAACAACTTCAATTATCTTTCGAGCCGCAAGGTGGGCGCCTTCTTTCACGATGCGCTGACCGAATATGCCCTGGCACCGGGCTACGTTTCCGTGGGCGCCGGGCTAACGGCCTGGAGCGGTTTATCGCGCTTTGCGTCGCCCAGCGTAGGGTCAATTCTGGGCATGGACGCTCCGCTGTACCAACAGGCCACCAACGACGCAACCGACGAGTTTTTGCGCAAGCTGAGCTTGTACGCCAAAGGAAAGGCGGGCAAGTTGGACTACCGGCTGGCGCTGACGCAGCCCATGCCCATCCAAACGTCGAACCTTTTTACCGCACTCGACAGCACGTTTTCCAACTTCTCGCAGCGTCCTCCGAAAAAGCAATACCAGGGGTATTTCATGTACCAGTTTCTGGACCAGGAAGGCAACACGACGCCCTACATGACGGGATCGTACCTGGGCACCAAACGGGTTTTCAACCTCGGGGCCGGCTTCATCGCACAGCCCGACGCCATGTGGCACCGCCAACGCACCGGCAGCGGAGTGGGCGATACGGTGTCTACCGATCTGCGGCTGTGGGCCGTGGATGTGTTTTACGATACCCCGCTCAACCCCAGTGCGGGCACAGCGCTGACGGCCTACGCCAGTTTCTCTCATTACGATTACGGGCCGGGCTACCTCCGCATGACCGGCGTGATGAATCCCGCGAACGGCGTGGTGGCCCATCAGGCTACGCTGGCGGGTGCCGGAAACGCCTTTCCTATGTACGGGACCGGTCAGGTTTATTACGCACAGGTGGGCTACCTGACGCCCCGCACGTGGCTGGGCGACGACCAGGGCGCACTACAACCCTACTTTGCCTTGATGTACGCCGACTACGACCGGCTGCAAGATGGCATGGCTGTTACCAACCTGGGGGTTAACTGGCTGTTGAAAGGCCATACGTCCAAAATCACTCTCGACTGGCAAAATCGTCCGCTTTTCACCCGGGCGGGTGTCGCCACCGGGCGGCGCAGTCAAGTCACGGCGCAGTACCAGATTTACTTTTAAAGAAAAGGGTCGATTTTCGACCAAACGATCAATTGGATTGTTGCTAAAAACGAAGGCTCGGCGGGTTTCCTGTCGAGTCTTTGTTGTATCCGGCCGTGGCCTGACCGACCTGGAGCATGTCAGACAAAAGTGGCGAGGCTTTTTTACTTTTGCCTGCACCTCGTAACTACGACCTTTCCATGAAGAAAGCCCTTATCATTGTCGATATTCAGTATGATTTTTTGCCGGGCGGCGCGCTGGCCGTGACCAAAGGCGATCAGGTTATTTCCATCATCAATCGACTGCAACCGCATTTCGACCTGGTGGTGGCCACGCAGGACTGGCACCCCGCCGACCACGGTAGTTTCGCGGCCAACCACGCCGACAAGCATCCCGGAGAGGTCATCGACCTGCACGGCCTGTCGCAGGTACTTTGGCCTGTCCATTGCGTACAACACTCGGAAGGGGCCGCCCTGGCGCAGGAGCTCGATCAGGAACCGATTCAGGAAGTTTTTCAGAAAGGCACCGACCCGACCATCGACAGTTACAGCGGCTTTTACGACAACGGTCACCGCAAAGCGACCGGCCTGACCGATTACCTGAAAAGCAAAGGTGTAACCGACTTGTACCTGACCGGCCTGGCCGCCGATTACTGCGTCAAGTTCACTGCGTTGGATGCCGTGCGCGATGGCTTCAAAGCTCATCTGATCACCGACGCTACGCGAGGCGTCAACCTGCAACCTGACGATACCGAAAAGGCGCTGGCCGAATTAAAAGCGAAGGGAGTAGAACTGCTGACCAGCCACGACGTGCTGGCGCAAATGGCCTAGCTTACGCCAGCGCGGGGCGGGCGGTCAGGAAAGGAAGCCGCAACTCGGCGGCCAGTTGAAGCGCCTGGAGTTCCGCTTTTTTCAGCTTCATAAACCACCCGATTTCGTTCACGCGCATCAGGCGCATAGCATCTTCGAAGGTCTGCGGCAGCTTTACGACCGACACCAGCGTCCGGCCCAGCCGCTTGGCAGGCTGGGTATTGATAACCCGCACGGCCGATTCTACGATGTCGATCCGCACGCCCAATTCTTCCGATACATACGATTGTGTGTCGGTGTCGCGCGATCCGCGCAGCCCGGCGGCTTCCAGAAAGGAACGAAAGCAGAAGATAGACATGGTAAGGGGGAGAAATGAGAGTATAGCGCTAGAGAGTAACACGGGTTTCGGCCAATACATTCACCCTCGGCGCGTTATTTTCAGCAAGTCGATATAGGTTGCCCGTTCTACTCGGCCAACGGTGCCAAACAGCCGACCGAACGCCAACCCGCCGTTAAGGCAGTCCGAACAACATCAGGTGCTGCTGGGGCAACAAGTCTTTGTTTTCGAGCAGTTGCAGCCCGACCTGGGCCATTTCCTTCTGTGCCTGCGCTTCCGACATTTTGTGAAGCGGCTTGATGGGCACACTCGGATCTTCGGCCCGGTACTCGACTAAGGCAATTTTTCCGTTCGGGGCGAGGCTCTGCGCCAGTGCCGCCATCATCTCGTAGGGATGGGAAAACTCGTGGTACGCATCCACCAGCAAGACCAGATCGACACGATCGGTCGGTAGACGGGGCTGGGTGATGGTACCCAGAATCGGCGTGACGTTTGCGGCCCGCTGTTCCTCCTTTTTTTCGTTGAGGTAGGCAATCATCTCCGGCTGGATGTCCACGGCCAGCACGCGCCCCTGCGGTACCCGACGCGCCAGTCGGAACGTAAAATAGCCCGTCCCCGCCCCGATGTCGGCCACGACGGCGTCCGGTGCCAGGTCCAGCGCATCCATCAGCAGATCGGTCCGTTCTTCTTCCTCCCGCTCGGAGCGTTCCAGCCAGCCCGCGCCCTGGTGTCCCATCACGTGCGCAATCTCGCGCCCCTGGTACCATTTGCCGATGCCGTCGGGCATGGCCTCCCGGTACCTGTACAGCGTGTCGGTCTCTGCGCGTTGGGCCTGTTGCGCCTGCGAACAGCCGCCCAACAGACAACTCCAGACGATCAGCCCGTAAAACGAAGGCGTTTTCTGCATACCCCCATAACTACCGCGTCCTACTTTTGTTGTTGCGGCAGGGGATAATCTTGCGCAACATCGTCGAGGATCAATACCCAGTCTTGGCCTAGTCCAGCACTGGGCGGCACAAACGCGTTGGTACCTCGGTTCGGCAAGGTTTCCGCAGGCAAGGCTCGCCCTGTCCGGGGATCATACCAGGTCGCCCGCACCTGCCGCCCCCGGATCAGGCCCATGTTGACGGTGAACGGCCGCCCGGCCGCTGAGTAGACAAAAGCATAGTCGCGGCCCCGGGTGGCCTGCACGCGTTCGGCAGCGGACCCCGGCTCAGACGCCAGCAAAAGCGGATCGGGCACCCGGTCGAGCATCGGGCGGGACTCCAGCAACCAACGGACGTGATGTAAATCGACCGCGCCGGGCAGGTCGAGTGACTCATACCAGGGTTTGAGCGGACCGTTGACGGGCGTGCGACCGGGGGCCCACATCTGCCAGACGTTGTGACATCCGTACGTATGGCCAAACGCCCCCGCAAACAAACTCAGGTAAGCGGCTTTGCGGATGTCGGACGCGTACGAATAGCCGTTTTCAGCTGCGTTGAAGCAAACGGGATGGTCCTCGTAAATCGGCTCGCCGTTCAGGGTGGGCTTGACGGGCGTCAGCGCGTAATCTTCCTGCATCCGGTCGTATACGGGCAGGTCGCGGCAGTGGCCGGTCTGGTGCATGTTGAAATCCAGCCAGGCATCCTGCTGAAACCAGTTGGAAGAAGAACCGTGCTCGGTCGGTTGCGGATGGAACGTCAGCAGCGCCTTGTCCCTCCCCCCTACGCCCTGTTCCACGCCTTCGGCCAGCGCCCGCCAGATCGCCAGATCGTCCGCATTAGCGCGTGGGTTACGGTCTCCGCCGATGATCCAGATGAGGTTAGGCCGGTCGGCGTAGCGGCGGCCAATCCACGCCCCGTACGCGCGGGCATTCTCGGGCGTAAAGATCTCGGGACCGGTACCCCAGCTGTTTTTAAACACCTTATCGCCCCACGTCGGCAACAGCCCCACGTAAAGTCCCAGGGCGGCGGCCCGGTCCACCATCCAGTCGACATGGTCCCAGTAGTCGTACTGCGTTGTATCGTCCGGTGCGTTGCCGGGTGTGGTCAGGGGCTGGGTAGGATCGTCGTCCCGCAGCGGCACATCGCCGTACGCATTGGGCGCGTGCAACCCGTCGAGTTCCGCCAGCGCCACCGCCTGCACAACGGTGAAGCCCTGTTCTGCCCGACGTTGCAGGTACCGGTCGGCCTGTTCACGGTCCAGCCGATGGAACAGTTCCCAGGCCGTGTCGCCCAGCCAGAAGAAAGGCGTACCGTCTTCGCGCACCAGAAATCGCTGATTCTTGCTGACGCTCAGCCGTTGCGGTTGCGCCACACTCCCAAACACGGGAAACAGACAGGCCAGTAACAGAATCAAACGCATGGGTAGTGGGGAAAAACTGATAGAGAAGAGAATGGAGGAACAGATAGCTTTATGAAAGTACCGCTTATGCCTGGATGCGCTCTACCCGCATTGCCTACTCGATGATGGGGTAGCGACGGCGGGCTTCGGCCCGCGAGAAGGCATCGAAATGCCACCATTCGGAGGTGATGGGCGAAAAGCCCGCGGCTTGCATTACCTCTCGCAACAGGTGCCGGTTGGCGATCTGCGTTTCCGTGAGTTGGCCGGATTTCAGGAGGGAGTCTTCGTGGTACGGAAACGCCAGAATGCCGAAATGGTCGTAGCCCGTTCCCATGTCGAGCGGCTTTCCGTCGGCACCGACGATGGTCAGGTCTACCGCCGCCCCGAAGTTGTGAATGGAGCCCTTGCGTGGGTCAGCGACATACTTCGGTTTGTCGGCTTCCGGCTTTTGCAACGTATCCCACAAAATCCACTGGACCTGTCGCGGGCGGGCCGCGTCGTAAATCAACAGGTGGTAGTCCGGATGGCGCTCGTGCAACAGGCGCTGCGCTTCCACCAGGCGGCGGGCGGGCTCCTCCTGCAAATAAGCATCATCCAGATCGCCGTACACGTCTACGCCCACAAAGTTGTCGGTCGTGGAATACTTCAAGTCGACCCGGATGGACGAATCGAGCGACTGGACTTGTACCAGCCCCAGTTGCTGCATCAGTCGTTCGTATTCCGACAGCGGCACGGTATCCGCTTCAGCGACGATGTCGACGGAGCGATCCGGCGTCATGGCAGTAGTAGTATCGAGAGAAGGCGGCGTTTCGGCGGGCGGCGTTTCCTCCCCGGAGCGGCAGCCCGCCAGTCCGGTCAACAGCGCAGCCACACACAGACCATAGAAAATAGACTTCAAGCGACGTGGTTTTGGTAGATGCGGGGTAATTTAACCGCTCCATGCTGAGTTCCCAAATGTCTCCGTCCCGTCGCCGTTTCCTGCACAGCGCCACCCTCGCCGGCCTAGCCAGTCCTTTTCTCCGGTTTACGTCGCCCCCACCGAAATTGCTCAAACCGCCCCGGCTTCGCCCCGGACAAACGGTGGGGCTGGTGTGCCCGGCCACGGCCGCGTTCCTGCAAGAGGAAGTGGAGATTGCCAAAGAATCGATTGAGGCGCTGGGACTAAAGGTGCGGGAAGGCAAATCGTTGCGCAGCCGCTACGGGTACCTGGCCGGCACTGATGAGGAGCGCGCGGCCGACCTCCACGCCATGTTTGCCGATCCGGAAGTACACGCCGTTTTTGTCATGCACGGGGGGTGGGGTTGCAGCCGTCTGTTGCCCCTGCTGGACTACGACCTGATCCGACGCCACCCCAAAATTCTGATGGGCTACAGCGACGTAACGGCCCTGCTGCTGGGCATCCAGGCCCGAACAGGGCTGGTGACGTTTCACGGACCGGTGGGCGCTTCCACCTGGAATGCCTTTTCGGTCGACTACCTGCGGCGGCTTTTGTTCGACGGTGAGGCCGTGATTTACCAGAACCCGACCGACAAAGGCGATAACCTCACGCAAGTCGAGAATCGCATTCGCACGTTGCGTCCGGGCAAAGTGCGCGGCCGGCTGCTGGGTGGTAACCTGACCGTGCTGACCGCCATTGTGGGGTCGCCCTACCTGCCCGACTGGAAAGACGCGATTCTGTTCGTGGAAGATGTTGGAGAAAAGATTTACCGCATCGACCGTATGCTGACGCAACTGGCGCTGGCTGACATCCTGCCCCGACTGAAAGGGTTTGTGTTCGGCCACTGTTCCGATTGCCCTCCCGGCGAAGGGTACGCGTCGTTCACCCTCGAAGAAGTGTTGGACGACCACATCGTCCCGTTGCAGATTCCGGCATTCAGCGGCAGCATGATTGGGCACATCAAAGACAAGTTTACGGTGCCGCTGGGCGTAGAAGCCGAAATCGATGCGGCAACCGGCAGCATTCGCCTGTTGGAAGGCGCAGTGTCGTAAAGCGGCACACTTCTATTTCTCCGATAAATTTGACGAGCCAATTACTAAAGAGGCGCTTAATAAGACTTAACCCAAAATTTCGTCGATCAAAACCATCAACTCACAGATCGCTCCAGCATCCTACCTCGTAAAAAGCTATCTTAATCATGGTTAAACAATCAGCTAGCGTATTACTTCTGTAATCCTCCCGTCTTATTTTTTTGAGCAAATTTTTCATAGCCACCGCCCCGGGTGGCTTTTTTTATGCCGCTCCTTCTCGTGATCCGCTTAGGCTGGGTACTTCTCTTCACTCACCGATCAAAGCACTACACCGACCGATAGAAGCACCTGATGGTCATGCGGTTCCGTACAGGAAAGGGAGTAGATCAACTCCCTCCTGTGTAGTGCCTGAACCTTTTATAGCAAGCGGAAGAATTCTCGGTGGAGAAGCTTCCGCTTTTCTGGTTTTGGTGGCCTCCTGCAGTGGCAAGCTCCTGCCACAACTTTCTCTACGACAGACCAGTACATATCATTTTAACCTAACCTTGCTATGAACACGCCCTCAACCGTACTCATTACCGGCGCCACGGCCGGCTTCGGACACGAATTCGCCAAACTTTTTGCCAAGGAAGGCTACAACCTGATTCTGGTCGCCCGTTCCGACGATGAGCTGAAGCAGGTAGCCTCTTCGCTCGAACAACTCTACCAGCCGGGACAGGTAGTTTGCATCGCCAAAGACCTGGCCGAAGCGGGCTCAGCGCAGGCGCTCTACGACGACATCCGGCAGCATAACCTGACGGTCGATGTGCTGATCAACAACGCGGGCTTCGGCGAGCACGGCCTGTTTACCGAAACCGATCTGGAAAAAGAGCTCAAGATCATCCAGCTCAACATCGCCACCCTTACGCACCTCACCAAGCTTTACCTGCGCGAGATGGTAGCCCGCGACGCCGGAAAAATTCTGCAACTGGCGTCGGTGGCCTCGTTCATGCCCTTCCCGAAAATGGCCGTTTATGCGGCTACCAAGGCGTATGTACTGTCGTTCACGGAGTCGCTTCAAAACGAATTGAAGGATACACACGTAACACTAACAGCCCTCTGTCCCGGCGCCAGCGACACGGAATTCTTCGAACGGGCGGGCGCTGAAGATACCGTCATTGTCCAGGACACGCCCCTTTACGATGCCGAAGAAGTGGCCCAGGCCGGTTTCGACGCGCTGATGAAGGGCGAGAAACGGGTCATCCCGGGCGGCATGAACAAAGTACAGGCCTGGATGAGCAACCTGCTCCCCGACAGCCTGCTGGCCGCCGTATCAAACAAAATGATGGAAGAAAAAAAATAGTATGAAACGGAAAACCAAGGCATTTCTCTGGCTGATTGGCAGCCTGGGAGCCGCCTACGCTACGAAAAAATTGGTGCGCGACAGCCGCGAAATTCAGTACAAAGACAAAGTAGTGCTCATCACCGGCGGCTCGCGCGGTCTCGGTCTGGTGATGGCCCGCCAGCTGGCCGAAGCCGGAGCACGTCTGGCGCTTTGCGCGCGCGATGCACAGGAGCTGGAGCGCGCCGCCCAGGAACTCTTCGAAACGGGAGCCGACGTGCTGACCGTTCCCTGCGATGTAACCGACCCGCAGCAGATCAACGAGATGATCGGCAAAGTGCGCGAACGGTTCGGCACCATCGACGTACTGATCAACAACGCGGGTGTCATCCAGGTCGGCCCGCTGGAAACGATGAGCCGACAGGAGTACGAAGAAGCCATGAACACCCACTTCTGGGGACCTTACCATACCACACAGGCACTGCTTCCGCTCCTGCGCCAGAAAGGCGAAGGGCGGATTGTTAACGTAGCGTCGATCGGCGGAAAAGTAGCAATTCCTCATTTGGCTCCTTACAGCGCCAGCAAGTTTGCCCTGGTCGGTTTCTCGGAGGGGTTGCGTGCCGAACTGATGAAGTCGGGCATTTTGGTCACGACCGCCTGCCCCGGCCTGATCCGTACGGGCAGCCCCCGCAACGCCACCATTAAAGGCGATCACCAAAAAGAATACGCCTGGTTCAGCATTGCTGACTCGATTCCGGGGCTTAGCCTGAGCGCCGAAGCTACGGCCCGCGCCATCCTGGAAGCAGCACGCAAAGGCGAAGCGGAAGTCGTCACCTCGGTACCGGCTAAGATCCTGACCGGCCTGCACGGCTGGTTCCCCGGCCTCGCCACCGACCTGATGGCACTGACCAACCGGCTGTTGCCCAAACCCGGTACGTTGAAAAATACCACGGCCCAGAAAGGCTACGAAAGTCAGTCGTGGGTGTCGCCCTCGCCGGTAACCCAACTCACAGAAAAAGCGGCCGCGCAGAACAACGAGATGTAAAGGAAAAAGGTCGGGTTTGAAGCCCGACCTTTTTTAGTGTTACTATGATGATTTTTTGCGGCCCGATCCGCTTTTCTTGCCGCCGCCGTCCTGTTTGTTGACGGTAGCCCAAGCCCTCCGCTCGGCTTCTTCTTCCGGAACACCACGCTTTTCGTAGCCTTCCTCGATGTGTTCGGCTTTCCGTTTCTGCTTGTCGGTATAGGCCGATTTATCTCCTTGTGGCATGATTGAAACTGATTAGGTGAAAAAATGGGGGATGTTCTGCCAATGCAGCCCCCTCCTGCTTTTACGAAAAAGTCGCCGGCACGTTGACGTTCTGAACGGCGAATTGCGGCGGAAGCGAAAACTTTTGCCGCGGTTGGTGGTTTTTCGGATATGTCCGTACCCTCAGAACAACACCGCCTGCCTGCGTACCTGGCCTTCGCCGACCGCTATGACATTCAGGACGTAGCGACCTTTATCCGGCTGTACGACATCGACGAACTGACCTGCTTTTTACCCGCAACGCCGACCGATGAAGAAAAGCGCGTGCTGAACGCGCTGATCGGGGTCGAAGGCGTTACGTACGGGTACCTCGACTGGATCAAATCCAACAATACGTTTGAGCTGCTGATGCAATGGCAGGAACAGACCGGTCGCTACGTGGATCGGTAACGCCCGGCGTCGATCTGCGTACACAGCATTACTGTTCACTTTACCCCCATCGCTCGTGCAACTCGGCTACGCCTGCATCAACCAAGAACTTTCCGACCAGAAAATCACCGTCAACCGGGGCATGATTCGCCGCACGTTCGACGAAAAAGGCCCGGCCTATGCGTCTGAACTGATTTTGCTGAACCTGACCGACCTGCTGGCCGTGATGCGGTGGAACTTCCTGAAGGGCATCCATGTCTACCGCCTGTCGAGCGACATGATTCCCTGGATGAGCGAATATACCTGGGACGAACTTCCCGACCGCGACGCGATCGATAACGTGCTCCAGACCATTGGCCTTCTGGCGCGTGCCTACCAAATCCGCTTGTCGTTCCACCCGGGTCCGTTCAACGTGCTGGCGTCGGAAAACGAGAAGGTAGTCGAGAAAACAATTCTGGACCTGAATCAGCACGCCCAACTGATGGACAAGATGGGCCTCAGCACCACGCCTTACAACAAGATCAACATCCATGTGGGCTCCACACTCGGTGGCGACAAGGCAGGCGCTCTGCGCAACTTTTGCCGGAACTTTGCGCGGCTGGATGAATCGACACGGCAACGGCTGACGATAGAAAACGACGACAAGGGCAACATGTATACGGTGGGCGACCTTTACGAGGGCATTTACCAGAAAATTGGGATTCCGATCGTCTTCGATTTCCACCACCATTTCTGCCACTCCGACGGAGTGCCGACGCAGGAAGCGCTACACCGCGCACTCAGCACCTGGCCTGCGGGCATTACGCCCATGTGCCACTATTCGGAGCCGCGTTCGTTCGAAGCCAAAGCACAGGTACGAGCGCACGCCGATTACATCGTACGCGAAATTCCGACTTACGGCTATCACTTCGACGTGGTGGTGGAAGCGAAGGAAAAAGAGCGGGCGGTACTGCATTACCTGAAGCTGCAACAGCGCGGAAAACTGGAACCGCCTTACGCGGACCAGCCTTTCCTGCCCGAAGCGGTCCCTGCGCCCGACCTAACCGAGCGGTCGTAAGGATTAAGCGCTTCTGATTTCGTCGTATTCTTCCTGATGTTTATTCAAATACTCTTCTACCACAGGACACGTGGCAATCACGGTTCGGTTCTTTTCTTTGGCGTAATCTAGGCCGGCTTTGACCAGTTGCCGTGCAACGCCCTTGTCCCGGTATGGCTCCGGTACGAACGTAGAAACAAAGTCCATGATGTCCTGTTGGGGCTGATCGTAAATCAGATGGGCCTCTTCGGTATGCGTGCCGAAATCCACGTAAAACTGCTGACGGTCGGGGTCGTGTTGAATGGTGACATTCATCGTTTAAAAAGCGTTCAGGTGAAAAAATGCGTTTTCTTCTCTCTCTTACGCGCCGTAGCCGGTTGAGTTTAGCCTGACGACCAGTATCTTAGCTTCGCCTCCCCACGGGCGCCTCCCTTTCCGTTGTCCAACTTAATCCTGACTTTCTGTGCACGTTACTTTCTACAGCACCCGCCGTTATGACGAGCGTTTCTTTAACGCCGCCAACGAACACTTCGGGCACCAGCTCCACTTTTACGACATTGCGCTGAACACCCATACGGCCAATTTTGCAAGGAACCAAACGGTAGGCGATGCGCCGCTGGCGGTGTGCATCTTCGTGAACGACCATGCCGACGCGCCTGTACTGGAGCGGTTGGCGGCCCAACGCGTCGAACTGCTGGCGCTTCGCTCGGCCGGGTTCAACCACGTGGATCTGGACGCCGCCCAGCGGCTGGGGCTGCGGGTGGTGCGGGTGCCGGCTTACTCGCCTCACTCCATTGCCGAACATACGCTTGCGTTGGTACTGGCGCTGAACCGCAAAACGCACCGTGCCTACAACCGGGTGAAAGAAAACAACTTTTCGCTCGATGGTCTCATGGGCTTCGACCTGTACGGACTGACGGTGGGCATCGTAGGCCTGGGCAAAATCGGCGTGGCTACCGCGCGCATCTTCCAGGGATTTGGGTGCCGGGTGCTGGGCTACGACCCGGTGCAAACGGAGGCGGATCATGTCGAAATGGGCTCGCTCGATACATTGCTCCGCGAATCGGACATCATTTCGTTGCACTGCCCGCTTACGCCGGAAACCCATCACCTGATCAACGCTGACACCATTGGACAGATGAAGCATGGCGTGATGCTGATCAATACTAGCCGGGGGGCACTCATCCACACACAGGCGGTGGTCGATGCGCTGAAACGCGAACACATCGGGTACCTGGGACTGGACGTGTACGAGGAAGAAGACGGGCTCTTTTTTGAAGATCAGTCCGACAAAGTGGTGCAAGATGACGTCTTTATGCGGCTCCTGACCTTTCCGAACGTGCTCATTACCGGTCACCAGGCGTTTTTCACCCGCAATGCTGTGGAAGCCATTGCGCAGATAACCCTCCAGAACATCAGCGACTTCGAACAGGGGCAAGAACTGAAAAACCAAGTTACGCCACAATAACCCCCGCGGACGGGTTTCGTTAGTAAGAAGAAAAACCGCACGTACTATGGCACAAGACAATAAATCCAATCCACAAGAGAAATCCGATCGTCCGTACGATCATCATACGTCGATTACGGACATCGAAAAAAACAAAGATAAGCGCTCGCCGGAAGACGAAGCCCGCCTGGAGGGGCCGTATGGCTTTGAGGAGCCGGACGACGAAAGTCACGACGAAGAAGAGTAAACAAGAAAGCCCACCCCGGTAAACGAGGTGGGCTTTTTATCTGGAATCGTGTCAGTTCAGTTACACAGCAACGGCGCGGGTTTTGGCGCGTTCGCCCATCAGCCGAAAAATATCGGTAGGCGTTTCGCACAAAACCGCTTTGCCCCGGTACATGGCAATGGGAGCCCGCAGCAAATCGGGGCGCTTCCTTAACAGATGGAGCCACTCTTCGTCGTGAAAATCCCGACCCCGCACACAGGCCTGATAATATGGATCGGCGCGGTTCATCAGGTCTTTCGGACGTAGCCCCAGTTTGTCGAGCATAACCCGAAACACCGTAGTCGAAATCATGGCTGAACTGATCTCCTGACGGTTGATGCGTTTGGTCATGGTCAGGGCATAGGCGAGCGTTTTCTTGCCACGGGAAGAATCGCCGTTGTACAGCAGAACCAGTTCGTCATTTACGAGTTGCATAGGCGTGATGTTATAGGTTGCAAATTTGGAAGGGAGCTTCGATCAATATACAAAAATTAATTCACCAAACAAGCTTACACACCTAATAAATCACGGGAAACCAACTGGTTAGGCACATTTTATTCTACCCTTCTGCAAAATTTCAAAATAAAGAAAGGCAAAATGCAATTTCTCATCTCCTACACAAGAGGACACAAGAGTGCCGCGCCTTCGTTGCTACAAAGACGACTCATTTTCAAGAAGTTAGACAATTAAGATAGGATGTGGGTCGGCCGTAGCTGCCGGATGGTTTCCTGGAGCATCAAAATTTTGCCCAGGCTTTTGTAGTGCATGCGCTCCAGCTTTTTGATGACCTCTTCCATCTGCCGCACCAAGGTGCTGATTCGTTCGGATGTGTCGCCGCCCGATACAAACGGAAACACGGCTTCGGTCAATAGGTACGACCGGAGCGGAGCGCCCGCCTCCACATTTTCCAGCGCTGGCAAGCGGTAGTGCTCGGTTAGCTTCAGCAGTTCGGCAAATTTTTCCTGACAGACCGAGAGTTCAAATGTAAAGTGACTGTTCTCGGCTTCCAGCGTACCGGCATGCTTGGCAAAGTGGTTAAGAAGTTGAGCAAAACGCTGCTGAATCTCAATGGTGGCGTCGTAAAGGCGCTGGATGCAGAAATGGAACGTATAGCGCTCCTTCAGCTCTTCACGCAGATCGGCGCGTTGTTCAGGAATGCGCAAGAGGTGCAACTGGAACACACGACGGTCAAAATCCGCCAACCAATGGTTGTCTTCCTCTAGCTGATCGGTCAGCGTTTTGTAAAGATCGCCCGCACGTTCGACCGGGTACTCACGGTGATTGACTTCCACCACCCGCGGATGTTCTTTCCCTTGGAGCACGCGCAGAATTTGTTTCAGATCGCGGTGTTTCTGGCGAAAAGCATCCATCCGTACGCGCAGCGCTTCGTTATAAGGCGATTTGTCGAGCGCATGGAAAGGCAGAACGGCGCTTGCTTCTTCCAGGTCAAACTCGTGCAACATCCGTTGATCGTACGTTCCGAAATAACTTTCGTCGAACGTACTTTCTGCCACTTCGCGGTCAATAAAGGCTTGTACCATAGTCGGATCGGTAAAGACGATGTCGTTTTTACCGTACACTTCCCGGTAGAGGTGCTCACTGACCCGATGCTGCAACTGCGCAGGATTGCTGAACAGCAGCCACGCCGAGCGGGTGTCCTCTTCAGCATCGACAAAATAACGCTGGGCATGTTGAGCCCGGATGTGGTCGGGAGGATGGCTGTCGTACCAGATTTCCCGTTTGGTGCTACGCGGCGAATGCAGCCACTCGGTCTCCCAAAACCCTTCGGTCCCTTCCTGCGCCCGCAGGTGCTTGAGCGCACGCCGCTGGTGGTAGAAAAGATTATTGGTAAAGAGCTGATGGTCTGTGGCATGCGCCAGATGGTGCCACGTAAAGTCGAGCGACTTGCTGGCTTCGTCCAGCCGGGCCAGCGCCTGCACTACGGCCTGACTGCCCGTTACGCTGACGGCGACGCGGTCGGCATGAAATTCCATTTCTCGCGACAGGGACGCGTACAGCAAATTGAGCAACTGGTAGCCGATGCGCAGCATCAGCCGGATGGTGCCCGTCACCGGATAGATGATCCAGGCCGGAATGGCCAGCACCGTTTCTGACTTCCGCCACTGCGCAAGCGTATTGTCCCACCGGTCGCGCTCGTATACCATGCTGTGGATGATCCGGTTGGCTACGTGTACATAATTGCCAATGCGGATGCCGGTCTGAGCAAAGTGCCCGAATTCGTGCGCCAGCACGGCCTTGAACTCCGACAGGTTTACGCAGTTGACCAGCCCCAACCCAATGAGCAGGTTTTTGTGTACCGGCCAGATCAGACTCAGCAACGAGTGCTCGTAGAAGACCATCGCGTTGGCCTCGTGGCTGACAAACACTTTCTGCGGAAAAGGTGCCTGAGTTTCTTGGCAGAGCTGGTTCAGGAACGCGAACAGTTGAGGATGCTCGTCCGGTTGCAGTTCCAGGTGCAGCGGGCTTTGCGAACGCGATTGCCGGAACATGAATTTCAACAGAAACAGCAACACCATGCAGGCCACAAAGCCCCAGCCGACCTTGAGCAAAAGCGACCAGTGACTTTCCAGCCGGTTGTCGTACTTAATGGCTAGAAAAAGCAGGTAAGAAGCCCCCACAATCAGCCCTGCGTAGAAAGAGAAAAACAGAAAAATTCCCGCTAAAACATACACTACCTTTTTCTTGTACGAACGGGTAGTTTTCGTGAAAGGGTACCTGTAAATCTCCGGGCTATGTGGGTAGAATTTAGCCATGTAGGTAAGGCAGGAGCAAAATGGTGGTGACAGACAGAAGTGAAATAATCCCCGATGAAGTTACATGGTTGCGATACGCTGACCAAACGTTATGCAATTTTTTTTGACCTGATTCCATTAATCAAAGATATCCGCCCGCAATTGCAAGACAAAAACCCCTTTAAATAGGAATTTAACGCGAATCTTCCCGACAAGGTTTAACCAAGCCTCTTTTTTTGTAGCTATAAATGTCGCATCAGTGCCCGATAAAGGGCGACCATGGCCTCGATGTCGTCCCGATGGACGCGTTCGTGGGGCGAATGCACGTTCTCTTCCGGCGCTCCGATGAAGCACCAGTCGATCGGATAAGGCGATGCCTGAATTTCTTTGCCATCGCTCCCGCCCCATTCTTCTACTTCCAATTGGTACGGCACGCCCGTTTGACTGGCCTCGCTCACCACACGCTCCAAAAAACTCCGCCGGGGAATTCGCTGATCGCGCAGGGAAATTACCACGCCTTTGCCGGGCTTAACTCCCTCGGTGACCCACGTAATGTCGGACACGAGGGCCTGCCGGATGTGGAAACGCTCCCATAGGTACCTGACCAGATAACTCACTGACCCGCCGCCGTGTTCTTCCCAACACGAAAAACAAATCACCCCGTGCTCCAGGGTTTCGGCCACCTGCAAAGCGCTCCAAACGCCCAGACGATTGTCCAGATAGCAGCATTGCACATGCGTCGGACTTTCGCGAAAATCGGCCTTAAAGACCAGTTCGGTTCCCCGATCAATCAGCCGGGGAAAGTCCACGCACAAAATCTGCCCCTCTTCGTCGGCTACCAGCGTCGCCTCAATCTCCCCCTGCGTATCCCGGCCCACCAGCCGGTAACCCGTTTTCGCATCCGGTCCCCCAATGGGCACCAGCTTGTTGTCGTAGCGGACGGTAAACCCCACCGAATCCATGTGGGCGAAAATGGCCGTGCGCGGTTCGCCGAATACTAACATCAAACAGTCTTGCCACTCGGGGCCTTCGATTATCTCCGGCTGCACTTGCCACCGGGGCGACTGCTCGCGTATGTAGGTAAGTAGAAAATCTTTTAAAGCTGCTTCGTTGCCCGAAGGGGCGTGGACCTGACACAGACTTTTGAGTAACTCCATGCGTTATAACGTAAATGATACATACTGTGTTTGAATTCACTTATCTTCCGGGAACCATTTAGACAGGTCCGTTGTAGATGAACCCTACGGACGTGCAAACCACACAGTACATTGAATTAGCATTGGAAAGGTATGAATAAACTGCGGTTCTGTTTGCTGGCCGCCTTGTTTTTCCCCATGCTGGCCTGGGCACAGTATTCCTCCAACAACGAGGAAGAAGTGATGCTCGGCAACCCGAATATTCTGTTGACCAACATGAATATCCAGGTACAGGCGACGGAGGCGATTAACGACATGTATAACTTCAAGTTCGATCGGGCGGACATGAAGTTCAGTTGGATGAGGCAGGATCACCCCGCACACCCCCTCCCCTATTTCTTGCTCGGCTTGAGCCAATGGTGGCGCATCGTGCCCAACATCGATGTAGAGCGTTACGATGATGCATTTCTGTCTTACATGGACCAAAGCATCGAAAAGGCAGAAGCCCTGCTGGACCGCGACCCCGAAAACGTGGAAGCTAACTTTTTTCTGGCGGCCGCCTGGGGTTTCAAAGGGCGCCTCTACTCGGAACGAAAGCAGTGGCGCAAGGCCACCTTCGCTGGGAAAAACGCGCTCAACTACATGCAAAAGAGCAAAGACAAAGCTGAGCTGAGCCCGGAGTTTCTGTTCGGCGATGGATTGTATAATTACTATGCCGAGTGGATTCCGGAAAACTACTTCTGGCTGCGGCCCGTGGTGGCACTATTCCCGGACGGTGACAAGGAGCTGGGTCTGAAACAGTTGCGGGAGGTTACGCTGAATGCGTTCTATACCCGCACGGAGGCGCAGTACTTTCTGATGCAGATTTACGCGTCGGAAGAGGGACGCCCCGATCTGGCGATGCCCATCGCTACGCGCCTTTACGAGGCATACCCTGACAACGCCTTTTTCCAGCGCTATTATGCACGCCTCTGTTTTACACAGGGCCGGCTGCGCGAGGCCGAAGAAGCCTCTGCGAGTATCTTAGAGAAAATTGCGGCGCAGATGCCCGGCTACGAAGCGGTGAGCGGACGGTACGCCGCATTTTACCTCGGCTACATCAATCAGGTGCGTCACCGCGATCTCGACAAAGCCAAAGCGTATTTCCAGCAGGCAGTGCAGTTTGCCGAGGCCTCCAATCAGGACGATTCTGGCTATTACCTGTATTCGCTGGCCCATCTGGCGCGCATTGCCGACGCCCAAGGGGATGTGGGGCAGGCACGCGACTATTATCAGCTCATTAAAAAGAAAGCAGACCGCAAGCACAGCACGTACGACGAAGCGCGCACGTACCTGCGCAGTCATCGCAAAGCGTAAGAAACACAAAAGGCGAGTCACTGCGACTCGCCTTTTTCAAGAAGGGCATTGCGGTTGTAGCTGTAACGCACCGGCTCAGATGCCGTTTTGCAGCACGATGTGCTCTGGAATGGGCACCCCACGGCTGTCTTTAAACGTTTGCAAAATGATGATGGACTCCATGCTGTCGATCTCGTCGATCTCGCTGATTTCTTCCAGCATCAGACGCTGGTAGCTGGGAATATCCGACGCCACCACCTTCAACATAAAATCACCCTGGCCCGTGATGTGATGGCACTCGACCACCTCGGGAATCTCGCTGATTTTATTGATGAAGGCATCGATGTATTTCTTTTTGTGCCCGATCAGGGTGACCTGGACAAAGGTGCTGACACCCAACCCGACTTCGTGCGGGTCCAGTTTTGCGTGATAGCTTACGATCACGCCCGAGTTTTCCAGTTTCTTTACCCGTTCCAGCGTAGGGGCGGGCGACAGGCCAATCTCCTTCGACAGTTGCGCATTGGTTATTTTGGCGTTGTTCTGAAGGATGTGCAGTATTTTCCGGTCAATGTGATCAAATTTCACGCTGCTCATGACGGAGGTGGTGCTTAATAATGATGAAAGAATCGCTTGGCGGTTTGAAACACCCAAGCAGTTAGGCATTTTTTTTGGTGGTGCAAATTACAGGATTCAGCCCACTAAAAACAAAATATTATTTGCCGAAGTGGATTGTTAGTGGAGGATCTTCCCGCAAAACCGATTTTTTTGTACCCAAAACCATAAAAAACGCCGCTGGTCAGCGGCGTTTTTCAAACTCTTCCGATCGATTTTTTATCCTTAGCGGGCGTAACTCACCGAGCGCATCTCGCGAATCACCGTGACTTTGATCTGTCCCGGATATTGCATGTCTTTTTCGATTTTCTGCGAAATCTGGAACGAGAGCATCCCCGCCTGTTCGTCCGACACCGACTCGGCATCTACCAGCACGCGCAGTTCGCGCCCTGCCTGAATGGCGTAACAGTTATTGACTCCGTCGAACGACAACGCCAGGGCTTCCAGATCTTTCAAGCGCTGGATGTACGATTCCATCACTTCGCGACGCGCGCCCGGACGAGAGCCCGAAATGGCGTCACAGGCCTGCACGATGGGCGAAATCATCGTTGTCATTTCGATTTCGTCATGGTGCGCTCCGATGGCATTGCACACGTCCGCGTGCTCTTTGTACTTCTTGGCCAGGTCCATGCCCAGAATGGCGTGCGGCAGTTCCGGCTCTTCGGGCCAGACTTTCCCGATGTCGTGCAACAGTCCGGCGCGTTTGGCCATCTTGGCGTTCAGACCCAATTCGGCGGCCATGGTGGCGCAGAGGCGAGCCACTTCGCGCGAGTGCTGCAACAGGTTTTGCCCGTACGACGAGCGGAAACGCATCCGCCCTACCATCTTGATCAGTTCCGGATGCAGCCCGTGGATACCGAGGTCGATGGCCGTCCGCTCCCCGATTTCGACAATTTCGTCTTCAATGTTTTTGCGGGTTTTGGCGACTACTTCCTCAATCCGCGCCGGGTGAATCCGTCCGTCGGCCACCAGGCGGTGTAGCGACAGTCGGGCGATTTCGCGGCGTACCGGATCGAAGCCCGAGATGATGATCGCCTCCGGCGTATCGTCGACGATAATTTCAACGCCCGTGGCGGCTTCCAGCGCACGAATGTTGCGTCCTTCACGCCCGATGATCTTGCCTTTGACGTCGTCGCTTTCGATGTTGAAGACCGACACGCAGTTTTCGATGGCATGCTCCGTTGCCGTACGCTGAATCGTTTCCAGCACAACTTTCTTCGCGTCTTTTGTTGCCGACAAACGGGCTTCTTCCAGGATGTTTTTGATGGACGACGCCGCTTCGGTCTGGGCCTCGTCTTTCAACGTTTCCACCAATTGGCTCTTGGCTTCTTCGGCCGTGAGGCCCGCAATGCGCTCCAGCTTGGTGACCTGCGAGGCCTTCAGCTTTTCCATCTCCTCGCGGCGCTTTTGCACCTGCTCCAGTTGCGCGCTGACGTTTTCTTTCAGGCTGTCGAGTTCGGCTTCTTTGCGGTTGAGCTTTTCCGTCATCTTGTTCAACGTCTGCTCCCGCTGCTTCAGCTTGTTCTCGTTGGTGATGATCTGGTTTTTCTTCCGGTTGGCTTCTTCTTCGAAATTGGCTTTGAGTTGCAGGTACTTCTCTTTGGCCTGGAGCATTTTCTCTTTTTTGATGCCTTCCCCTTTCAGTTCGGCTTCTTTGAGAATAAGCTCGGCCTTCTCACGCGCTTTTTCTTCTTCCTTCTGTAAAACCTGCCTTAACAAAATACGGCCGATAAGGACTCCCGCCACCAGCCCGACCACGCCAGCGACTACTATCCAGATTATATCCATTGTTCATTCCGGGTTAAAATAGGTTGAGTACACACTCCGGTAAGCCGAAATGAAAGAGCATGGATCAGAAAAAGTTACTTGGAATGTGAGAGTTAAGACAGATTACTCGGCCAGTACCGACGAAATCAGGTCATCCAAGGTGCTCATTTTCCGGGCGAGCGTTCGCTCCAGGGTTGATTTTTCCTCTTCTGCCCGCATTTTCTCCTCTAAAGACAAAAAGGCCACCATCGCCAGCAAGTCTTGTTTATCATCCAGCCCAAACCGTTTCCGCAGCTCGGAAACCTGTTCGTTCACCAGCCGCGCGGCCGTGCGCAGGCGCTCTTCGTCAGAGGCCTCCGTGCGCATCGGGTACTCCCGGTCGATGATCTTGATCTTTATGGATAATTCGCCCATGGTAAAGCCGATAGGCTATCTTAAAACTCTGAATTACTCAAGTAAGCTATGCACTGATCGATCTCCTTGACACACTCATCAATACGTTGCCGAAGTTCGGCCGTATCCTGAGGATTTACGGGTACCGAAGTTACAATCTTACTGATTTTAGGTTGATTTTGAAAGTTACTCAGTTCCCGCTTCTGCCGTGCTACCAGCTCTTCCAGAGAGGCTTTTTCCTGCTGAATCTGTGCCAGTTCACGCTGCGAATGCCGGTACAGTTCCACCAGCCTGCGCAGGCGCCTTTCCAATTGTTCGATACGGCTAATCAGGTCCAAGGGTAATTGTGAGTTGAAGGTGCTAGTATTATACTGACGAAACTACTCCGGTGCATGTTTCAGCCCTACCGCCGGATCACGGCGCCCAGCTCGCGCTCGAAATTCTTCATGAGGCGGTCCATCGTCTTGTCGATCTCCTTGTCAGTCAGGGTCCGCTCCTGGTCTTGCAGGATGAAACTCACGGAATAGGATTTTTTCCCGGCCCCCAGCGATTCGCCTTCGTAGACATCGAACACGTTGAGGTCGCGCAACAGACGTCGCTCAGTTTTCCGGGCAATCTGCCGGATCTCCTCGAAGGTCACGTTCCGGTCCAGCACCAACGAAAGGTCGCGGCGCACTTCGGGGAAACGTGAGATTTCCTGCGTCACGAGCTGATCGCTGAACTTCTTGGTCAGGTAATCCCAGTCGAGCACGGCGCAGAACACCAGGCTCTTGAGTTCCATCTTCCGGCTCAAAGAGGTTTTCACCAGTCCCAGCGTCGCCACGTCGCGGCGATTCATCCGCAGGGTCAGGCCCCAGGCAAACTGCGGGTCTTGGGCGGGGACCTGTTCCAGTTCGTCGGCCCCCAGTTTCCGCAGTACTTTCGTGACGACATTCCCGAGTTGGAAGAAGTCGACGGGCTGCGATTTGCCCTGCCAGGTTTCGGCCCGCTGGTTGCCCTGCGCCAGCAGAATCAGTTGATCGGCTTCCTGATAGCCTTTCTCGGTTTTCTGGTAGATGCGTCCGAACTCAAACAGCCGCAGGTCGGTCTGGCGTCGGTTCAGGTTATGTGCCATTACTTCCAGTCCGGTAAACAGCAGGTGCTGCCGCAGCACACTCAGTTCTTCGCTCAGCGGATTGACCAGCGGCACGCTCTGCGCCTCGGCTCCCAGCCATTGAGCATACTCCGGCCGGGTCAGCGAATTGGTCTGAATTTCGGTAAAGCCGACGGCCGTCAGCAGCGTCGAAATGCGTTGCCGCAATGTATCGCGGTCCACCGCCGGAAACTCCGACAGAAAATCGCTCCGCAGTTGTGCGCTCACTTCCAGCTGGTCGTAGCCGTAAATCCGCAGCAGTTCTTCGGCCACATCGGCTTCCCGCTGCACGTCGACCCGGTAAGGCGGCACCCACAGGCGCAGCCCTGCGTCGGTTTCCTCCTCGATGCGAATGTCGAGCAGCTCCAGAATCTTGCGAACGCGTCCGTGCGGAATCTGCACCCCCAACAGGCGATCCAGGTGCCGGTAACGCACGTCGACCGGGAAGCCCGTCACGGGCCGCGGATGGTTGTCGGTTACGTCGGTGACGATGGTACCGCCGGCCACTTCCTGCAACAACAGGGCGGCGTACTTTGCCGCGTAGGCAGGCAGCTCCGGGTCGGTTCCCCGCTCAAAGCGGAACGAGGCATCGGTTTTGAGGCCGTGCCGCTGGGCCGTACGCCGCACGCTGCCCGGCGCGAAATAAGCGCTTTCGATGAATACGTTGGTGGTAGCTTCCGTCACGCCCGAACCCGCACCTCCGAATACTCCCGCCAATGCCACCGGTTTGTCGCCGTCGCAAATCACCAGATCTTCGGCCGAAAGCTTTCGCTCGACGTCATCCAGCGTGACCAAGGTTTCTCCTTCGTTCGCGTAGCGCACCACGATTTTGTGTCCGGCCAATTGTGCTTCGTCGAACGCGTGCAGCGGCTGCCCCAGCCCGTGCAACACGTAATTGGTCACGTCGACCACGTTGTTGATCGGTGACAAGCCGATGGCCCGCAGGCGTTGCTGTAACCATTCCGGAGAGGGGCCGACCGTAACGCCGTGTACGCTCACGCCACAGTAGCGCGGGCAACCTTCGGGCGCTTCGATTACGATCTCGACGGGGCTTTCCGCACGCGCCACGGCAAACGCCGAGACGTCGGGCTTGGTGATGGGGCGATTGTAAAGGGCCCGCAGGTCGCGCGCCACACCCAGGTGCGAGGCCGCGTCGGCCCGGTTCGGCGTCAGGCCGATTTCCAAAACGTAGTCAGTTTCCAGGTGAAAGTAGTCGGCGGCGGGGGTGCCATTGGGCAAGTCGGTATCCAGCACCATAATGCCCGCATGCGAAGCCCCGAGGCCAAGTTCATCTTCTGCACAGATCATGCCCTGCGAAACTTCGCCGCGAATTTTGGCCTTCTTGATGGTAAACGGCTCACCCTCTGCGGGGTACAATGTGGCCCCCACGGTAGCCACCACAACCTTCTGTCCGGCCGCGACATTGGGTGCACCGCACACGATGGGCACCACTTCGCTACCGAGGTCTACGGTCGTTTTGCTGAGTTTGTCGGCATCGGGGTGCTTCTCGCAGGTCAGCACCTCCCCGATTACCATGCCTTGCAGGCTGCCGGGTACGGCTTCGATCGTTTCTACGCCTTCGACTTCCAGGCCCGAGGCGGTCAGCCGCGCGTCCAGTTCTTCGGCCGACTCGTGCAGGTCGATAAAGTCGCGCAACCAATTGACGGATATTTTCATGGGGCAATGTCTAGTTAGATACAGAACACCCACACCCTGAACGAGCAAGCAGCAGACGCCTCGTTTCCCTCCGGGCGGGGTACATTCGAACCTCAAAATTAGGGAATCGTTCCACGTAGGGAAGCCACGAGCGGGATGTTCCGCTTTCGCAAAGAAAAAAACAGGAAAGGTTGTTCATTTGAAATACGCCGCTTACATTTGCTGCCCGTTTAGACGCCGAAGTGGTGAAACTGGTAGACACGCACGTTTCAGGGGCGTGTGGGCTTACGCCCGTGCGAGTTCGACTCTCGCCTTCGGCACTAAAGCAAAAGCCTTCGAGTTTTCTCGAAGGCTTTTTTATTTTCAGGCGCCAGCAAGGCGGAAGTTTCACGACAAGGTCGCCCCTACTTTCTCCAGAAGCCGTTTGGTTGCCATAATGCCTTCGAATTCGGTCAGGTAGTCGCCGGGCAGTTGCATCATCTGTTTCAGAAACGCGCCTTCGTATTCGATGCCGATAAATCCTTTGAACCCAGCATCTTTGATGAGTTTCAGCATCCGGGTAAAATCGGTTTCCACATCGTAGCCCCGGTCGTCGAACTGATGCGTTTTGGCACTGACCCCTTTCGCGTAGGGCATGAGTTTTTTCACGCCGTCGTACCGGTCGTATTCTTTGATCACCTTGGTTTTGGCAAACGCTTCGATGGTCTGCGCTTCCGGATCGGTGCGGCGGGTAAAGTTGCCGAAGTCAGGTAGTACGCCTGCGTAGGGGCTATTCACTTGCCTGACCACATCGGCCAGCCAGTCGGGATTGGTCGACGGCCCGAAGTGATTTTCGATGATCACGGCCATCTTGTGCTTCGCGCCGTAGTCTACCAGCGCGCCGTAGCCCTCCACGCCGGCCTTCGCAATTTCTTCGTCGGACCCTTTGCCGTTCAGGTTAACGCGGATGGCGTGGCACCCCAGAAACTTGGCGGCCTCCACCCATTTGTAATGGTTCTCCACCGCTTTTTTTCGTTCGGTGGCATTCGGACTTCCCAGATCGCCTTCGCCGTCGACCATGATCAGCACGTTGCGCACGCCCAGGTCGTCGGTCCGTTGCTTCAACTCGTTCAGGTACGCCTGATCTTTCGCTTTGTCCTGCCAGAAACCCGACACGTACTCCACGTTGCTGATGCCAAAGTCCCGCTTGGCCATCGCCGGAAACTCCAGGTTGGTCAGTTTCCCCGCGTAGAGCGGCCCGGCCAGGGAAAACTCGGCGAGCGAGATGTCGAAGAAAAGCTTGGGAGCAGGTATCGGTTCTGCCATGAGTTGTTGGAAGAGGGAAGAAGAAAAGCCGAGGCCGACTGCACCAAAGCTGGCTGCGCCCGCGCCCAATTGACGGAGAAAATGACGACGTGTGGATGACATAGGAAGAAGATGAAGGGTGGTGATTTTTTATTTCTCAACCGTGGCGACTTCGCCGGGTTGGTAGGTGAGGGTGAACAGGATGCAGACGACGCCGTTTTCCCCATTTGCGCTTTTGAAGACGTAGTAGAGGTCGTGCAAGCCGGTGGTCGGTTTCAAGTTGGCCGTGACCATCTGCGGTTGCGCCTGCATGGCGGGGCCTTCCGTCGGCACGATGGCAGCCGATTCTCCGATCAGCGGGCCGGTGACGGAATCGCGCCGCACCTCGATTTTCCCGCCCAATGCGCTCACCTGTTCGGTCGGGGCAGCGACCATGAAGGTAATCTGGTCGAGACCCGTCAGGTCGATCTGCGGAAAGCCGAGGTACCCGTTGGTGGAGGCAATCGCCATGTCCATCGGCGGGTCGGGCAGCTTGAATTTCATCACGTTTTCGGAAAGCTCGGCCGTCCCGGCCACCACAGTCGGGTTACGCAGCACCAGCACCTCTTCGGCTTTGGCGGAAGGCACGCCGTTCGCGCCCCGGTCGGTGTACGCCCCGCGGATAATGAAGACGCCCTGTTCTCCAGCGGGCACCTGCGGCGTATACGCCCCTTGCAGCGGCAGGGCCTGTGCCGTGGTGTTCTGCTCCAGGCTCAGGATGTATTGCACGATCTCTTTTGCATCGGCGACGGTCAGTTGCGGATGAGCGGGCATCACGGCATCGCCCCAGACGCCCCCGCCTCCCTGCACGACTTTGTTCGCCAGCCGGTCGACGGCGTCGGGTTGTCCCGCGTATTTCTGCGCCACCAGATTGTACGCCGGTCCGACCGATTTTTTGTCGATGAAGTGACAGGCTTTGCAGTCGCTGGCTTCCATCAGTTTTTTGCCCGTTGCAAACTGGGCGGAGGCATCGGCCATGCGGTGGCCCTGCGCGACTTCCACCTGATCAAACCCTTCTTTCAGGTAGTCGATGGTCAGAGCGACCTGTGCGGGCGCAATGCTACCGTCGGCCAGACTGCCGTCTTCCGGATCGGTCACCCGCACGGTGTAGTCGAACGGCCGGTTCGGCACATAAAAGCTTTTGTTGGCAGAGCCTAGGTCGATGGAAAGCCGCGGCGGTTCGTTGCCCGCCAGTACCTCGGTCCGGGCCGTTGCCGTTTCGCCCTGCCCGTCTGCCACCGACAGCACCACCTGGTAGACACCGGGTTCCGCGAACGTGTAGGTCGGATTCGGCTCCTGCAGAGTCTTAACCGTTTGCCCTTCCTTCTGAATGGCCCAGGTATAGGTCAGCGCATCACGGTCGAAATCCTGCGTGCCTTCCGATGAAAAATGGACCGTCAGCGGCGTGGCGCCCACCTGTTGGTCGGCGGTCAGTTGTACCTGCGGCTTGCGGTTGCCGCCGTTGTATTCGATGCGCACCAGGCGGGCGTCGTCGTTGCCCTGGAACCAGCCGGTGCCGTATTCCAGCATGTAGAGGTCGCCCTCCGGCCCGAACTCCAGGTCGATCGGATTGCTGAACGTGTAGCTCGGCATAAAGCGCTCCATCCGCAGGTAATTCCCGTCTTCGTCGAGCGTCACCGACATGATCCAGCCGCGCATCCACTCGTAGATGAACAGCTTACCGTCGTAGTAGGCCGGGAACGGACGCGCGGCATTCGGAAAATCTTTTTGATGATAGACCGGCCCTGCCATCGCACTGCGGCCGCCTTTCCCGAACTGCGGAAACAGCATCGTTTCTGTCGCCGGGTACCACATCATCGCGGGCTGGGCGGGGGGCAGTTCCTGCAAGCCGGTGTTGTTGGGCGAGTCGTTGCGGGGGTGTGCCGGATCAAATTGCTCGCCCGATTGTCCCGTCGCAAAGTCGTAATCCCAGTAGGCTTTATTGTTGCCCACAAAGTAAGGCCAGCCGAAGTAGCCCGGTTGCTTCGCCTGGTTGAATTCGTCTTCCGCCTGCGGACCGCGCCCCACCGAATCGACACCGGAGTCAGGCCCCACGTCGCCCCAATACAGGTAACCGGTCTGTTTGTCGACCGAGATGCGGTAGGGATTGCGATGGCCCATCGTGTAGATTTCAGGACGGGTTTTCTTTTTTCCTTTTGGAAAGAGGTTGCCTGCGGGAATGGTATACGAACCGTCGGGTTCGGGATGGATGCGCAGGATTTTGCCGCGCAGGTCGTTCGTGTTTCCCGACGATTTCTGGGCATCCCACGGACTGCGGCCCGGCCGTTCGTCGAGGGGTGCGTAACCGGTGGCACGCGGGCTGGTGTTGTCGCCAGTCGACAAGAACAAGTTCCCCTCACCGTCGAAGGCGATGGAGCCGCCGGTGTGGCAACATTGCTCCCGTTGTGTGGGGACTTCCAGCAGCACTTTTTTCGAGTCCAGCACCAGTTCGTCGCCCCGCAGTTCGTAACGCGTCAGGATGTTTTTCGGCTCGTCGCCAGCCGGAGAATAGTAGAGGTAAAGCCAGTGGTTTTGCTCGAAACGAGGATCGAGCGCCAGTCCCAGCAACCCGTCTTCCGCTTCCGTTTGTTTGCCTTCCGGATCGGTATACTTCGTACTGACCGGAATGCGCGCAATGGTCTTAATTTGCTGCGAGGCCGGATCGTACACTTGGATGTTCCCTTTCCGCTCGATGAACAACACCCGACCGTCGCGGAGCGGAGCGACTTCCATCGGCTCGTCCAGCTTTTCGGCCAGAATCACTTTGGTAAAGCGGTTTTCTTCCGGCTTGTCGGGCAGAGCGGGTGCGGACGGAGTAAAAACGGCGGCCGCTAACCCGAAGGCGGTCAGCAGGGGAAGGCCCAGCCAGAGCAAAGGGCGAGAGCGTAGAAATGCAGGCATAGGTGTGGCAGATGATGAAGAATGGAATTAAGCGAAGCAACTACCTTTGGGCAGCAATGCGTAGTGAGTACACAATATAGGATTTATTTCGTAATGCGTATCCAGTACACATTAAATTTTTATTTTTGACCTATGCACCCAGAGAACGATCTTCAGGCTTTTATCCGAGAAGGATACCTGCACTTTTTGCCCCACGTCAGCCTCGACTGCGTCGTGTTCGGTTTTCACGACAACCAATTGAAAGTGCTGTTGGTGAAATGGAAAAAGCTGGGGGGCTGGTCGCTGCCGGGCGGACGCATCAAACGGACGGAGCACATGGACGACGCGGCCCAGCGCACGCTGGAAGAACGGACCGGCATCCGCGAGATTTTCCTGCAACAGTTCCATACCTTCGGCCGGACGGACCGCACGCAGAACGCCCCGCTGGGCGACGTGGCCGACCTGTTTGGCGAGCCGATCGGTCCCGACAACTGGCTGGCAGACCGCACCGTTTCGGTGGGCTACTATGCGCTGGTCGAGTTTTCGAAGGTGAACCCCACCCCCGATTTCTTCTCGGAAGCGTGCCGCTGGTGGGATCTGCACGAGTTGCCCCCCCTTCTGTTCGATCACAACCAGATGGTGACGCAGGCGTTGCATGCGCTGCGGGCGCAGTTGCATTATCAGCCCATCGGGTATACGCTCCTGCCCGAGACGTTCACGATGCCCGAGTTGCAGGCCCTGTACGAAACGATTCTGGACCGCCCGCTGGACCGACGCAATTTTCAGAAACGGATGCTGGGACTTGGTTACTTACAGCGCCTGGACGAGCGGCGCACCATCGGCGCACACAAGTCGCCGTACCTGTACCGGTTCGACCGATTTCAGTACGAAAAGGCGTTGCAGGAAGGGTTGGGCTTTGGGCAATACGTCCCGATGACGTCTTTTGCAGGCTGATGCACGGTGATTTCTCAGTGCACAGTGGCTTCTTTTCGTTCGTACACCCAGAGTTTCCGCGCCCGGATAAAGATGTACGCGCTCCGCAGCGTGAGACCCAGTAAGAACGGTACCAGGGCTTCGTTCAGGTCCTGCGGGATGATGCCCCACAACAACAACGTCAGTCCGGTGGCGATGGCCGAGGCCAGGAAGTAGCTCGAAACCCACAGCGGCCGGTGGCGGATGAACAACAGAAACGGAATGAGGGCGTGCGTCGGCCAGGCCCACAACAGGTTGTAGTTAGCGCCCGCTGCAGTATGGTTGGTGAACCACGCCAGAAACAACAGCAGACAGCCCAGGAAGCCCACACAGAAATAGATGAAGATGTCGACCGCGTAGCTCTTGCGCCGCCGGTGCGTGATGTCGTACGCCGTTCGGCCAACCGCAATCGCAAACATGATCCAGAGCACGACCGTGGGCGTAATCCACGACGCCTCGGGCTCGTCTTCCGGCGTGGCTTCGAATAGCGTACGGGTCCCCCCTACCAGCAGGCGGGTGGAGCCGTCGGGCTGGCGCACCGTGGCACCCGAAAAAGCCGCCGCCAGAAACTCGGGCTGGTACATGTACTCGCGAGGCTTGGCAGCCCGGTCGATGCGCGACCCCAGCCCCAGGTCGATGCCGAAATTTCCCCACGCAAACTTGGGCTCATCTTCAATGTAGCGGTGAATCAGATCCCGAATCGTGTAATGCAGCCGGTTGGCGTAGCTGTAGTCGAACTTGAGAGAATCGCCCAGCACCCGCTCAAACACATCGCGAGGGCGGGTGGCACAATTGTCGAAAAAATAATCGTAGTAGTACTGCCGGTTTTTGGGCAGGTTGTTGTATTCCAGAAATTCGTAGGCCCGCTGCCGCTGCGCCGCCGAAAGCGTGAGGCTTTGTTCGTAGACCGACCGGTTGAAGTACTCGTACTGGTAGAGAAATCGCTCAAACTCGGTCCGACCCAGGCTATAGAGCATGTAGCCGCGGATAAAGTTGAGGTAAAAGTTGGGTTGGTCGAAATCGAACAAACCGTAATTGTACACCGCATCGATTCCCAGTGCGGGGTCCTGCACCCGAATTGCGCTGTGCCCAAACGCTTCAAACAGCGCATCGCCCGGCCCGCAGGTCAACAAACTCACCTGTGCCTGCGGCGAAAGTTTCTGAAACGGAGGCGGAGACTGGGCATGTAACGAGGCAGTGCCAAGAAAAAGCATTCCCAGGAAAAACAGGCATCGTTGGAAGAAATTCATAAACACGAACCGGGTGCAAGCAAAGGTAGCAAAGTCGGAGCGGGTTGCCACCGATCCATCAGCGATACAAAGAAAAAACCAACAAAGCGTATACGACGCAAATCATGGCCTCCCAGAAATTGCCCATTTTGGAGCCGGTACGAATCAGCGGGAACCCGAATTTACCTTCCCACAGCGGAAACAACCACTTCACGCCGTTCTTCGTCAGGGTGTCGGCCACCAGATGCGACACGTACCCCGCCACGGCGCTCCACGCCAATCCCGGCACATGCAACGCCTTTTCGGTCTGGTCGCCCAGGTACAGCCAGAAGCCCACCGCCCAGACGGTATGCGTCCACGACCGGTGCGGTGTAAAAGGGCTGATGCCCACAAAGCCGCCCAGCAGGTACAGCCAGTGTTCGCCCAGGTAGACGCCACCGGCGATCAGCATCAGCGCCGTGAACAGCAGCATGAACCGACGGGCTGTAGTTTCGCGCATGAAAGCGCCAATCAGCACCCCCACCAGGGAAATTTCGAGTAGCAGCGTTTGTTGCTCGCCGTGGGTATGGATGTAACTGTACACGGCCAGCCCAACGGCCAGGATACAAATCAGGGCTTTCAGGTACACGTGGCTGAAACTGATGCGGCGACTGATGCGGCTTTCGGGATGGTCAAGGTCGGGCGCCAGCGAAGAAACCGCCGCCACGGTGAGGCCGGTGACGGAAAAAGGCACGGCGGGACTCAGCGCCGCGATGGCCGCGCCGGTAGTAATGCCAATAGCCAAATGAGAAATCCCGCGCATGCGTGCAATGAGCAAAAGGCTCTGATTAGTAACCCTGTAGTACTACGGTTTATTGCCACCTTCCGGCGGTCGCGTAAGGTTTCTGCCCACAAAACCGGCCTTACTCCGACTTGTAGATGATCCCGTCCTTCATCACGAACGTAACGTGCTCCAGGGTTTTGATGTTGGTGAGCGGATTTTCGTCGACGGCCACCAGATCGGCCATTTTCCCCGCCTCGACCGAACCGAGTTGGTTGCTCACCTGCAAGACTTCGGCGGCGGAACTCGTGGCGGCTTTGATGGCTTCCATCGGGGGCATGCCCGCGTCGACCATGTAGCCGAACTCACGCGCATTTTCCCCGTGTTTGAACACACCCGCGTCGGTGCCGAAGGCAATCTTGACGCCCCGTTTGTAGGCCTTCGCGAAGTTGTCCTGGATTTTCGGGCCGATGGCGCGGGCTTTGGGCACCACCACTTCGGGATAGTAGCCCGGCTTTTCGGCGTTGGCGGCAGCTTCTTTCCCCGCCGTGATGGTCGGTACGTACCAGGTGCCGTGCTCAACCATCAGGTCCATCGTCTCGTCGTCCATCAGCGTGCCGTGTTCGATGGTCGTAATGCCCGCCCGAATGGCTCGTTTCATCCCTTCCGCACCGTGGGCATGGGCTGCCGTGATCATCCCGTAATCTTTTGCTGTTTCCACAATCGCCCGGATTTCTTCTTCGGTAAACTGCGGACCGGAACCGTCTTTCGCCACACTCAGCACACCGCCGGTCGCCGTAATTTTAATCACGTCTGCTCCGTTTTTATACCGCTGCCGCACGGCCTTACGCGCCTCTTCCGGTCCGTTGATCACGCCTTCGGCCGGACCGGGATCGCCCCGCAGGTCGTCGCGCATGCCGTTGCTCGGGTCGGCGTGTCCTCCGGTCGAGGCAATCGATTTTTCGGCGGTGTAGACGCGCGGTCCTTCAGCGTAGCCGCTGTTGATGGCGTTGCGCAGGGCCACGTTGACGCCCGACCCGCCCAGGTCGCGCACGGTGGTAAACCCGGCCAGCAGCGTCCGCCTGGCGTATACCGCCGACCGAAACGCCAGATCGGCTTTGTTCAGCCGAAACCGGTCGATGTACGTGCTGGGGCTCGACTCGCTTTCCAGGTGTACGTGCAGGTCGAAAAAGCCAGGCATTACGGTCTTCTGACGCAGGTCGACGAGCGAATCGCCCGTGCCGGGTTGCACAAATCCTTTCTGCACGGCGACTATCTGCTTCCCTTCTACCACCACCGTCATTTTCTCCTGCGCCTTGTTTTGTTTGCCGTCGATCAGGCGACCGCAATGCAGGTAGATTTTCTGGGCCTGCGCGCTCCAGGCAACCCCGAGCAGCAGCAAGAGCATGAGTGACTTTTTCAACATGGTGCAATTAAGATATGGAATAAGGACACGGTCTGCATCGTACCAAATATAGACTTAAAACCATGGATTCATGAAAACTACATTGCTTTCTGTTTTGCTCTGGGGCATTGCCACCGTTGCCCAGGCCCAAGTTGGCGACCTGCAGGTCGCTTACCAACTGCGCGGCTATTTCTTCGCCGGTACGGCCGTTGAGGATACCCGCGCGCTGGGTGGGTTTGCGTCGAGCCGGAACCTGCCGAGGCCGCTCCCTCCTACTGTGGTTCCCGCCCAGCAGGGACTCTTTGTGTGGGTCGCGACCGATACGCCCGCGCGCTTTGACAAAAAGTACCGCGGACACAGGGTTTACCTCGGCAACCGCACCGATACCCTGACGGCCTTCGAAGCGTCCGACAGTCGGCTTTCGATCGTCACCGAAGCATTTTATCAGGACCGATGGCAACCCATCGAGTACCTGCCGTCGAGTTGGTGCGGCAACAGCTACCACCGCGTTTTTCTGAAGCCCGACCAGTACTGGAGCTTTGTGATGCCGGCCTACAACGGCCCGATTCCGGTTTCGCTTCGACTGAAGGTGCAGGTCGATCAGCACACGGTGCTCTACTCCAACGAATTTTCCGGTTCGGTGACGCCAGAGCAATTCACTACGAAAGAGGGACACACGCCACTCGACATCATGGACCCGTACGTCGATTAAACCTCAGTGTTCCCGGAACGTCTTCTCGCCGGCTTCGATGCGGATCGGCAGTCGGTTCACGGCCGGAGGAATGGGGCACGAATACCGGTCGCTGTACGCGCAGTAGGGATTATACGCGCGATTGAAGTCCAGCACCAAAGCTGAGCTTTCGTCTGCAGGCATGCTGAGATCGAGGTACCGGCCTCCGCCATAGGTCTCGCCGCCGCTGGTCTGGTCAGTAAAGGGCAGGAACAGGTACTTCTCGTAGCCGGGGCGTTGGGCGATGTCGGGACTGAAATAAATCGTCAGGACCAGGGCGGTATCGCGGAGGGTAAAGTGCGCCTTTCCCCATTCGACGTAGGTCGGCAGCCGGTCGGTCGAGGTGCGCATCTGAAACGGCTGAGCGTCGGGCGTACGCTCAAGGCGAGCCACCACGCGGTAAGAAGAGTCACCGGGGAAGTAGAACAAACCCTGAAATGCACGTTTGTCGGCACGCGCCAGAGGTGACTCCGACGAGCGTTTGAACTCTTTGTTCTTTTCCTGCCGGTGCGCGGCCAGCTCGGTGGCGAAATCGCTTTGCGCCCACAAGGCCTCCGCGCCGCCCAGGAGCAGCCAGAACATTGCAAAAAGTAGTCTCATCGCAGCTTTACGCCCGCCTGGGCTTCAAATTGTTCGTCCGGCACCAGCATAATCAGGCCCATGCCGTTGTTGAATGCATCGACCGCGCCGCTCATGGGTTCGAGGGCTACCGTCGTTCGAGTGGGGTGGGTAAACACCTGCAGGTAGTTGAATTTGCCCGGACCTGCTTCCTGCCACACAACCAGCGTCGCCTCCCGGCCAACGAGGCGCGTTTCTACGGTTCCTTCGTGGGCTTCCAGGGCGAGGCAGTGGTTCAGGTCGTGCTCGGCCAGCGCCGTCGGGGCGGCAAAGGTTGCAAACGACTCGACACGTCCGCCCGGCACCAGCCACTCGTTGAGGCGTACGCGCTTGCAGGCCGGCAACTGGAGTTGCAGCTCATCTACAGAAGAGGACAGACGGAAGTACGGGTGCCATCCGGCCACCAGGGGGGCAGCGTGGTTACTTTCGTTCGTGACGCGCAGCGTAGCCGAAAATCCCTCGGCGGCGTGCAGCCGATAGAGGATCTCGACCCGAAACGCAAACGGATAGCCGTCGGGGTCGCCAGGGTGGCGCGCTTCCAACCGAACCACCGCCTCCTCGTCGTGGGTCTGCACCGATACCACCTCGAACGCCCTCCGGTACACCAGTCCGTGTAGGGCATGGTGGCGCTCCGGTTCGTTGATCGGCAGTTGGTACGTGTGCGCGCCGAAGTGATACTGCCCGTCTTTGACGCGATTGGCAAACGGCACGAGCCACGAATTTTTGTAGCGTTCCGGTTGCCCTTCTGCCAGTTCGGACGGATCGCACACTCCGTCGAGTACCGAAAAAGCGGTTCCGTCTTTTTGCAGCACCAGCTCGGTAAGGGCGCCGCCGTACGCGGGCAAGATCGTCAGGGAAAGTGGGGTGGCGTCGTCGAATACGCGCAGGCGCGTCCACGGGCCAAAAGATTCGGTGGTTTGTTGAAACATCGGGAATACAGCGTCGAACGTTCCGTCCAAGAGGCGAACCAAGGCCTCTCGCGAAACGCGAAACTACGGAGATCCCGGTACTGTTTCCAACTTACTCGGCCGAAGGCACCGCCGAATGGTTCTCCCAGCGATTTTCTTCAAACTCGGCAATCAGCACCAGGGCACGGTCGGCATCGCGTTCGAACACGAACAGATCAATGGCCGAGGGCACGCCCGTCACCACGCCTGCCATCAGGCCCGACTGAAAATCGTCGCGAACCAGGGTGGGAATGCCGTTTTCTTCCAGATGCTCCATACGTACGTCGACGTCGATCATCGTGCCGGTATAAACTTTGATCAGTCTTTCTTGCTCGTTCATGGCCGTAGTGGTAAGTGATGTAGAGTAAGATAGCGATTTCGTCGTAAGGAACGAACAACCGGTGGCGTAAATATTTGTACGCAGTTACCTCTTGATCAGGTTGATAAACAACTCGCGACCGGCGCGGGGCGGAATGGAGTTGTAGGCCCGGTCCAGGGTACGGATCTCGAACAGGTCGGCAAAGTAGGTCAGGTACTCCTCGCGATTTCCTCCAAACGGCGGGTGGTCCTGAAACAACGGATCGTCGAACAACACCCCCACCAGATGCCCCCCCGGTGCCAGCAGCGCGTGCATCTTTTCGGCATAGGCGCGGCGCAACGCCGGATCGAGCGCACAGAAAAACGTCTGCTCGACAATACGGTCGTATGGCCCCGTCAGGTGAAAGAAGTCGTCCTGAATCAGATGATCGGCAGGAAACGCCGGATAGCGCTCCTGAAAGTTCCGCAGGGGCGTCTGCGCCAGGTCGACGACATACACCTCGGTAAATCCCTGTTCGAACAAATACCCCGCCTCGTGGCTGTTCCCGCCGCCGGGAATCAGGATGCGGAGCGCCTTGTTTTCCAACTGATCGAAATAGGCTCGCAGCGGGGTGGTGATGGCCCCGGCATCCCAGCCGGTTTGCCCCGTCTGGTAGCGATTCTCCCAATATTCCGCAGTAAACGGCGTTTTACTCATGATTAAATGTTGTATAATTGGCCTAACTTTGCACGTACAAGTGTAAAATAACTTCAAGGACCAAACACCTTACACGATTACCTGCACACGCAGAAACTTAAAACTATTATGGCAGAAACTAACCCAGAAGCCAGGAAAAGCCGCCGCGGCCTGATCATCGGGATCATCGCCCTTCTCCTGATTCTCAATGGTGTACAGTTTTATCTCAGTTACCAAAATCGGGAAGAAAGAGCTCAAGTAGAGCAAGAAAAGGACACAGAAATCAGAATGGCCACGCAGGAACTGGACTCCCTGCGGTCCGAACTGGAAGAGCGTTACAACGAAATTGCGCAGTTGGGCGGCGACACCGCCAGTTTGCGGGCTGCCATGCGCGACCTCGACGTTCAGTTGCAGACGGCCCAGCGCAGTGCCCGTGTCAACGCCAGCGAGTTGCGTGATATTCAGGCCGATTACAAACTTTTGCTCTCGCAGAAAGACAACGAAATTGCCGAGCTCAAAGCGCAAAACGAAATCCTTTTTCAGGAAAATACGAGTCTGAAACAGACGATTGTCAGCCGCAACGATTCGTTGAAAAACCTGACCCGACAAACCCAGCAGATGGCCGAAAAGGTCGCGGTGGCGTCGGTACTGAAGGCAGAAAACCTACACGTGTCGTATATCGACGACCGCGGACGAGAACGGGACGATAACGACAACACATTCCGGGGACGGCGCGTCGACAAAATCAAAGTCAACTTCTCGATCGGCGACAACCCGGTGGCGAAGATCGAAAACAAAGAAGTGATGATTCGCATCCTGGAACCGGAAGGCTCCACGCTACAGGACGTAGCGACCGGCTCCGGTACGTTCGAGTACGAAGGCCAGGAGATTTTCTATACGGCCAAGCAGAACTTCCTGTTCGACAACAAGAACCCGCGGCTGACGTTCATCTACTCGAAAGGCACGCCCTTCAAAGAAGGTCGCCATACCGTAGAGCTTTACGCCGAAGGTGCCAAGATTGGCGAGAGCCAGTTCACCATCAAGTAACTACGTCACAAAATCATTTCGTAACGACCCGCGGCTCCCGGCTGGCGGGTCGTTTTCATTCTTTTACGTTCCGACACGCGTGCAACTCCTTACCCCTACCCACTGGCGCGACTACCGCTTGCTCGATTCCGGCGGCTTTGAAAAGCTCGAACAGTTTGGCCCCTACGTGCTGATCCGTCCTGAACCACAGGCCGTGTGGGACCGGGCCCTGTCCGAAAAAGAGTGGCAACAGCGCGCCCACGCCACGTTTACGCGCGACAAAAACAGCCAGGAGCGCGGCGAATGGCACGCCAAACCGGGCATGACGCACCCGTGGATGCTGGATTACGAGGCACTGGGAATGCGCTTTCGCTTTCGGCTGACGCTCCCAGCCTTCAAGCACGTGGGCATTTTCCCGGAACAGGCCGCCAACTGGGAGTACATCTACGAACACACCCAGGCGATGGTCCGGCGTCAGGCAGAACGCGTTCCCAAAGTGCTCAATCTGTTTGCTTACACCGGCGGCGCTTCGCTGGCCGCCAAGGCGGCGGGAGCAGACGTTACACACGTCGATGCCGTCAAACAGGTCATCACCTGGTCGCGCGAAAACATGGAACTCAGCGGATTGCAGGGCATCCGGTGGGTGGTGGAAGATGCGCTGAAGTTTGTAAAACGGGAAGTACGGCGCGGCAATCGGTACCAGGGCATTATCCTCGATCCGCCTGCCTACGGTCGGGGACCAGCGGGCGAGAAGTGGCTGATCGAAGAACACCTCAACGAAATGCTGAAGCTGTGTGCGGACCTACTCGATCCGGACGAACACTTCTTCGTCATTAATCTTTACTCGCTGGGCTTTTCTGCCCTCATCGTCGAGAACCTGATCACGACTACCTTTCCGCAGGCCCAGCACCCGGAGTTTGGGGAATTGTACCTGCCCGATCAGTCGGGAAAAAAACTTCCGCTGGGGACCTTCTATCGGTTCTGGAAGTAGCGTCAACGTTTCTGACTACCTCAACAATTCCGTGCGATGCCCGCTCTTACACAGAAGCGGTTTCGCCTACGACTTCTTCCAGTTCGGTAGGAGCTCTTTCGTCGGCGACGCGGTCTTCTTCTACCGCTTGAATTGCTTCAGGTTGAATGAACCCTTGCTCGGCCGCGTGGCGGGCCGCTTCGACGGAGTCCTTCACCAGCAGCATGTCGACCTCCATCGGACGTAATTGATCGGCCAGGCGGACGACTTCGCGTTCGCGACGATTTTTGCTCACGTCGCGGATGTACACGGCCAGAATCCGCCCCGGATAGTTGTGTACCGTTTTCGCGTAAATCTCGGCATCGTGCTGCCCGCTGTCCCCGATCAGGATGAACTGCAGGTGAGGATAAGTCTCCAGAATCCGCTTGATTTTGTCGTGCTTGTGGTTGTGGCTTCCTCCACCCGACTTCCACACTTTGTACCACTCGGCCTCCATCTCACGCAACAGAAATGGACCTTTGGGAATGCCCCGGTTGCGGCAAAATTCCGTAAGCAGATCGTACAAGTTCCACTCGCTGCTCGACACGTAAAAAATCGGATTCCCGCACGGCGGGCACCCCGCCCCACCCTGTTGCAACGCCCGGTAAAATGCCGCCACACCTTCAAAAGGCGCACGCGTACGGGCATTTTTCAGCAGCATCAACTTAAATTTTTTCAGCGTCTGCGTCGCGTGCGAAATCAGGATGGTATCGTCCACGTCGGAAATCACGCCGAATTGCGTATCGGCCGGGGGCAGCAACACCTCGCCAGTGGCCGTGATCGACGCCTGTCCCTCCACGACCGACTCCAGCAATTCGAAATGAACGTCGTTCCAGGCGCCGTGATCGGCCTGCCCATCGGTGTCGAAACATACTTCGAAGTACCCGTTGGTGTCGGTCATCACAATCTGTTCCTGGTCGCCGAAGCGGGCCCGCACCTTCACCTCCGGAATGTCGTCGCTCAGAAACCGTTTGCCCATCGCCAGCATGTTCTGCGCTTTGCTGTTGTGGCGGGCCGTTTTGCTCAGGCCGCTGTCTTCCATCACCCGCCCCAGCATCCGAAACTCCTGGCCGTTGCCAAAGCTTCGGTACGGCAGGATGATCGGCTGATCGAGCCAGCCAAGTCCCTGCTTCAGTTCCAGCTTGGCTCTGCGAATCGGGTTTTTAACGTGTCGGGCAATGCGTTTGAGGGGCTTTTTCAGAAAGGCCATACGTGTAAAAAATGGGTTTGGAATAAGCTGCACTCTTCTACTGCATACGCAGCGGCGCGGCAACGGATACCGAAAATGCCGACGGAGTTACGTGTGGTTCGTACTTTTGAAGAATGCTGCAAACGGAACGTCCGACCGAAGCGCTCGTGCGTGGCGAACGCTGGCAACTCCTCCCCGAGAAGGCGCTCTTCTGGCCGGCGCAGGGCATGTTGCTGCTGGCCGATCTACATCTGGGCAAAGTGGCGCACTTCCGAAAGGCGGGCATGGCGGTACCGCCCGCGGCGGCCGACGAGAATTACGCACGCCTGGAACAACTCATGCAACGACTGCCCGTGACCCGGCTGGTGCTGCTGGGCGATTTGTTTCACAGCGACGCCAACGCCGACTGGCTTCGCTTCGAAGCGTGGTGCGAGCGCTACCCACAGGTTTCGATCGAGTTGGTAAAAGGCAACCACGACATTCTGCCGACAGGGCTTTACCGGCACTCTGGATTGGTGGTGCACGAAACGGCCTTGCGAGTCGGCCCGTTTTTGCTGACCCACATTCCGCCGGAGCACCTCCCAGCCGGGGTCTACTGCCTGGCGGGGCACATCCACCCGGCCGTGCGGCTGCGCGGTCAGGGGGCAACGCTCCAACTCCCTTGTTTCCACTTCGGGTCGGTGCAGGGCTTGCTGCCGGCGTTCGGGAGCTTTACCGGCACGGCCCTGGTACGTCCTAAAAGTGGCGATCAGGTGTTTGTCATCGCCGAGCAGCGGGTTATCCAGGTGGCGTGAGGAGAAAATACAGATCGGCGAATGGACACCTTGGGCCAGCGTTAGTTTTTCGCAAAACCCGCGGTGACTCGGCCGGCCCGTCCGGCTCCGGCGTTCCGATTCCCCCATGTGCCTGATTTCGCCTAATATTGCAACCCAAAGTCCTCACGCTGTTGAGGTTGCGGAAACCCATGTATCATTTGTAATCTGAAATCTGTTATTCGCTATGTCTCATAACCTACTGGAAGGAAAGCGCGGCATCATCTTCGGGGCGCTCGACGAAAACTCCATCGCCTGGAAAGTTGCCCTGAAAGCCAAAGCCGAAGGCGCTTCGTTCATCCTCACCAATGCGCCGATCGCCCTGCGGATGGGCGGGGTGCAGCAACTTGCACAGCAGTGCGATACGGAAGTGATTCCGGCCGACGCCACCTCGGTCGACGACCTGGATGCGCTGTTTGCACAGTCGGAAGAAAAGCTGGGCGGGAAAATCGACTTTCTGCTTCACTCCATCGGCATGAGCCCCAACATTCGCAAAGGCCGTGCGTACGGCGACATGAACTACGACTGGTTTCTGAAGACGCTCGACATTTCGGCGCTGTCGTTTCACAAGATGATGCAGGTGGCCGAAAAACGCGACGCGATGAACGAGGGCGGCTCCATCGTGGCGCTCAGCTACATCGCTGCGCAGCGTTCGTTTACGGACTATACCGACATGGCGCAGGCCAAAGCGATGCTTGAATCGATTGCCCGCAGCTACGGCTACCGCTTTGGGAAATCCAAAAAAGTCCGAGTTAACACGGTATCGCAGTCGCCGACCAAAACCACGGCCGGAACAGGCATCAGCGGGTTCAACGCCTTTTTCGACTACGCCGATAAAATGTCGCCCCTGGGCAATGCTTCGGCCGAAGCCTGCGCCGATTACGTGCTGACGCTGTTCTCGGACTATACGCGCATGGTGACGATGCAAAACCTGTTCCACGACGGCGGATTCTCCAGTTCGGGCATCACCGAAGAGATTGTCGAGATGCTGGAAAAACAAGCACAGGCAGGCCAATAAGGTTGCCTTCTGAACGATATGAAAGTCGTGGCGCTCTTCGCGAGGGCCACGACTTTTTATTAGGTAGGCTGATATACGGACGGGGGGCGCTTGTTGGTGAAGGTCATCCGCAGGTAGTAGCCGCTTAGCGCGCCCAGCCCCGCGGCCACTCCCCCAACGACGGCCGCCACGGCGATCATCAGTTCGGGGATCGGCAGGGAAAACAGGGCAGCGATGCGCCCGGTCAGAATGCCCTCGGTACGGAGGTGCAGGTAGCATACATAGCTTCCCCAAAGCAATGCAACGGCCCAGAAGGCTTGCCAGAACGTGCTCCAGGCGGTCCGGCCCAACCACAGCCCTGCCACGAACGCCACAACCACGAGGATCCACCAGTGGTAGGTCATCATCAGCAATACGGCGCTGCCGACGAACGTCAGGCCAAACGTCGCGAAAGGGATGGCGCGAGGATGCGTCATGGTGAGTTGCGGTTAAGTTGCCAAACCGAAGCATCGGCGGGTGCCGCTTCCGGCGAGGGCAAAAAGATCAGTTCGTTGAGATGCCCGTCGCGCCACGTGTCGATCATGTTTTCGTAAAAGGGGCTGCCCGGATTGCCCGATTGCCCTCCCGGATACACGCCCCAGGCTTTTACCTGCGGCCCCAACTCCACAATCATCCGCCAGGAAGGCCCGTGGGTTTTCTTCGTGGCGTTCACGATGCCTGCCCCGCCGCCAATCCGGATGTCCTTCCGTCCGAAACTGGTCAGCGGCGGCATCAGATGGCGGATCGTCGTACCCTTCACGGTCGCCCACTGCCAATCGTCGTCCCAGGGTCCGAGGTCAGACCGTAACGTATCAACGCTGGCCACAAACGTCTGGTGGAGTATTTCATCCAACGTTTCGCGTTCGGGGGTGGTCCGGTCATCAAACCAGGAAGCTTTGGGAAGGCTGTCCATCAGGAAGAGCGTCGTCGTCTGCATGGGATAGCGCATCAGCGTATCGCCCAGTTCGTCGTGCCAGGTCGCTTCGGTAAAAGCCTCCCACCACGCCTCGAACACGGCGGGTTCGCGTTGCCCGGGACCGTACTCGTAGTTCCACCGGCGCATCTGCGCGTAGACCTGTTGCTGCGGTTCGGTAAGCTGCTGTGCCCGGACGCCCTGCAACATCCGAGGAAGGGCCTGCCGGGCATGCCAGTAGAGGTTGTCGTTTTGCAGCGCACGCAGACTATCGGCGGTGGCGTGATGCATTTGCCGCAACACTTCGTTGATCCGCGCGCCGCGCCCGTAAGGGGCTTGTTCCCACGTAAGGTAATAAGGGTAAGTCCGATCTGTGGAGCGTTGGTTGCCGGAACTGACAAACCCGCGGGGCGGATTCTTTACGTGCGGATTATGCGCATGGGGAATCCAGCCTTGCCAGTCGTTTTTAGGGTCACTTCCTTCTAAGATGAATTTCCCCTGTTCTTTCCACTTCAGCGGAAAGCGGCCGTTCACCCAGAGGGCGATGTTGTTATCACGGTCGGCATACACAAAATTCTGCGCCGGCGCCATGTAGTATGAAAGCGCTTCGGTAAAGGCCTGGTAATCCTGCGCCCGGTTCAGTTTATAGAAAGTGGTCAGCTCGGTACTCGGCTCGTGGGCAATCCAGCGCATGGCCAGCCCGGCCGGAAACCGCGGGTTGAAGCTGGGCTCTGCCGGGTCGTTGTACAGCAGAGGACCATGGTGCGTGTACCGTACCGTATCGCGGATGATGCCGTAGTTTCTGACCTTGATCCGCTCTTCGCGCAACGTGACCGGGTGCCATTCCTGCGCCGTCGTTTCGTCGAGGTAGCGGTATTCGAGGCGGTCGTCATCCCGGAAATCGATTTTATAAAAGTCCAGCACGTCTGCATCCACGTTGGTCACACCCCAGGCGATGGCGTCGTTGAAGCCGATAATGACGCCGGGCGTGCCGGGCAGTGACGCCCCACACACGTTGACACCCGGCGCATGCAGTTGCACCTGGTACCACAACGAAGGCAAGCTCAACCCCAGGTGCGGGTCGTTGGCCAGAATAGGATAGCCCGTGGCCGAGCGTTCGCCGCTGATGGCCCAGTTGTTACTTCCGTTGTCGGGGTCGGGTCGGTGTGGAAACTGGTACGTGGCGCCCAGCGCAGCAACCTGAGTCGGGGCTGCCGGAATCGGGACGGGCCGGAAATTCCAGGGTGTATGCGGAGGGATGATCGGGTCAGAAAAGTAAGGGTACGCAGGAAACAGCGAGTCGACCGTGGCTTTCCCGTACTGCTGCAGGATACGCGTCATGAACAGATCGTCCGTACCCATGGTCAGGTTGGCCGTCATCAGCTTGAGCATCAACGCCGTTTTGAGCGGCTCCCACGGTTCGGGTTTATAATCCAGGAGTTTAAACTCGATCGGGTAGTTCATGGGAGTCAGTTGGCTGATCCAGGCGTTGACCCCCTCGGTATAAGCTTCGATGACTTGTCTGCCGAGCGAGTCGGCCAGGGTGGCTTCCAGGAATCGTTCTGCGCCGTAGACCATCCCGACTTTTCGTTGAAACCGGTCGTATTCCAGGGTCAGTTCGCCCAACACCTCCGACAGGCGGCCGCCGGCCGCCCGCGTTTGAAAATCCATCTGCCAGAGCCGGTCGCGGGCCGTGACATACCCCTGGGCTACGTACAGATCGTGATCGTTCCGGGCAAAAATGTGCGGCACCTGGTAGCGGTCGTAGACGATGGTGACGCTGTCGTGCAGGGTGGGCAGGTTCAGGGTGTGCGGGGCGGTGGCCGAAGCTACGGTTTCGGCGTTCTGCCAGAAACCCGCAAAGGGATTCAGGAAATAGCCCAGAGGCGGAACTGAGCTCATCCGAGTACTCAGTACAAAGGCCACCATAAAGGTGAGAAGCATGACGAGGATAAACCTGAATAGCTTCATGTAGTCGCAGCGATTTGTGTACGCCCCTGTGGAGCAGCGGAAGCAAAGGCCGCTTCACCGGGCACTTCCCATCCAGGGTCGCTTAAACAATGTGATTTACGATGCACTGCGTTGCCGGTTTCGGAGTTTATAAAACACGCGGTTCACCACGCTTTCGCCCAACGCAGTCAGCCCCAGCACCACTGCCGACAGACTGGTCAGCCCCACGCCCGCCCATTGCGCAAACGCGGCCTGATTCATGCGCAAGTGGATGGCTTCTACCAACAGCCCGAGCCCAATGCCGACCAACAACAGTCCCGTCAGGCCAAACAGCAGCCAACGCTGAAAGTAGTTTTTCTTCATAAAGCAGTAGGTTCTTTGCCTGAAAGTACTACTTACCTCCCACTCTGCCTAGAAGAACAACCTATTTATCGACGATGTCGGGCCTCCAACACGGCCAAAACTTCGTTTAAATCTATCTCTTTTGCTTCCAGCAAGACCAAAAAGTGAAATAGCAGGTCGGCCGCCTCGCCTTTGAACAAATCGTCGTTCTGGTCCTTTGCTTCAATCACCAGCTCGACCGCCTCTTCGCCCACTTTCTGAGCTACTTTGTTGATGCCCTTCTGAAACAGCGAACGGGTGTAGGACTTTTCGTTCGGGTTGTGTTTTCGGTCGCGGATCACCTGCTTGAGGTAATCCAGAAAAGCCGTGCCGGTGCTCTGGTTGGTTTCGTCAAAACAGGTGTCGGCCCCGGTATGGCAGACCGGACCGACCGGATCGGCCTTGATCAGGAGGGTATCGCCATCGCAATCGGCGCGTATGTCGCGCACCTGCAAAAAGTTGCCGGATGTTTCGCCTTTGGTCCAGAGGCGCTGTTTGGAACGGCTCCAGAACGTCACCTTCCCTTCTGCCTGCGTCTGGTCCAGAGCGGCCTGGTTCATATAACCCAACATCAGCACCCGGTGCGTGGTGGCATCTTGCACAACGGCGGGGACCAGTCCGTCTCCTTTACTAAAATCGATATTCACAAGCGTACTGCAATGTTTTCTCGGCGAAGGTACTCCTTGAGGCCTGGGATTTCAATTTCTTTGAAGTGAAAAATACTCGCGGCCAGTGCGGCATCGGCGCAGCCGTCCTGAAAAACCTCTTTGAAATGTTCCATCGTACCGGCCCCGCCCGACGCAATGACGGGAATCTGCAACCGCCGGGAAATCTCCTGCGTCAGTTCCAGCGCAAATCCGGCCTTGGTGCCGTCGGTATCCATCGACGTGAGCAGAATTTCGCCGGCGCCCCGTTCTTCTACTTCTTGTGCCCAGGGAATGGTCCGCTTTTCGGTGGGCGTCCGGCCGCCGTGGGTATGCACGATGTGCTCTCCGTCGACATAGCGGGTGTCGATGGCCACGACGACACACTGAGAGCCAAACTCTTGCGCCAGCTCGTTGATCAACTCGGGGCGGCGCACGGCCGATGAGTTGATCGAGACTTTATCGGCACCGGCGTGCAACAGGGCGGATACGTCTTCGACGGTGCTGATGCCCCCGCCTACGGTGAAAGGAATGTTGATTTCTTTGGCCACCCGACGCACCAGCTCTACCAGGGTACGTCGCTTTTCAACCGTCGCGGTGATGTCGAGAAACACCAATTCGTCGGCGCCTTCTTCCGCATAGCGCGCGCCCAGTTCGACCGGGTCGCCCGCATCACGCAGGTTAACAAAATTGACGCCCTTTACAGTCTTACCATCTTTTACATCCAGGCAGGGGATGATGCGTTTAGTCAGCATAAGCCAGCGGGGAAAAGCCAAAGATACGGGTTGCCGCAGTTAACGCCCAAAAAGTTCGTGCATGGGCGCGGATCAGTGCCCGTTTTCGGAAGGTTGCACCAGCGGCAACTCAATGTAGAAACGAGTGCCCACGTTCTGCTCCGTCTCGAACCAGATGCGCCCTCCGGCGTGCTCGACGCCACGTTTGGCCACAGCCAGTCCGATGCCGGACCCCGCATATTTTGTACTGAAGTTGGGAATAAAGACTTTTTCCTGAATGGCGTCCGGAATGCCGGTACCGTTGTCGGCCACTTCGATGATCACACGTTGTTTCCGGCAACGAAGCCGAACCCACACTTCGGGCTTGCGCTCCTGCGGCACCGACTGCAGGGCATTCAGGATCAGATTGGTCAGCGTCCGCCCCATCAGTTGCTCGTCACCTATGACCCAACAGGCCTGTTCGGGTAAATCGACGTGCACCTGGCCGGAAGCTTCGTTTTCGTACAAGTCGACCGTTTTCTGCACCACCGCTTTCAATTCGAACATTTCGGTCTTGGGAACGGGCATTTTGGCAAAGGCTGAGAACGACGTGGCGATGTCGTTCAGGGTATCGACCTGCGCCAACAGCGTATTGACGGCTTTCTTCGACATCTGCCGTAGTTCTTCGGCCTCCCGGTCGCCTAACGCCCGGTCCAGGTACTGGAGGGTGAGTTTCATGGGCGTCAGTGGATTTTTGATCTCGTGGGCTACCTGCCGCGCCATTTCGCGCCAAGCCGACTCTTTCTCGCTCCTCGAAAGCGCTTCCCGGCTTTCTTCCAGCTTCACAATCATGCGGTTGTATTCATCCACCAACAGTCCGATTTCGTCGCGCGTGTGCCATTCGAGCGGCTCGTTGCGGTCCAGCGTGGTCCGTTGCAGCTTCCGGGTAATCAGGCTGAGGGGTTCGGTCAGGAGCTGCGAGGCAAAATACGAGAGCACCAGCAGAGCCAGGAAAATGGCCGTAAAGATGTTCAGCATCATGCCCACCAGGTCGATAATTTGTCGGTCCAGTTCGGCCTTCGACTCAAAGAAGGGAATACTCAGCACCCCCAGCAACTGGCCGGTTTCGTACGAGCGCATGCCTCGGTAGACCGAGCTGTAGTTCAGTGTGCCGACCTGCTCCTGCAATACGACGTAATTCTGATTGTGCTCCACTACGGTCGCCATCGCCTGCGGGCTGAGGTAACGTGCCAGCAGATTTTTTTCGTAGATCATCGGCTGGGTCGAGACAATCAACCGTCCGTCGGTATCGAACAGGTTCAGATCCGTTTCGGTGTTGCGCGCGATGTCGAGTAGCAGTGAACCCAGCGCTTCCGCACCGATCACACCGGTTTGGTACTGTTCCAGGGCGTTGATTACGTTACTGCCCGTAACGTCGGCCTGGCGCATGTAGGCGTGTTGCAAATCCTGTTGAAGTCCATCACTCACCACACTCAGAATGACGACACTACTGGTCAGGAGCGGAATCAGAAACGCCAGATTGAGGTAGATCTGGATTTTGTTGGCAAACGTGAGGCGCTGGGTCAGCGGATCGTTGTGGACCAGGTGCCGCACCAGCGCAAAGAAAAGCAGGCCCGCTAAAATGCAAATGGTCAGGACCAGAAACACAAAAGAGAAATTCGAGAAGATACTGCGCAGCGGGTATTCCGGTGTGGAGATGACTACGTACCGGCGGGCGTCGCCGCAAACCGCCAGGTGATGCTCGCCGAAAGCCGAGATGCCTTCTTCGAACAGCTTGGGGTTTTCGGAAAGCGGATCGGGAAAATTGTTGTCGTAGTTGAAATCGCCGTAGCTGTACTGAAGCCGATCCTGTACATAAATGGCGTAACTGTAGTTGCGGGGCGGCTGAGAAAACTGCTTGTCGACCAGCAACTCCGGATAGACAGTATTGGGAATGATGCGTTTGCTGCGCAGTTCAATCACGATGTAGCCCAACGTCAACCCCCGGGTACGTATCGGGATGAACGTGAGGTAGCGGCGCGCCCGATTGCGTTCGTATTCGTTGTTCAGGAAGATATTTTTGTACTCCGTGCGGTTCTCAGGTTTATCGTAAATCCGCCGCAGGCGTTCGTAACTGATGTCTTCGCCGATGTCGCTCAGGATCTCGCCATTGGCATTGAATACCGCCACCTGGACGTCGTATTTGTCGAAGTACGTGTTGAGGTAACTGCGCCGAATCTTCTGCTCGATCAGCTCTTTGGAGCCAAGCATGTTAAGAAAACGGATCTTGATAAAATCGTCGGCCGAGATTTTCTGCATGGCTTCGTACAGCAGATGCTCTGCCCACGGATCGTTGTCCATCAGAAGCTGAGTCGCCAGGCGCTGCTTGGTTTGCAAAGTGGCCTGCTGCTGATGCTGGTAGACCGCCAACGCTTCAATGCCGGCACACACAATCGCGCAGGAAAAAAAGTAGAGGTAGGATTTGTAGCCAAACCGCCGCAGGTATCGTGGTAGGCGCCACAGGTAGAGCAGAAGGAAATAGGCGCTGCCTAACAAAAGGACCGTCAGTGGCAGCCCTCTCGGCACCAGCGAAGCCACAAAGAAAATAAATCCGACCACGCCGGCCACTGGCATCGCTTCCCGAGGGTCGGGCATCCAGCGTAAAAACAGCGCTCCCCACAGGTGGACGATCCCGAAGAACAGCTGGGAAAGCAAGACGACAATGCTCAGCGTTACGAGTTTCATGCCTGAGAATTCCAGGCTTGCATTGATATCGAAGTCACCCTGGGAGTTGAAGAATAGCGCCTTCAGCATCAGGAAAAATCCCCAGAGGGTCAGAAAACTCAGGCACAACACCAGTCCGCTTGCCAACTGACGTCGGGTCAGGGGCGCTTTTTCCAACGCACGCACGGCACGCACCTGCGGCAGGTAACGCAGCACGTAGAGCATCAGCAAAAAAGCCAGCAGCACATTGGTGAACAGATCGCCCAGCGACGGAGCGAACCACGATGACGCAAAATAGCGGGGATCGTACAGATTCCACGAAACCCGCGCGTACGGAAAATGGAGTGCCAGCATCAGCAGGCGCAAGCCCACCACGTAGGCAATCAACGCCAGCATGCTGCCCAGCACGTAGCCCCGACGGCGCCATTTGTTAAGCAGCTGAAACACCACGACCGAGAACGCCACCATCGCCATCAGAAAACACAGGATGGGGGGCGTCTGCTCCCAAAAACTCGACGTGCGGAGGTTGGCAGGCAACACGAGCGAAAACAGAAAATCACCGTTAGGTGCCTGGATGGAAAAAGGCCCCGGCTGCAGAGCGAACCGAAATTTGGAAGAAGGAAAAATGTCGGTGTTCAGCCCTTCCTTCAGGTAAGCGTTGGTAATCTGGTAACTTTTGATCGTAGGAATCAGAAACACCAACAGTCGATCGTGCGAGAGCGCCCGGCGGTAGACGACAAACCACCCGGTCGCGAGGGGCAGGTACTCGTGTGAACTCATGCCCCATACGTCTTCGAAATCAGGGACAAACAGGTTGTCGGACCAGTAGATCACCTGCCCCCGCTGGTACACAAAGTAAGGATAGGGCGATTGGGGATACAGGCTGGAAAATAATTCCGACTCGGTGTTGGTGAGCTTGCTTTCGATAACGTCGGCCCGGGCATACACTTTGGCCAGTTCGTCGTGAAGACGCTGGGTTACCTGATTCACGTACTGATGCTGTTCGTGTACGGCCGGCTGGTTCGCCACCAGGAATTGCCAAATCCCTCCGATGCCGCCCAGCACCACAGCAATCCACAGCCAAACCTTTTCACGTTTCATAACTACTCCGATTACTCAGCACGACGGGAAGATAAGAGATGCACACACAGCATCGCACTCCTTTTCGGGTTTCTAAGCAAAAACTCTACCTGAATTCGGACAGATACAAAAAAACCGAAGAGAAAACTCCCCGGTTCGTAAGGTCTATGTCTACACGCCAGGACTCAGGTCCAGCGGACTTTACGTTTTGCGTCACGACGGCTGCTGCGGTACCATGAGTAACCAATCACGGCGAAAATGAGGTAAGGGACGCCCATCAGGTAGAGAATACCCGCATTCAGACCAGCCCCCACCAGACTATCGCCCGAGCTTACGTTGCTCTCGACTGTGGCCACACACATGGCGCATTGCGCGTTGGCGAAGGTGCTGGTCAACAGGAGGAACAGACTGACTACCGACAAAGAAATATAGCGCTTCATAACAATTATGCAGGGTAATAAGGACTAATCATCAGGTAAACAATGACGCCGGTTACGGCTACATATAGCCACATTGGGAACGTCCAGCGAGAAACTTTGCGGTGCCGCTGACGTTGGTCGGTCCACCCGAAATAAATAGAAAGCAAGACAAAGGGTACGATTACGGCTGCCAGCACGATGTGCGTCAGGAGCAAGATCAGGTACGCGTACCGCACTCCGCCTACCGCCGCCGCTTCTACGGCATCGACCACGCCATCGGCATTGGTATCGCCAAAGTGCGTGGAGGGTGCCTGAAAATGGTAGACGACATACGACACCAGAAACAGGCTGGACAACACAAACGCAGAGATCATCATGGTCTGGTGCTGCCGGATACGATGTTTTCGTATGAACAGATAACCCGCGATCAGCAAAAGGGCCGTAGCCGAATTAAGGACGGCATTCAGATGGGGCAGAAACGACACATCAAAGTCGCCCATTTTGCCCGTTTGTGGCACAAATAGCAAGAAAGCCACCACCACTGGAATGGCGACTGACAATACACCGATTAAAATCAATACTCGGTTGTCCGGCTGCTTTACCTGGGTCAGGTCACTCATACTTCTGGTCTATGTGTTAAGGCAACAACGTTCGTTGCTCAAATGTTCGGTTCCGATTTTTGTTGTACCAAGATTTCGGCTTCTACCAGCAGACGATCTACCTCTTTAGGATCGGTGCCTAAATAGAGTCCGCGGATGCGCCGCGTGCCGTCGAGCAGCACCAGGGTGGTATCGCGGTCCGGATCAGACACCAATCCGTAGCCTTGCCGGGCCAGCTGCTGGAGCATGGCGGGCGATCCGGTTACGATTTTCCACTGCGGCGGCACGGCCGCGTAAGTTTGTTGCAACGCAACGGCCTCGCGGGCTTGCCCGGCCGCGTGGGTTAGGATCACGACCTCGGGTTGATCTCTGAAAAATTCCTGCACCCGTTTCAGCTCCGTCATCACCTTCTCACAACTTCCCTGGCAGGGCACAGACACGAAGTGGGCAATGTAAACGTGCCCGTCCAGGGCACTCCCCTCCAGGATGGTGCCGTCGAGTTGCGGCAACGAGAAGGCCGGCGCTTTTTCGATGTGGATCGTGTCTGTTCTCAGGCTATCGGTAAACGTCGTGATGACGGGAAGATCGTAGCGATTCTTTCCGAAACCGACCAGGAGCAGATACAGAAAAACCGGCAGTACCAGTAATGCTACCAGTATGCCGGCTTGTTTAAAGCGTTTCATGAAAGGGCTTACCGCACTTGCAAGATCGAGCCGCCCTCAATGAGCAGGGCCAAGATCAGCCACATGATGAAGACCACGGGCATTACGATCGACCAGATCAGACTTTTTACTTCATGCTTCAGGTGCATGAATTCTCCCACGATGTAGAAGGCTTTGACCAGCGTGAGTAGAACGAAGATGCCGGTCAGAAACACACCGCGCTTCATGGTGAATGCCAGAAGAAATTCGACGGAAGTGATCCCCAGCAGAATCCAGAAGGTCCGCCAGATAATTTTGCGCTGCGAGGCACCGTGATCAGCCGCCTGTTCAGCACTGACTTGTCCGCCCCCGTGAGGCACGGCACCGTGGGTAGTGATATTGCTATGTTCTGCCATGATCAAATTAAGTAGAAGAAGGTAAAGACGAATACCCAAACCAGGTCAACAAAGTGCCAGTACAGCCCCACTTTCTCTACCATTTCGTAATGGCCACGGCGTTCGTATACACCCACCGCTGCGTTATAGAAAATAAGGATGTTCAAGACTACACCACTGGTTACGTGCAAGCCGTGGAAACCGGTAATGAAGAAGAACAAATCGGCAAACAACGGCGGTCCGTATTCGTTCATCACCAGATTCGCACCGTGGAAGATGGAACCGTCGGCCAAACGAATGCCCTCGTCAGTACCATGAATCATGTGCGTCCATTCCCAAGCCTGACATCCCAGGAACGTCATGCCGCCGAGGATCGTCCAAAGCATCCACTTCTGCACGTTCTTCTGATCCATGCGGTGACCAGCTTCTACTGCCAATACCATGGTGACGCTACTCATGATCAGGATAAACGTCATGATCCCCACAAACACCAGCGGCAAAGGCACACCGTGCAAAAACGGAACGGCCTCGAATATTTTTTCAGGAATGGGCCAGTAGGTCTGCGAAGTGGTAAAGTCATCCACGGTGCCTTGATAGGCGGGGTGACTGTAGCGAATCAGGCCGTAGGTAACCAGAAGTGCTGAAAAGGTAAATGCGTCGGAAAGCAGGAAGAACCACATCATCAGCTTTCCGTAGCTGGCTTTTAAGGGCGAGACACCGCCTCCCCAAAGGTTTGTGGTTGGCTCCTGCAGGGTAGCAGGAGTGGCTGCGTGACTTGCGGTTGGTGCTGTTGCCATGCGTGTGTTAAAGATTCTCTGTTATCGAGTGAGCTGTAAAAATAGAAATAAATACAACCAAAGTCCATCCAGGAAGTGCCAGTACGTGGCACACATCTCCATCGTGGTCATTTGGCGTGCGTGAATTCGGTTCCGAAAGGTCTGTATAAAGACAACGGCTAGAAATATTACGCCTGTGATCAAGTGAAAGCCGTGGAGGCCGGTCAGGATGTACAGGAACGATCCTGAAGGATTCCCGACGAAGTAAACGCCCATGTTGACCAGATCATCCCAGCCGAGCAACTGACCAACCAAAAAGCTCCCCCCCAATACGGTCGTTAGCGCAACCGCTATTTTCAGGGTATCCAGGTTATCTTTTCGGGCGGATACGTAGGCCCAGTGCATGGTCGCGCTGCTGAGCAGCAACACGCCGGTATTGATCCAGAACAGCGTAGGAAGTTCGAATTCCAGCCAATCGCCTTCGCCCTGCCGCACAATGTAAGCGCTGGTCATGGACGCGAACAGCATCACAATGCTGACGATAAACAGCCACAGGAGAAACTTCTTAGGATGCATGGAGAGGGTTGGCCGTGGCTCCTCTGCCTGCATTCCCGGATTGACTAACTGCATGTCTTTCAACATCTCTCTACACTTTATCCCACAAATATGCGATCTGCACGATAGGCAGATACAAAAAAGAACCGAACATGATACGCAAAGCCGATTTACGAGAACCGTCGCGCATTAGTTGAAAAGTCTGAATTAGAAACAACGTGCCGCAAATGGTAGCAATAATTGCCGACCGCAAGCCGGTAATCCCCAGCAAAGCGGGCATCAGGCCTAGCGGTAACAGCAGCAACGTGTAAATCATGATTTGGAAAGCGGTGTTCAGGTCACGTCCTCCCCCACTGGGCAACAGTTTGAACCCGGCACGACGGTAGTCTTCGTCAGCAACCCAGGCAATGGCCCAGAAGTGAGGAAACTGCCAGACGAACTGAATACCAAATAAGATAAGCGCCTCTAGTCCTAAAGTACCCGTAGCGGCGGCCCAACCGATCAACGGAGGCATGGCCCCGGGAAGAGCTCCGACCAATACGGCTAACGGGCTACGCACCTTCATGGGCGTATACACAAACCCATAGAGAAGCATTGAGAGGAAACTAAGCAACGCTGCCAATATGCCTCCGTTGAAAGAAAGCAACAGTAGGCCGACCACGCCAATAACACTCCCGAAAGTGATTGCCTCGGCAGGTGTTAGCCGTCCGGTTGGCAGCGGCCGATCCATCGTGCGCCGCATCAGCTTATCCAAGTCGCGTTCCCACACCTGATTGATGATGTTGGCAGCTCCTGTCACCAAAAGACCTCCCAAGCAGAACAGGACAAACTGTGCCAGATCCCACGTTCCTTGCTGCGCCATCAGGTACGTAATACCCGCGGAAAACACCACCACCAAGGAGAGCCGTAACTTCAGCAGCTGCACATAATCTTTTGTTTTGGCTGCTAACCCAACAAGAACGCTTACCCGCGCTTTCTCTGCAATCATGAATGAACTGTAAGGGGCTTAGATACTATGATGCGTTGTTGTATTCTTATTACTGTAATCATAAAAAGCTGTACGCCAATCATAAGCGTAGCCAATAACAGGTGGAAGGGTTGCGCGAATGCAGGCATGCCCAAATAATATAAGACGATGCCTAACCCTATTTCCAGACCGATGCACAATCCTAGTCCTAAAACCGCCGTTCTGAGGAGACCTGCCTGCTTGCCCAAGCGCACGACTTTGTACGCTAACCAACCATTAATCGCCAGTAAGGCGATAGAGAAAGAACGGTGCACATAAAAGGTAGTCCCCAATTGGTTTACCCACTGCCCTCTCTGTTCTTCTCCCAGCATCTTGGCAATCACGTCAATGCTCTCCCGCACCTGCGTCCCTAACAGAATCTGTGCAAGCGACAAAGCAACGGTTAGCCACACAATGCCCTCCAGTCCCGAAAGGTTCACCGCGGTGGGCATCACCAGCTTTTTTTGCTGTGCCCACGCCACTAGGTAAATCAGCACGCCCACCAGCGCAATAGCCACCAGCATGTGTAACGTGATTAACAGAGGCAACAGGTTTGTAGACACAACCAGTGATCCCAACCACCCTTCAAAGCCTACCATCAGCACGGCACACGCAGCTAACAAGGTCACTTTAGGATGGGTCTTTCGATAGCGCCAGGAAGCCAGAAACGTCGCGAAAATCAGAAATCCGATCACCACCCCGACGAGCCGGTTGACGTATTCAATCCAGGTTTTTACCGGATTGAAAGCCGCTTCTTCGTAAATGGCCGGGTCATGCGCTACGGCGTAACTCAACTGCGTATAGCCCAAGCGGTCCAGCAGCGAAGCCATGCGGAGATTTTTCTGCTGGCGTTTTGCCGCATACACCTCTTTGTAGTCGTCAGGTAACTGCGCTGCTTGCGTCGGGGGTACCCAACTCCCAAAGCATTTGGGCCAATCCGGGCATCCCATTCCAGCGCCGGTGCTTCGTACAATACTGCCGACCAGAATCAACAGGTAAACGGCAATGATTGTGGTAATGCCCAGCCGACCAAAAAGGCTATACTTCTTCGTTTTCGCTATTTCCTCTCTCATGAACCTGCAGATCCGCATCTACATTTTCCCGCCCAGGTTCTACGTTTTCGTGTGGTAAGTTGGACTCCGGCGTCATCGAGTAAGGTACATTCTGAGGAATGAAATCCTCCTTTGCGCCTGGTTTAGAATAGTCGTACGGCCAGCGGTACACGCGAGGAATCTCACCAGGCCAGTTGCCGTGTCCAGGCTCGCGGGGTGTGGTCCACTCCAGTGTATTCGAACGCCACGGGTTCAACGGAGCTTTCCGTCCGCGGAAGATGCTGTAGAAGAAGTTCAGGGCGAAGATGAATTGTGCCGAGAACGTCAGGGCAGCGGCCACGGTGATGAACATGTTCAGGTCGGTAAACTTGTCCGTAAAGTCAAATGAAGTGAAGGAATAATAACGGCGGGGGAAACCGGCAATGCCGATGTAGTGCATGGGGAAAAATACCATGTACACCCCGATGAAGGTAAACCAGAAGTGAATGTAGCCCAGTTTCTCGTTCATCATACGGCCGAACATTTTCGGGAACCAGTGGTAGACACCCGCCATCATGCCGAAGAAGGCAGAAGCCCCCATCACCAGGTGGAAGTGCGCTACAACAAAGTACGTGTCGTGCAACTGAATGTCAGCCGCCGCATTCCCCAAGACAATCCCGGTCAATCCGCCACCGATAAAGAGCGACACCAGACCGATCGAGAAGAGCATGGCCGGCGTAAAAATGATGTTCCCGCGCCACAGCGTTGTGATGTAGTTAAAGGCTTTTACCGCTGACGGTACTGCGATAATCAATGTCAGGAACATGAAGATTGAGCCCAGGAATGGATTCATACCCGTCACAAACATGTGGTGCGCCCACACGATGAACGACAAGAACGAAATTCCCAAGAGGGAACCGACCATGGCCCGATAGCCGAAGATAGGCTTGCGCGAGTTAGTAGCGATAATCTCAGACGAGATTCCTAACGCTGGCATAATAACGATGTATACCTCCGGGTGGCCCAGGAACCAGAACAGGTGCTGATACAGAATGGGGCTACCTCCAACGTTGGGAAGGGCTTGACCATCAATGTAAATTTCAGACAGATAGAAGCTGGTACCGAAGCTGCGGTCAAAGATCAGCAACAGGGCGGCCGAGAACAGCACCGGGAACGACAGAAGTCCTAGTACCGCTGTCAAGAAGAAAGCCCAGATGGTAAGCGGCAAACGAGAAAAGGTCATCCCTTTGGTCCGCAGGTTGATCACTGTCGTGATGTAGTTGATCCCACCTAAGAGCTGAGAAACAATAAACAACGACATGCTGGTCAGCCACAGGGTCATCCCTAAACCGGAACCACTGATGGCTTTGGGCAACGCACTCAGCGGTGGGTATACGACCCAACCTCCACCGGCAGGGCCCGTTTCGATGAACAGCGAATACAGCATAACCACACTGGCGGCAAAAAAGAACCAGTAGGAGAGCATGTTCATGAAGCCGGAGGCCATATCGCGTGCTCCGATTTGCAGGGGAATCAGGAAGTTAGAGAAGGTTCCACTCAGCCCCGCCGTCAGCACGAAGAATACCATGATGGTACCGTGCATGGTGACCAACGCCAAGTAAAACTCTTGGTCTAATTTCCCCGATTCGTCAATCCAGCCGCCCAGGATAGGCTTCAGGAACGACATGTCCATGTCGGGGAAACCCAACTGAAGACGGAAAATAACGGAGAATGCGCCACCAATCATTGCCCACAACAGTCCCGTAATCAGGAACTGCTTGGCAATCATTTTATGGTCGGTAGAAAAAACGTATTTGGTGATGAAGCTATCGTGGTGCTCGTGATGCTCTTCCTCGTGATGGACATGAGCGGCTTCAGCGGCGTGAGTACTTGCCATGGTCTGCTTATCTTCTTGTTGCTTCTGTATTCAAACGTATTACATCGCGGCCTGCGCCCGCACCGGAGTTTCTTCTTGTCCCTCCGCAGGCACGTCAGGGGTTACTCCTGCCGTAGAGCTATCGGCAGCAGCTTTCTTCAGCTCTTCCAACTTTTCGATCGGCACTTCCAGCTCGGCAATGGGACGGAGGTTAGCGGGGACCTTTTCCAGGTAGTATTCCGGAGCCGAAGCCAGCATCGAAGGCTGCTCCGCATACCACTTTTCATACTCCTCCTCTTCCTCTACTACTACCAACATCCGCATGGCGAAGTGGTTACGGCCACACACTTCCGTACAGGCAATTTCGTATTCAAAACTCTGGTCGCCCAACTCCTCACGCATTTGCGCCGTAGTTTTGGTAGGCGTAAACCAGAAGCGTGTCGGCATTCCCGGTACGGCGTCCATTTTCATACGGAAGTACGGAGCAAAGACACTGTGCAACACGTCACGCGCACGAATCTTGAACAAGACGGGCTTGCCTACGGGCAAGTGAATTTCGCGTGGTTTGAAATCATCGAAGTTCGCTTTGTCGGTCATGTCCAGCCCGAGCTCGTTCGTGGCGTCGATCGCTTTGTAGTTGTGCGCTCCCAACTTGCCGTCTTTACCGGGGTAACGTACGATCCAGTTGAACTGCTTGCCCACAATTTCCAATTCTACCCGATCTTCCGGAGCCTCGTCGGTTACTTCCGTCCATACTTTCCAACCGGTGAAGACCAGCAACGCCAACACAATGGCCGGAATGGTAGTCCAGATGATCTCCAGTTTGTTGTTATCAGGATAGAAAAGGGCGGTCCGATTTTCTTTGAACTGATAGCGGTACGGGAAGTAGAACAGCAACAGATGGGTCAGTACGAACACAAAAATCAGAATGCCCATCGTCAGCCAGAACATCTGGTCAATTTTTTTGCCGTGAATCGAAGAGGCTTCGGGCAAAAATTGGTCGGCTGACTCAAACGAATACCATACGAACAGGCCCAAGCCCAGTATCAAGGTAATCGGAAAAAGAATGGCATTGATGCGGTTACTGGTCCCCACCCGCTTGGTGGTCGATCCCCGCATCACGTCTACCATGGTCTGAACGCGGAAGATCAGTATCAAAATGGCCACTACCAAGATGGCCCCAATCACGAGAAACGCCTGAATCATTGTCTGTTAGCTAATGCGGTTGTACTCTTATCTTGACATGCCTACACTTCGTGATGCAAGCTCTCTTCTAGCATCGGATGGTGCTTGGGCAGCAAATTCAATTTTGAAAGGCTAGTAGCGAATACCAGAATGAAAGCTCCTGCAAACACGGCTACCATACCAAATTCTACTAGTCCAAAGGAGGCATTCTGACGCAAGACGGCTGGCATCATCATCAGGTAAAAGTCAAGCCAGTGCCCTACAATCAGCACGCACGTAACTACCTTCAGAATGATCATTTGCCGTTTCGAATCCCGTGTCATCAAAACTAGGAAAGGGAAGAAAAAGTTTACGATCAGGTTCAGGAAAAACAGCCCACGGAACTGACCGTCAAAGCCTTGCATGCGCTCCACGAAGAAAATGGTTTCTTCGGGAATGTTGGCGTAATAGATCAACAGGAACTGAGCAAACCACAGGTAAGTCCAGAAGATGCTGAATCCGAAGATGAATTTCCCCATGTCGTGCAGGTGGTTCGCCGTAATGGCTTTCAGGTAGCCTTGCTCCTTCAACAGGATGGCGGCCAGCGTGATGGTAGAAAGCCCAGCCACAAACCAGCTGGCAAAGTTGTACCATCCCCACAGCGTGCTGTACCAGTGAGGTTGCACCGACATTGTCCAGTCCCACGCGGCCATGGACTCCGATACAGCGAAGAATACCAGGAAGATGGCCGACAACCGGAGGCTGCGCTTGTAGTACTGCGTGGTGCCGTGCAGATCTTCTTCGGAAGAAGCTTTACGAAGCCGCAAGTACATGAAGGTCCACACGCCAAAGAAAACGACCAGACGAATCAGGAAAAACGGAATGTTCAGATACCCGCTTTTGCCCTGCAAGATTTCATCATGTGCCACAACATCTTCGTGTGTCCATTCGAAAATGCTGTGGTGCCCGAACACAAACGCCAGCAGCATAATGACACCCGCGATCGGCACCCAAGCGCTCATGGCACTCATGATGCGCTGTAGCACGATTGACCATCCGGCCAAGGCTACGTACTGGATCGTCAGGAAGAAAACCCCGATGATGGCCAGGCCGGCGAAGTAGACGTTGTTAAGCCACACGTTCGCCCACAAACGATCGTACCAGTGAAATTCGTGGTGCGCGCCACCTTCGTGTGCAGCTGCGGCTTCGTGTGCGCCATGCTCGGCCGGGGCCGCTTCAGCCGACGGATCGATGGCGGTTTCGCCAAGATTAGGCGGTACGTCACCGCCGGTTACTGCTTCAGTAGCGCTTTCGGTTCCGTGTGCAGCGGTGCCGTGTTCGTCGTGCCCCCCGGAGAGAGACATCAGAACGAAGCCGAGTACCACCGCCACCAGACCAATGGCAATGGTCAGAAAAAGAGTGCGACGAGTACCGGAAGTCAGCGTATATTTTTCGTCAACGACAACAGGTTCGTGATGATGAGTAGCCATGGGTAATGAGCTAAGTAGTTTTGCGAGTTAAAGTAAGCCCGCTATTTGTTTTGCAGCGTTTGTACGTAATGAACAATCTTCCAGCGCTCCTGCGGGTCGATCTGCGTGCCATGTGGCCACATACGCCGAATGCCCCAGGTGATGACGTGGAAAACGTGTCCCTCTGAAAGGCCTTTGACAGCGCCAGCGTTGTAAGCAGGCACGCCTTTGTACTGAGCGGCGACTTTTCCCTGGCCGTCACCTTGCTCACCATGACACGCCGAACAATAACGCTGGTACAGTGCTTTGCCTTCGGCCAACGTTTGGTCGTTTAGCGGCACGGGATTTTTCAGCGTTTCGGCGGCATCGATGTCGTCGGGTCCCAAGTTGTAGACCATAATGTTTGAAGCCAGCTCCGTACGCGACTGGCCCGCCCAGCTCCGACGCGGAACGGTTCCCTGAGGAGGCGTCCGTTCGTTGGTGCCATTCGGATTGTATTTGTTCGGCTCCACTTGCGAGACCGGCTCGTAAGGAATGGATACATACATCTGCGGTGCGTATTCGACCCGCTGTGTTGTACGATCACCTTCTCCACAGGCCGCCAGTACGGCCAGTGCCGCGGCGGGGGCAATGTATTTTGTAAGAAAGGACATATCCTTGGGCTAGCTAATTAAATTTCCACTTTACGTTGGCTGACTTCAGAAGCCCCCTGGTCCCGAAACAGTTGATTCAGCGTATCTTCTGTAAATCCACTGTTCTTATCCAGATCTACCGCGACAACGAACTTATTGTCCGTGCAACGGGGGTCCAGGATCAACTTCTTACTACCCGGATACAGGTTGCTCGCAATGAAAAAGGTACTGACCATTCCCAGTGCTGACAGAAGTACAGTCAGCTCGAACGTTACCGGAATGAAGGTAGGCAACGGCAGGTAGTCTTTTCCCCCGATGATCATCGGCCAGTCGAAAAACATCATGCCGATTTGCATCGTCAGGGCCAGCGAGGTTCCCAGAAAACCGAACATGAAAGCGGCCCGCGGCAGACGTGAGCGACGATATCCTAACGCATCGTCGATGCCGTGAATGGGAAATGGTGAATATACTTCGTGAATTTTAACACCGTCGGCCCGTACGGCCTGCACAGCGTGTACAGTTACATCCTCGTCGTCGAAGATGCCCAGCATAAAACGCTTGGTTGCTTTCTCTGCCATATATTAGTTGCCCTTACCAGGATCAAGATTTCGGTTCGTATACGCAGGCGAGCCGGTGGCGGCACCGCTACTTTTGTAAGTCGTACCCGTTACGGTAGCTTCAGGACGTTCAGAAGAGGATTTCACAATCGATTTGACTTCGGCCATGTTGATCACCGGCAGGAATTTCGAGAACAACAGGAACATCACAAAGAAGAACCCGATGGTGTAGAAATACACCCCCATGTCGTGAATGGTCGGGATAAAGTCAGACCAGCTTGACGGCAGGTAGTCGCGGTGCAGCGAAGTCACGATGATCACGAAGCGTTCGAACCACATCCCGATGTTTACCACAATCGACAGGATGAAGGTCACGGCAATGCTGGTACGAATCTTCTTAAACCAGAAGAGCTGCGGCGAGATTACGTTACACGTCATCATCATCCAGTACGACCAGGACATCGGCCCCGTCGCCCGGTTTAAAAACGCGTACTGTTCGTAAGGCACACGCGAGTACCACGCCATGAACAACTCGGTGATGTAGGCGATCCCCACAATAGAACCGGTTACCAAGATGATGATGTTCATCGACTCGATGTGGTTCATGGTAATGTAATCCTCCAACCGGTACATGTAGCGTGCAACCAGCATCAGCGTCAACACCATCGCGAAGCCGGAGAAAATGGCCCCTGCCACAAAGTAAGGTGGGAAAATGGTGGTGTGCCATCCCGGAATTACCGACGTGGCAAAGTCGAAGCTCACGATGGTGTGTACAGAAAGTACCAGGGGAGTGGACAGACCCGCCAGGATCAGCGCTACGGATTCGTAACGCGACCAGTCTTTGGCACCGCCGTTCCAACCGAAGCTCAATAAACCGTAGATGGTTTTGGAAAGTCCTTTGGCACGGTCGCGGATGGTAGCCAGATCAGGAATGAGGCCGATGTACCAGAACACCAACGATACCGTGAAATAAGTCGAAATGGCAAATACATCCCACAACAGCGGTGAGTTGAAGTTAGGCCACAACGAACCGTACGTGTTTCCAAAGGGGAGCGTCCAATACCCAACCCAAGGACGGCCCATGTGAAGAATAGGAAACTGACCGGCGCACATCACCGCGAAGATGGTCATGGCTTCTGCGGCACGGTTGATGGACATCCGCCATTTTTGGCGGAACAGCAACAGAATGGCGGAGATTAGCGTACCGGCGTGACCGATACCAACCCACCATACAAAGTTGGTGATGTCCCAGGCCCAACCGACCGTTTTGTTCAGCCCCCACATGCCGATCCCTTTGAACAGCAGCATGTACACCGAGATAAATCCGATACCCAGCGCAATGGCTGAAACCACCAAGGCAATCAACCACGTCTTGTTAGGTGCCGCCTCCACAGGGCGACAGATGTCGTTCGTGACGTCCCCAACCGTCTTTCCGCCGGTAATTAGGGGTTCGCGTACTTCCGATACTACTTGCATATTGATTGGGTTGGCGTACTAAGCTTTGTTTCGGATTTTGGTCAGGTAACTTACCGACGGACGAACGTTGATTTCGCCCAGTAAGTGGTAGGCACGCTTGTCGCGTTCTTCGGCGATGCGTTGCGAAATGCGCGATTTCGAATCGTTCATGTCACCGAACAAGATGGCTTCCGTCGGGCAGGCCTGCGCGCAAGCGGTATTGATCTCTCCGTCCATCGGACGACGCTTCTCTTTCTTAGCGTTCAGTTTACCTTCTTGAATGCGCTGCACACACAACGAGCATTTTTCCATGACACCCCGTGCCCGAACCGTCACGTCAGGGTTCAGTACCATGCGACCCAGATCCGTTTGTGCGGGGGTATTGATGCCTTCGAATTTCGGATTGTCAGGATAGCTGAACCAGTTGAAGCGACGTACTTTATAAGGACAGTTGTTGGCGCAGTAACGCGTACCGATACAACGGTTGTACGTCATCTGGTTGAGCCCCTCGGTGCTATGTGTCGTGGCCGCTACCGGACATACCGTTTCGCAAGGCGCATTGTTACAATGCTGGCACATCACGGGCTGGAAGACCACTTCAGGATTTTCAGAAGCGTTTTCTAGTGCCTTCAGATCGTCAGGATCGGCATCGCTGCTGTAGTAACGGTCGATCCGAATCCAGTGCATTTCGCGCCGGTTGATCACTTCCTCACGCCCTACAACAGGCACGTTGTTTTCGACCTGACAGGCGATTGTACACGCCCCGCAACCAATGCAAGAGTTCAGGTCAATCGACAACCCCCAGAAGTGGTTGGCATAATGGTGCCCGTCCCACAACGAGATGTCCGTCGGATCTACCGGTCCTTCCGAAGTTTCGATCGTCACCAGGTGACGGCCGGCAGCCGGATTTTTCTGGTATTCTGACAAAATCGACTCCTGCACAATCGGACGTGCCATCATGGTGCTGTGGGTCTGGGTCTGCGCAATCACACGCTCACCCTCCCCTACACTCACCGTGGCAGGAGCCCAATATTGAACACCCTGGCGTCCTACGGTCACGAGCGGATAAACGTCTTTCCCGATGTTGAGACCGGCCTTTCCAGCCACCCGACGTCCGTACCCAAGGGCGATGGCGATGGTATTACGCGCCTGCCCCGGTTGAATCAAAGCGGGAAGCTCTATCGTCTTGCCATTGGCTTCTACACGCAGCATATCCCCCTGCTCCACGTCGAGCTGCGTCGCCAGGCTTTGGGGCAGTGCTACGTAGTTATCCCAGCACGCTTTTGAAATAGGATCGGGAAACTCTTGCAACCACGGGTTGCTGGCGTGTGCGCCACTGCCCAGTCCTACCTTTTCGTAAATAACCAGCTCAATGCCTTCCGAAGTAGGCTTATAGGTTTGGGCAATGGAAGTAGAGACGGTGCTCATATCCGTCAAACCACGGTATTGCCCACGGCTTCCGCCACTGGTCGCAAACAGATTGGAGGTGGTGTCAGCAGAAGGGACTTGCATGGGCAAACCACCCATTACAGAATCAGGCTTTGCCTGCGGACGTTCCGCTGTAGAGCCAAGCGTAGCCTGCATGTCGCCGTAGCCCGTGGTATTCTCCGGCTGTATGGCACGTGAGTTCAGCGGGTTCGGATTGGAGGGTTCGAAAATCCCGTCGTGCAAGCTGTAATTCCAGAATTCGCGGAAGCTGCTGTATTTGTTCTGGCGGCCGAAGTAGAGGTTCTGCCACCGGTTTTTCACGTAGGTGTAGTAATCCTGCGCTTTGCCCGCCCAGTCGAGCAGCGACTCTTCTGCCGCACGCGTTTTGAAAATCGGCGTGATCGACGGCTGAATCAGGCTCAGGTACCCTTGCTTCGGCTCTACATCGCCCCACGACTCCAGGTAATGGTGGCTCGGGCAGATGTATTTGCAAAGTGTCGAAGTCTCGTCCGGGCGAATCGCCAGGCTGATTGACGTTTTCACGCTTTTCAGACCTTCGGCCAGTACGCTGCCCATCGGATGGTCGTAGACAGGATTGCAGTTGTAGAAAATAACGGCATCCACACGTCCACCGGCTTTCACCTCGTTGATGAACTGCATCATGGTGGCGTCGTTACCCTTACGCTGGTACGAAGGCGTCGACCAGTCGATTGTGGTTCCGTAAGCGCCCAACTGTTGGTTGATGGCATTCACCATGCGCTGCACGTTCGGATCGTTCGAGCCACTTACCACCAGTGCATTGGCGCCGCTAGCCTTCAGGTCTTTGGCGGCCTGTTGAATCAGGGACGCTTCTTTCGGTGCCGGTGCGTTGGTCGATCCGCCCAGGGCTTTGTAAAGCGCTGCGACGTACAACCCTTCTTCCGAAGGACGAATCGATTGACGATGATCGGCGTTGGAACCTGTCAGCGAAAGCGTGGATTCAAATGCATACAGGCGCGACATGTCCTTGCGCTCCTGCCCCAGCTTGCGGTTTGCCCCAAACTGACGTGCGTATTCAATCGGCGAAATCCAGTTGCCCAGAAAATCGGCTCCGAACGAAACAATCGTTTTTGCCTTTGCGAAGTCGTATGACGGAAGAGCCCGCTGTCCGAAGTCTGCCAAGTTGGCTTCCAACATCCCGTGTGCCGATACCGGATCGTACATCACGTGTTGGGTAGACGGATAGCGCTGCTTAAATTCTTCGATAACGGCCAAGGTCGACGGGCTCATGACCGTCTGCGACACGAGGCGAATGTTACGCGCCTGTCCCAGCGCACTGGAGATCTGACCGTCGACGGCCATCCACTCGGCGGCTTTGCCGTCGGCCATTGGGCCTTGGTAACGCTCTGTGTCGTACAGGTTCAATACCGACGCCTGCGTGCGTACCGAAGTCCCGCCGCGCGTCACGCCCGACAGAGTATTCCCCTCCACTTTGATGGGACGCCCTTCACGGGTTTTCACCACGATCGAGCAGTATTCACCACCGTCCACATAGCTGGAAGCGTAGTAGTTGGCGATGCTCGGGTCCACATCCATCGGCTTCACCAGCCATGGAATGGCCTTTTTTACCGGGGTTTCGCAGGCTGCCAGAGATACGGCTGCCATCCCGAAACCCATCATCTTCAAGAAGTCGCGACGGTGAGACATCAAACCGTCGACAGAATCGGTATGCTGCAGGGCGGGAAATTCCTGTTCGGCATTTTTCACGAACTCCACATCGTTACGGAGTTCTTCCACGCCTTTCCAGTATCGCTTACCGTGATCGCTCATAATATAATATCAAGCAGTAAAGTCTGAGACAGAAGTATTAATAGTGGCACTTGGAACATTCGAGTCCGCCGATGTCAACGACATGCATGGGAGCATTGCCTGTTTCGGCGTTGTGCACTTGGAGAAGCTTATCGTAGTAAGCATTGCCTTCGGCTTTCACCACCGTTTCGCGGTGACAGTTGATACACCAGCCCATGGTCAGGCTAGAGTGCTGCTCGACTACTTCCATTTCCTGAATCTGTCCGTGACAGGTCTGACATTCGATACCCCCCACCGTAGTGTGCTGCGAGTGGTTGAAGTAGGCCAGATCAGGCAGGTTATGAACACGCACCCATTCGATGGGCGTGCCGGTATTGACGGCGTTCCAGATCTTTTTGATTTCGGGCGATTCCGTCTTGATCTGGTTATGGCAGTTCATACAAATGTTCGGAGAAGGAATGTTGGCCGATTTGGCTTTGTACACTCCGGTGTGGCAGTACGCGCAGTTGATCTCGTACATGCCCACGTGCAGCTTGTGCGAGAAGGCAATCGGCTGCGTAGGCGCATAATGCTGCTGGATGCCAATTGAATACACCGCATCAAAAGCCACTTTGGTCAGGAGAATCAGCGCGACAAAGGCCACCCCCGCTTTGAAGGGCGTCGAGCGCACAATGGCTCCCCAGTCCGTTTTCTCTTCCAGAAACTCCCGGTCTTCTTCCGTCAACCCCTCCTGTTTGCGCAGGAATTTGGTCAGCAGCGAAAGCATCAGCGCCAGTACGATCAGCACCAACACCAGCACGAAGATCAGGCCACCCAACAGGATGGTTACAATTGGACCACCGACCCCTGAATCGCTCGCAGCTGCCACGGCTCCATCACCATCAACACCTGCCGTGCCTGCCGCAGGGGCAGCAGAAGCAGGAGGATTTTTGATGTAAGCGACAATCGAACCTACTTGTGCTTCCGTCAGGAAGTCGTGGTTCGGCATGTACTGCTTGTATTTCTGGTACAGTTCGACGGCGTGAGGCTGGCCGCTTTCGATGGTACGCTGCGGATAGCGAATGAAGCTGATCATCTCCGCTTCGGACGGCCACCGGTCTACGGCACCGCGCAGGGCCGGACCTACCACCTGTTCGTCCAGGGCATGGCACTGCGTACAGTTCGCTTTGAACAACGATTCGCCTTGCGCTACTAACGCCGCGTCGCCGCCTCCACTGCCTGCATCGGCCGAAGCATCACCAGCCGCCGCTTGCGCCGTATCGGCTGCCGCTTCGTTCTGAGCCCAGGCGGGAATCGTACTCAGAAAGAAAAACGCGATTAGAGAGGGGGCTACCCACCGTCCTAAACGCGTCATAAGTTTGAAAGAGAAGTAATTAGTAAATGTCATTACCACTTCTAGGGTGCATTTTTGTCGCACAAAGGTAGTTGCCAACTTGTAGCAATCCAATAAGAAGAATCGCTTTTTCCAGTCAGGATCATACACGCTCTCCAACGAATAGCCAAAAGCTTGACAATCAACCTTTTAAACCAAAAAACACCCCTTTTTTGTTTGGCAAAGACAACTAATTTAGAACCTTTATAAATAGCATCAGATCCATTGCACATCTTTTGTTATCGGTGTAGAATATAGGCGCTTCGCCAGTCGCTCAGAAGTAGAGTTCTTCCGCGATGCGAAAGGTATGCGCGTGCGCTTCCACCACCGTGGCTAGTTGCGGGGTGTACCCCCCTCCCATACTTACCTGTACCGGAATTTGGCGCGTTTTACACGCCTGCAATACCACGCGATCGCGGTCCCGACAGCCCTGCGGCGAAACTCCGAGTCGGCCGAGCTTGTCAGACGCCAGAATGTCCACCCCTGATTGATAGAAAACAAAGTCGGGTTGCTCCTGCTCCAGCAAGTGAGGCAGCACTTCGCGCAGAAGTCCCAGATACGTGGCATCGTCCGTGGCATCGGCCAACGGCACGTCCAGATCCGACCGTTCCTTGCGCAGTGGGTAGTTAGCTGCCCCATGCATGCTGAACGTAAACACCCGTGCGTCGTCGCTAAAAATTTGTGCCGTACCGTTGCCCTGATGAACGTCCAGGTCCACGATCAAAACTTTTGATACCAGCCCGTGCGCAAGCAGGTGAGCTGCCGCAATGGCCTGATCGTTCAGTAAGCAAAATCCTTCGCCGCGGTCGGTAAAGGCGTGGTGCGTGCCCCCGGCCACGTTCATGCCGATGCCATAGTGCAAAGCAACATACGCCGCCGTAATGGTCCCCTGTGCAATGATGCGTTCGCGTTCAACCAGCGCTGCGGACAGCGGGAACCCCGTCCGCCTGATTTCTGTGCGGGTCAGTTCCAGGTTTTTCAGCCGGTACCAGTAGGTGGCGTCGTGCACTCGCAAGATGTCTTCTTCCGGCAGTAACGTCGGCGTGAACAGCTGATCGCGCTGTATGGTACCTTCGTAGAGAAGCTGTTCCGGAATCAGTTCGTACTTCGCCATAGGGAAGCGATGGTGGGGCGGCAGTGGATGCGCATATACCGGGGCCCACGCGATGTAGAGACGCGGCGTTGCCGAAGAGGCAGGTAAAACGGAAACCGGTGGTAGTGGGCGGTGCTCGGTAGAGAATCGCATTGTGCTACTCGCGCTCTATACGCATAACGCCCTCGTCTACGCCAACTACTTTAATAGTATAGGTACGGTCGGTTTCGTCTAGCGTAGCCGTTAAGGTGTTTTTGTCGCGCGTCCATTTGCCCTGGCGACTCTCCAAACCATCGGCCGGTGCGATTTCCAGCAAAACAAAATCGCCATTTTCGGCAATGGTAAAGCCATCGCGCCCGCGCGCCGGCGGAAAGTCGTAGTCGGCCAACCGGTATACCTTATATAAGTCGGTATCTTCTTCGAACGAGTGCATCCACGTGCCGTAAAATTGGGTGGCTTCGAGGGTACTATCCTGCCTACACTGCGCGGCGGCAAATAAAATAATTACGCTGGCAAGAAAGAGAGATCTTTTCATAAAAATTCCAGGATTTCACAAAATGAAGTTGTAGCTTGCGGGCTATTTGTGTATCAACAATACGCATCAGGCTGCGCCGGGTTCCACCCACCTGGTTTTGCCGAGCGATGTAGCTAGAATTAGGAGGTAGTATGAAAACAGAAATTCAAAGCAATCCGTTGCTGACCTGGGTGGGTCACGAGCGGAAACCGCTAATTATTGCAGGTCCTTGCAGTGTCGAATCTGAAGAGCAGCTCCGCGAAGTGGTCCTGGCTCTCAAAGACCAGCAAGTTGACATGATTCGGGTAGGCATCTGGAAGCCCCGCACCCGTCCTAACAGTTTCGAAGGCCTTGGCGAAACGGCCCTGCCCTGGGTTCAGTCTCTCAAAGCCGAAACCGGGATGCGTTTTGCGACCGAAGTGGCTACACCCGAGCACATCGACCTCGCCCTCAAGTATGGCATCGATACCTTCTGGATCGGAGCCCGTACCACCGTTAATCCCTTCAACGTGCAGGCCTTGGCCGACGCACTCCGGGGCATGGACGATATTCCGGTGATGATCAAAAACCCGGTTAACCCCGATTTGGCCCTGTGGGTAGGTGCCATCGAACGGATTGCCGGCGCCGGGATCAAGAACCTGGCCGCAATTCACCGTGGGTTCTCCGGCCTGGGCAAAGGCCGCTACCGCAACGCTCCTGTTTGGCAACTGCCGATCGAGCTGAAGCGCATCCTGCCAGATCTGCCGCTGATCTGTGACCCGAGCCACATTGGAGGCAAGCGGGACCTGATTCAGCCGCTGGCCCAGAAGGCTCTCGACCTGAACTACGACGGCCTGATGATCGAAACACATCCGAACCCCGATGAGGCGTGGAGCGATGCTTCCCAGCAGGTGACGCCCGCGCGCCTGGGCGAAATTCTGGCGGAACTGCGTATCCGCAAGCCCCAGAACAGCGAGCCCGAGTACGTTAACCATCTGGAAGAACTTCGCCACCAGCTCGATCAGCTCGACCACGAACTGGTCGAAGTGCTGGCTGCCCGGAAGGCCGTTGTGGAAAAGATCGGTCAATACAAGAAAGACAACAACGTGGTGATCTTCGACGTCAATCGTTGGGACGAAGTGTTCAAGAGCCGCGCCGAGTGGGCCGAGCAGATGAACGTGAACCGTCGCTTCGTAGAAGAGATCTTCAAACTGGTACACGTTGAGTCGATCCGCCAGCAGACCAACGTCGCCTGGTAAATCGCACAACGAACCTCATAAAAAAAGCCGCTTCTGTCAGAACAGAAGCGGCTTTTTTGTGAAGCGTAGCTTTGTTTACGGCACGGGGGCGGCCGTGACCGAGACGGTATAAATGGTACCGGAGTTATCCAGGGTTGTGACGAAGGTATACTTCAACGAAGTTTCGGTCACTTCCACGTCGTCGTAGGTATTGGCATTGCCGCCAGCCGACGAAATGGTAATCTTCGTTTTCTCGGTATTCATAATCCAGTTTCCCTGTTCGGTCTGCGCATCGCCGGTGTTGCAGCGCGTGGTGCCCTCGTCGTAGATGTACACGCCACCTTCGCGAAACTCCTCGTAATTATCTTTGAAACAGTCTTTCAAGATGTTATACAGGTTCGAGGAAGTGCCGCCGTTGGCCGTTGGAAATGAAGGATCGGTAGTCGCGGCAGTCAACCGCCACTTTTTGCCGGTGATCATTTTTTCGGGATCGGGGGCGGGCTCTTCTTTTTCCGCACAGGCAGAAAGGCAGGCAATACACACGAGGCAATACAAGAGGCCGACGATACGAGATGATATCGTTTTCATGGTTTTCAAAAATTAGATGTAATACGATGTTCCCTTTGTGGGTGGCCCCTCGCTTTTGTGCGACCTCCGACCATGGCTCCAGCGGTCGACAAGCAGCGGGGACAACGCCTTGTTCACCCGTAAATAGCTTAGCTCCCGAAAGGTCATCAGGCAGCCTCTATAATTTTTCCGCCTCGTGCTACGGACATAAAAAAAGCCCTCTGTGTCTAGAGGGCCCTTGAGCGACGCGGGTAAAACGCGCCTTATTTCTTCACGAATGATACTGTCGACACCAACGAGCCGGTCCCGTAATCGGTTTTAATCGTCAGCTTGGAATCGTTTAACTCCTGAATGTCAAATACGAGGGTTTCTTCGTCCGTTTCGATAATGAGTTTGCTGTGGTCCGCACTTAGGCTCCAGGTCTCATCGTACGAATCCTCGTCTTCCTCGTCGCACTTGGTAGTACCTTCTGAATGCGTCAACACACTATTGGCTTTAAACTCCATCAGATCGTCTTTTTCACACGCTTCCATTTCCGCGTAGATATCTTCCGTATGCGTCTCCTGTCCGTCGGTGTACGTCATGGTAGAAGCGGTTACGCTCCACTTTTTTCCCATCAGCAGCTCCGCGCGGTCGGGTGCCGGATCGCCTTTCTTGTCGCAAGAGGTGAGCGCTGCCAACGAGGCCAGAGAGCCGATAAAAAGTAACTTTCCAAAAGTTTTCATAAAAAAAATAAGTAGTTAATCGTTAAACACGCCTCAAGATGCGACCGATTCCCTGATCTGCACGCCTCCTTCCAAGAGGCTTCTTACAGCGTGAAGAAAACACTACTTTTGTTCAATGTTCCAACTTATGTTCCTCTGATCCTTTGCGACATCTGCGTACCTGGGGAGTGACCGTCGGCTTGGCCCTTCTCCCTTTGCTGGCCTGCGGGCAATCCACAAAAGAGCGATACATTCAGCTGAGTGTCGGCTCTTCGCTTTTTTATCTACGCGACCAGGCCATGTCTCCCCTGCGCTACCGGGGCCTTAACTTTTCAGCACAAGGCGGCTATTACAAAGAAAGCGACCGCGTGCTGCAGCATCTGGAAACCTACTTTTACTATGGAGAAGTGTCGCCGAACGTATATAAGTTCGACATCAACGGCATCGCGCAGCACCTGCGGGGCGACCTGAACTATACCTATTTGCGCCGCCTGCATGCTTCCGCTTCAACTGGGCCGGAGTCACAGCCTAGCGAAAAACGTTATCGCTGGTGGGTTGGCGGAACTTGGAGCACGCTGGCTACCTACCGGTATCATTACCTCTACAGCAACAACGCGTACAACTGGGATGTGCTTACGAACCTGAACCTCACCGCGCAGGTCGACCGTCCTCTGCGGTTCTTGCGACGCGATTTTCACCTGGCGTGGCGTGCATTCGTTCCGGTGGTGGGCTGGGCCGCGCGGCCCTATTTTACCAGCTCGGTAGGCGAAGGGTTCCTGGGTGAAGACAAAAGCCATTTGAGCGCGGCCCTGGCCAGCGGCAAGGTGGTCAGCCTGAATCGCTTCTTCCGCCTGAATTCGCAATGGTCGCTTACGTATCCCATTGCCGGCGGAAATGCGCTGCGCCTGACCTACGTGTGGGATTATTACACCTACGCTTCGCAACAGCCGGTTGCCGTGGCCGGACACGCACTTCTATTCTCTACTTTATTCCGTTTCTGATGCGCCGATTTGTTTTCTTGCTCTTGTGCATCGCGAGCCTGACCGGTTGCGAACAGGTGCTGATTCCGACCGATGGCGATGCCACGCCCGTCGAGAATTTCGAACAACTATGGCACACCGTCAATGAGAAATACTCGTTCTTCGGTTTCAAGCAAGTCGATTGGGATTCGGTCTATGCCGTATACCGCCCGCAAGTCAAGAACGACATGAATGTGGTCGAGTTGTTCGATGTGATGGCCGACATGCTGTTCACGCTGCGCGACGGGCACGTCAACCTCCGTTCGCAGTTCGACGTTTCGCGCAACTTCGACTGGTACCTGAATGCACCGCCCAACTTCAACTACGACATCGTGGAGCGCAACTACCTGCGCGACGACTACCGCATTACGGGTCCTTTTCTCAACACCGCCATCGATTCGGTGGGGTACGTATATTATGGAAGCTTCAGCAGCTCGGTCAGCGAGTTCCACATCGACTTTATCGTCAACCGGTTTCAAAATGCCAAGGGGCTGATTTTCGACGTCCGGAACAACGGGGGCGGCAGCCTGTCGAACGTACGACGCATCATGAGCCGTTTTGTGAAAGAAAAGACGTTGTATGCATATTGGATCTACAAAAGCGGCCCCGGGCGGAATGAATTCTCGGAACCGATCCCGCAATACATCGAACCGGAGGGCGACTATCGCTACGAAAAACCGGTGGTGATCCTTACCAATCGCCAGTGCTTCAGCGCAACCAACGATTTTGTGCTGGCCATGTCGGCGTTACCCAACGTGACGATTGTTGGCGACACGACGGGCGGCGGCGGGGGCCTCCCCTACCACGGTGAATTGCCCAACGGCTGGACCTACCGCTTTTCGGTTACGTCTACGTTAACGCCCGAAGGCGAGAACGTAGAATTCGGTATCCCGCCCGACGTACGGGTAGACATCCGCGCAGCCGATGCTCAACGCGGACGTGACACCATGCTCGACCGGGCAATCGATTTGTTACAATAAGAAGGAAACTCGGACTATCGTATAAATACGAACAAAAGGCTTCTGGCAAAGGTTAATAAAGAATAAACCCGTTGGCTATGACGAGCAAGCCAACGGGTTTATTCTTTAAATAGTTCTATACAGATCAGGCGATAGCCTTCACATGCAGGTCTTCTGTTCTCTCTACAGCAATGGTATTGATGTCGTAACAATCCGGATGGTAAAGGCGCAATTTGTCGCGAGCGATCGACAGCGTAGGCGCATGGATACCTTCAAGTCGAATTTCGCCATCCACCTTGAAGCTTAGCATAAAGTAGCTCATTGGTAAAGGATAATGTTCCATGGCTTTTTAAAGTTTTGCTAAAGAATCGTTATTGGGAATACTACGGTAAAACGGAGAAAATGGGTTTTAATTATTGAAAAAATGAAATAAAATAATAAGAAACCGGCTGTAGTGTTTTTCTCTGTTTTAACTCGTTTTTACCAAACATGTTTGACAAGCTAGCAAAATTCCGAGTAAATCGGCAACGTTTGATCGAAAAATTATTCCATAACACCTTACTATAGGACAATTCCGGGAGGCAACCTTATTATAGATCGCCAATAAGCGAAATAATTTACCCCATGAAGATCCCGACGTATGATCAGACGTAAAAGCCATCATTTTTTACGCTTGCGAGCGGAAGCTTCTTTCCCGGGAAGTTCCTCGTATAGTTCAATCTTTAAAACCGCATGGTAAAGACGGTCTGTCCCGGTTTGGACTTCACGTTCAGGGTGCCCTTGTGCAGGTTCATGATTTGCCGCGACCAGCTCAAGCCAATGCCCGAACCCGTCTTCTTAGTCGTGTAAAAAGGAATAAAAATCTTGTCGAGTGCTTCCGGCACAATGCCCGGTCCGTTGTCGCAGACCTCGACCACAATACGGTTGTGCGCATCCGGAAACGCCTTGAGTTGAATCAACGGATGCGAATCCTGAAGCATGGCTTCTGCCGCATTTTTAGTCAGGTTGATCAACACCATTTCGATCAGTTCCGGGTCGGCGTGTACCTCCAGCTCATCGGGTTGCACCTGGCATTCGATCACCATCGGCGTATGGCGGTAGTCGTTTTTCATCAGATTGACCACCCGCGCCAGCAGGGACCGTACCGACACCTGTTCGAAGTTGGGTTTCGGAATGGTCGTGAAGCTCCGGTAGGCATCCACAAAGTGGACCAGTCCGTTGCACCGCTTCTGGATCGTGTAGAGTCCGTCGGTAATATCTTCCATCGTCTCCTTGTCCATCAGCACCGCTTCGCCCATGTCGCGCGTGTCCATGTCGAACATCTCCTTGATCGTCCCGCTTAGCGACGCAATGGGTGTAATCGAGTTCATGATCTCGTGCCGCAGCACGCGCGTCAGGTTCCGCCACGACTCCAGCTCCTTCTGTTCCAGTTCCGGCTGGATGTTCTGCACCGACACCAGGCGGTAATGGTTGCCCTGCATCTTAAACTCGGTGGCGTGGATGGAAAGCTGCTTTTCGTTGTCCTGTTCCAGGCGGATCAGCGCGTGTTCGTTGGCCCGAATGGTAGGCAACAGGGCGGCCAACTCCGGGCTGGCTTTGCTGAGTTCTTTGACGAACCGCGCGTGGTTAATGCCCAGCAATCGCTTGGCGGCCGTATTCATCAGTTCGATTTTCTGCGACTGGTCGAAGGCAATCAGGCCGATGCCGACGTGTTGCACCACCGTGTGCAGGTAGCGCAGGTTCTCTTCTTTTTCGGCGCGTGTCTTCTGGAAGGCGTTGATCACCTCTTCGAAGGCGTTGTTCAGCTCGCGGAACGACGAACCCAACCCGCTGTCGCGCGTAAAGCTGCCCGTAAAATCCGAGTACTTGATGGATTCCAGAAAGCGGGTCAGCTTCTGGTTGGTCTGTTCCACATACTGCACCAACAGGTAGATCTGGTAGAGGATGATCAACCCGATGATGAACATGGTGACGTACTTGTCGGAGAAGTAGATCATCCAGATCATTCCGGCAAGTGTCAGCGCAATGAGCAGAACCCGGAAGAAAACGACGAACCGAAAATTACGGACGATCACGGAGAGAGTTCAGAGTTACAAGTTGAAAGTTATGCGTTCAGAAGTCGTTTGTGTGGCTTAATGCGAGTTACGTGCCAATCCACCGCATCGCCACACGTTACAAGCCGTGCTTTTCCAGGCGACGGTAGAGGGACGCGCGGGTAAGGCCCAGCTCTTTGGCCGCCAAGCTGATGTTGCCCTGATGCTTCTTCATCACTTTGTTGATGATCTGCTTTTCCACGTCGTCCAGGTTGTAGTTGTCCAGGTTCACCTTCTCGGCTTTTTCGTGGTTGTTGCCGGTGGCCAGGAACAGATCCTCCGGTTGGATGGACACCTCGTCGCTCATGATCACCGCCCGTTCCAGGGCGTGCTGCAGTTCGCGTACGTTACCGGGCCAGTTGTACTTCTGCATCTTTTTCATGGCGCCCTGACTAATGCCCCGGAACCGCTTGTTGTACTTCTTGCTGAAGGTTTCCAGGTAATGCTCGGCCAGCAAGGGAATGTCTTCGGGGCGGTCGCGCAGGGGCGGCAGCGTAATTTCGATGGTGTTGATCCGATAGACCAAATCCTGCCGGAAATCGCCCTCGTCGATCATCTCGTAGAGGTTCATGTTGGTTGCACAGATCAGCCGAATGTCGACCTGGCGCGGTTTGTTGGACCCGACGCGCGTCACTTCCCGGCTCTGGATGGCCGTCAGCAACTTGGCCTGCAACGGCAGCGACAGGTTGCCGATTTCGTCCAGGAACAGCGTGCCGCTCGACGCAATTTCGAAGCGACCGGGGCGGTCTTCTTTGGCATCGGTAAAGGCGCCTTTTACGTGCCCGAACAGTTCGGACTCGAACAAGTTTTCGGCCACTGCGCCCAGGTCCACACTCACAAATACCTCTTCGGAACGACGCGACCGGCGGTGGATGGCCCGGGCAATCAGCTCCTTACCGGTACCGTTTTCGCCCAGAATCAGCACGTTTGCGTCGGTAGAGGCCACGCGTTCGATGGCGTCGAACACCCGCTGCATGGCCGGACTACTGCCGATGATGTCCTGAAACTTGTGGTCCATGTCGGCCGAAAGCGTCTTTTGCTGCGAACGCAGCGTGTTGGCTTCTTCGCGCGACTGGCGCAGTTTCATGGCGGCCAGCACCGTGGCCAGCAGCCGGTCGTTTTCCCAGGGCTTCAGCACAAAGTCGGTGGCGCCTTCCTTGATGGCGCGTACGGCCATCTCGACGTCGCCGTAGGCGGTAATCAGGATCACGACCGCTGATGGGTCGATTTCCAGAATGCGGTCGAGCCAGTAGAACCCTTCTTTCCCGCTGCTGACGTCGCGGGTGAAGTTCATGTCTAGGAGAATGACGTCGTAGTGGCGGTTGTTCAGCAAGAACGGAATGGCCTCGGGGTTCGACTCGACGTCGACCGAGGCTACGTGGCGCTTCAGAAACAGCCGCGCCGCCTGCAATACGTCTTCGTTATCGTCTACGACCAGGAGGTTCCCAATTCTCTCGTTGTTCATAAGAGCTATGTTGTTTGCACAGAATTCTTCAAAATCTATACCTACCCCCGCTGGCGGTAACGCATGGGGTTTGGAGAATGCAGAGAAAAAACCCGCTTTATCTCCGATACGCCCCGCTGAGGTCGGTTTGTGTTCGGGCGGGTGGTTCAGGATCTGTCCCGAAAAGATAGTGATTTTGCCGAATCATGTGTTCGGAATCGCACATAGTTTGTTCAGATGCGAACACTCTACGGGGCAAAAAACGCCATTTCGGGCCCTGGCACGCTTGGCATATTTGTTGGCAATTAGCAATCATCAACCGTAGACGCTATTGACTACCTTTACCCTAGACACCTGAATCTGATGAATACAACCATGGGCATGGATCGAAAAATTGAACGAAAGAAATGGACCACCAAGAAGATCGCGGGGATTGCGGCCATTGCCCTTGTGGTTTCGTTCATTTTGTACGGCTTCCTGTTCGCAGACAAGCGATCGAAGCTGAACGTCGACAGAGAGAAGATTACCATCGCCACCGTGCGTGAAGATAATTTCCAGGAAAACATCGCCGTAAGCGGTACGGTGCAGCCCATCCGTACGGTGTACATGGACGCCGTAGAAGGGGGCATCATCAAAAAGCTCCACCGCGAATCGGGGGCCATGGTGAAGCCCGGCGACACGATCCTGACGCTTACCAACTCGAACCTGGAGTTGAACGTGATGAACCAGCGTGCCAACCTCTACGAGCAACTGAACAACCTGCGCAACACCCGCCTGCTGCTGGAACAGAACTCGTTCAACCTGCGCGACCAGCTCGCTCAGATCGACTACCAGATTCAGCTCTGGAAACCTCAGTACGAGCGCTTCCAGCAGTTGTTCGACAAGAAGATGATCTCGAAGCGCGAGTTTGAAGAGGTAGCCGAACAGTACAAATACAACGTAGAGCGCAAAAAGATCGTCTACGCTTCGTACCGGCAGGATTCGATCGCACGGCAATTGCAGAACTACCAGATCAACCAGCAGGAAGACCGCATGCAGAACAGCCTCGAAGCGGTAGAACACGTCCTCGACAACCTCATTGTGCGGGCGCCTTCGCAAGGACAACTGGCCATGCCCGACCTGCAAATCGGGCAGTCGATTACAACGGGCGAACGCCTCGGCCAGGTCGACATCATCGACAACTTTAAGGTCCGCGTCCGCATCGACGAACTGTACCTCCCGCGCATCAACACCGGCCAGCAAGGTACCTTCAGCTTCGCAGGAGACTCGTACCGGCTGGAAATCACCAAGATCTACCCCACCATTGCCGAGGGCCGCTTCGAAGTGGACATGGAGTTTATCGGCGATCAGCCGCAGGGCATCAAGCGCGGGCAGACCGTCCGGCTACGCCTAGCGCTGAGCAACGAAAAACAAGCGGTGCTTTTGCCCATCGGCGGCTTTTATAAAGACACAGGGGGCAACTGGGTGTACGTCCTGAACGACGACGGCAATGCCGAGAAACGTAACATCCGCCTTGGCCAGAAAAACACCGAAAACTTCGAGGTGCTGGAAGGGCTACAACCCGGCGAGCGCGTGATTACTTCGTCGTACGAAAACTTCGGCGACAAAGAAGTACTGGTTCTTAAATAAGGACTAACGCGGTACGCAACCGCTTTCTAACGCATATCTTTCTTCAAACGGTGCTTTCACCACTTCTTACTTAAACTTCATAATCCCACTTCGCGATGAACAACTCCATGATCAAGATCAACAACATGAGCAAGGTCTACACGACAGAAGACGTCGAAACCACCGCGCTCAACAGCGTCAACATCGAAATCCAGAAAGGCGAGTTCGTGGCCATCATGGGGCCCTCGGGTTGCGGAAAATCCACGCTGCTCAACATCCTGGGGCTACTCGACAACCCCAGCAGCGGCGAGTACTGGTTCCTCGAAAACGAAGTGGCCAAGTTTACCGAGCGGCAGCGGGCCAAGCTCCGCAAAGGGTCCATCGGGTTTGTGTTTCAGAGCTTTAACCTGATCGACGAACTGACGGTATTCGAAAACGTGGAGCTTCCCCTTCTCTACCTGAAAGAATCGACCGCCGAGCGCAAGCGCAAAACCGAAGCGGTGCTGGAGAAGATGAACATCATGCACCGCCGCAACCACTTCCCGCAACAACTCTCGGGTGGGCAGCAGCAGCGTGTCGCCATTGCTCGCGCCGTGGTAGCCAGCCCTCCGCTGATTCTGGCGGATGAACCGACCGGGAACCTCGATTCTACAAACGGCGAAGAGGTGATGAAACTCCTGGCCGAACTGAACGATGCCGGCACCACCATTGCGATGGTGACGCACTCGCCGCACGACGCCAACTACGCGCACCGCATCATTAACCTGTTCGACGGGAAGGTGGTGACGGAGAACATCCGCGAGCAGTTCCACATTTAAGCGGCCTCCCCACCGGGGTAATGTAATTCCAGCGGCGCCTGCCCACCAGCGGGTGCCCGGCTCGGTATTGCCTCCGCGGCCGTAATCAGGCAACCCTGCCAGGGGCCGACGTCTCATTGTTTCTGCACCACCAGACCCTCCTGCCATGCTACACAGCTACCTGACCTTTGCCCTGCGCAACTTATGGCGCCAGCGTGGCTATACGGCACTCAACATGCAGGGCTGGCCGTGGGCTTTTTTGCGGTGCTGGCCATTCTGGTCGCCTGTCTGGGTTTGTTTGGCTTGTCTGCCTACACCATCGAACAGCGCATCAAAGAAATCGGCGTTCGCAAAGTGCTGGGCGCATCCGTCACGAACGTGGTGTTCCTGCTCAACCAGGAGTTTACTTTATTGGTAGGCTTGGGCATTGCGGTGGGCGCACCCGTTGCGTGGTTTCTGATGCACCGGTGGCTCACCGAATTTCCGTACCGCATCGCGATTTCGGCAGGGCTGCTGATGAGCTGTGGCGGGTTGGCGTTGTTAATGGCCTGGCTGACTGTCAGCTTCCAGTCGATACGCGCCGCCCGCATGAATCCGGTCCGGTCGCTACGCTACGAGTAGCAGATTCTGACTTACCTCCTCAACGCAGCGGAGGGACGATTCAGGTACCTGAATTTACTACTCAGGCAGGTATTCTCCCGCTTCTTCGTGACGGCCTGGATAAAGGTGTACCCTTCGCGTAGATTTGCCTGACAACGATCCTTAAGTCTGCACCCACATCAGTCCGCCCGTTTTTTTGCTCGAAAGCCGCGTTTTGCCCGCAAGGTCCGTTTTCCTCTAGACACCCCACTCCGGCCCGAAGGATGTCCGCTGCCGTACAGCCTATGTTCACTTTCGAACAACTCGTAGCACACGACCCCTCTAAATACGCGCCTGAGGGCTTTGTTATGATGTGGCAGGTTTCTTGAAATCGTTAAAACAAGCTTAATGAAGAATGCCATGAGAGAACTAGCAACCCTATTACAGCGAAGTAGTACTTTCCGTTGGATGTCCCTTAAAGCGGTAGGCCTGCTCCTGCTTGGGCGCATAGCGGCTTCCTCGACGCCCGTGCCCCCGTACACCGCCACCGTACAACCCGCCGCTACATTCCAGTACTGTACATTCGTTTCTTGCCCGGATACGCCCCTGGTTGCGGCCGCTAATGTAGAACCTGACACCGAGCCCGCGTACAAACCTTCGTTTGAGCGAGCGAACGTGTTGCTGCGCTTTCTGTTTTCGCCTTCGTCGATTCTGAAGCGGTGGATTGCCGAGCCCGCTCCCCAGCAGGCCGAACAGCCCATCACGCACGAGCTTCCCCTGGAGTCGATGGGAGAAGTGATACCCAGCCCTTCGGCTGTCTAAAGTTTGGAGTTCCAAACTTTTTTTTGCGCTTCAATTACGAAAAAAATCGTAGATCCATTGACAATACGAAATTGTTCGTACATCTTTGAATTACGAAATTAATCGTAGATCCATGTCCCAACCCCGCCCCACCGAAGCCGAACTGCAAATCCTGCAGATTCTCTGGCAGCATGGCCCCTCGACCGTGCGTGAGGTGCACGAGCGCCTCAACCCTGCCACCGGCTACACCACCACGCTGAAGCTGATGCAAATCATGCACGAAAAAGGCATCGTGGACCGCACGCCGGACGGCCGCCAGCACGTATACCGCGCCCTCCTGAAAGAAGACGAAACCCAGCGCGCGCTGCTGGACCGTTTTCTAGACACCACCTTTCGCGGTTCAGCCATGAAGCTGGTCATGCAAGCCCTGGGCAACCGCTCCACTTCGGACGAAGAACTGCAACAGATCCGTACGCTTCTCGATCAACTAGAAAAAGGAAAAAAATGAATCTCTCCCTTCACGAAACCTTAGGATGGACCCTCCTCCACTCGCTCTGGCAAGGAACCCTCGTCGCTTTTCTGGTGCTGCTGATCCGCCGGTGGCTGGCACCGTCCGCCCGCACCCACTACCTCCTGCTGGTGGGCAGCCTGACCTTGGTATTGGTCAGCGCGCTTGGCACGTTTCTGTACCTCTGGCCCACGGCCGACGCACCCGTCGCCCAGGCGGCGACAACTCCGACGCTGGCGATTCCGCTGGTCGAGATGTATCAGGTAACGGCTCCCGCGCCGGCCGAACCAGTGTGGTTCGTAACGTGGATCAATTCGTTAAAGTCCTGCTTCCCGTGGCTCGCGTGGGCGTGGCTGATCGGCGTGGCGGTACTTTCGCTCCGTTTTGCGGGAGGGCTGGCCTGGACCTACCGCCTGCGTCGTCGTGCCTTGCAAGCGGCTTCATCGCAGTGGACACAGGCCTTGCACCGGCTGGTGCCGCGCATGCAGATCCGTCGGTCGGTACGGGTGTTTGAATCATCCCTGGTTCATATTCCGATGGTACTGGGGTATTTCAAACCCATCATTCTGGTGCCGATCGGGCTGGTCAACGGACTCTCGCCCGCGCAAGTCGAGGCCATCCTGGCCCATGAATTAGCCCATATCCGTCGCTATGATTACCTGATCAACCTCTTTCAGAGTTTCGTGGAAATCCTGATGTTTTACCATCCGGCCGTCTGGTGGCTTTCGCGCGAAATCCGAAACGAACGCGAACATTGTTGCGACGATTGGGCGGTAACCGCCTGCGACGATTCCCTGTCGCTGGCCAAGGCGCTTCTCCACCTGCAGGAATGGACGGCCACTGTGCCCTCAACTGCGCTGGCTTTCACAGGACCTCGTTTCCACGTGCTGGCGCGCATCCGCCGTCTGGTACAGCCGGAAGCCCATGCCCCCCGCTTTCCGGCAGCCGAAGGCAGTGTCGCCTTACTGGTTGTTCTGCTGGCTTTGGTGGTTGGCTGGCAGCAGAAAGCGCCTCATACAGGACGTCAATCTATGGTGTACTCGGCCGCAACCCTGCCCAACCTGTTGTTCCAGCATTGGCTCCCGCAGGACGCTTCCTCGGATGCAGCACCAACGGAACCGACCGTGGCCAGCTTCAACACGATTTCCGGAAAAGCGTCGGTGGTGACGGCCGCTGCGCCCGCAGTCCCGTTACCGGTTACTCTGGTATCCCATGCCGACACGAGCAAATCGTCGAAACAAGACCGCACGTCGGTTACCATTACCGACCGTGACGAGAACGGCAAGCGCAAACGCATCAAAGCCGAACTGGAAGACGACGAGCTGGTGGAGTTGCGCATCAACGGCCGGAAAATTCCGGAGAAGTATTATCAGGAACACCAGCGCGAACTGGATCAGATTTTCAGACAACTGCGGCGCGGCACGTCCACGGCCCCTCGTGTTTACGTCGCGTCTTCGCGGGGTGGTGTGTCGGCCCTTCATGTAACGCCGCCGTCGCCAGTTGCGCCAATGGCTCACACCGAGACCATGACGATCTTGAGCGACCTGGCCTCACTGGGTGAGTTTGACTTGGTAGCCCCGTTGCCCGATTTCGAAGTCGTTATGCCCGCTCCCCTGGCCTTTACCGCGCCGATGACGGCCCCGCTAGCCATCGCCGTTCCGCCCTTCCCGCCCGATTCGCTCGATAGCCTCCGCTGGAACCACGAAGCCTTTGCCGAACACATGCAGGAGTGGCAGGAAGAATTCCGTCAGTCGCAGGAAGCGTGGCGGGAGCAGTGGGAAGTGTACCGGGAAGAACTACAGGAGCACCAACACGAATGGCAGGAGAAAGTGGACGAATACCGCGAGCAGGTTCGTGAACTACGCGAGCAGTATCAAGAAGAGATGCGTGGTTATCAGGACAAAGTGCGCGCCGAACAGGAGAAACTTCGTGCCCAACAACGCGACCACTTCCGGGAGCAACGGGCGCTGGCACAGGCCTACGCCGGCGATGTGGTGTTGAACGAAAAAGTGATCGACGCTTTTGAAGATGCCTTTGTGGAAGATGAACTCATTGAAGACCGCGACCGATATTCGTTCGAAATGTCGCCCGAGCGCTTGGTAGTCAACGGAACCTCACAACCGCGGGAGGTGCTGGAAAAATACCTCGACCTGTACGAAAAACTAGTTGGGAAACGGCTGCGCGGTAACTTCAATTACATGTTCAGCAAGTAGCATCCGCCCACTGCAACAGCGCTTCGTAGGGATCGCCCGACAAGCCCAATAAGTGCGCAAAAGCCGCTTCTGTCGATAGTCCGGTTCGTTTGAGCCGGACTATTTCGTTTCGGAACGCTTCGTCCCGGTCCTGTAAAATCCGGTGCTCGACCACCATATGCCGGTAACCGTATTGCGCGTCAACTGGTTGGGGCTGCCCAAAAATCTCTACCAGAAAACCCTGCGCGTTGAAACGCACCAGCACCGTAGGAACGGAACGCAACAGTTTCGTTTTCAACTCAAAATCAGGACGATGCTGAAAATGAGCCCGCAGGTGCCTTATGAAAACGTCGTCCTGTGCGAAGCAACAGGCCAGATCCAGGTCACTGCCGGGCAGGTCGATCTGGAGAGGAATGGTGCCGATCAGAACAGGATCAAAAGGTGCCAGTGCCGTCAGGATGTCCCCGTCAGTCAGAGCTCGGTACGCGCGTTGCTGCCGCACGTTTCCGGCTTGCAGGTAAGCCAAATCACGCCAGTTCATGACGTACGCAGGCAACTGCTTCCCAGGTACGTTTGCTTATCGGGCTTCAACCGATTTTCGAAATACCGTTCCAACGCAAAGCGGTGTGAGCTGAACGCCATGTCGTCCCAGGGAATTTCCGTCTCCGCAAAGAAATTAACTTCGAGGCTTTCCGGCCCTGCTTCGATGCCGGTCTCCTGCAACTGGGCCACAAAATGTATGATGATCTGATCGCAGTGCGGCAAGCTATAAACCGAGTGAAGTCGCTCTACTTTTACGCGGGCCCGCGCTTCTTCCCACGTTTCGCGAATGGCCCCTTCTTCTACCGTCTCGCCACTTTCCAGAAATCCGGTCGGCAAATTCCAGAAGCCATAGCGCGGCTCGATGGCCCGGCGGCACAAGAGAACCCGTTCCTCGTGCACCACCAGACAGCCCACCACCATTTTGGGGTTGACGTAGTGGACCGTGCCGCATACCTGGCACACATAGCGCGCCACGTGATCGCCCGCCGGCACTTTACAGTCGAGTTGGTTGCTACCGCAATGACTACAGAAATTCATACCGGGCAAAAGATAAAGTACTTTACCGGAACAGCCAACGCCCGCTGTAGGTTTATTCACGCGTATTTATCGCCTTATTTTCTGCAAAAAGGTTTGCCAACTAACGAGGTTTGGGCAACTTGGTCGCCGAACCTACTTTTATAGACATGCAATACCGTACTCTCGGCAAAACCGGCTGGCGCATTTCCGAAATCTCGTTGGGCACCTGGCAGGTGGGCGGCCGATGGGGCTCTCCCTTCAACGAAAAAACCGCCGCTCACACGCTTCGGGCGGCGCTCGACGGAGGCATCAACTTTATCGATACGGCCGATGTATACAGCGAAGGGCTTAGCGAGCGGGCGGTAGGAAACGTGCTGAAAGAATGCCGCGAAGAAGTCTACGTTGCTACCAAGTGCGGACGCCAAATCCAGCCCCACGTCACCGAAGGCTACACCCCGGCCGCGCTGACGAAGTACGTCGAAGACAGCCTAAAGCGGTTGCAGCGCGACACGATCGACCTGGTTCAACTTCACTGCCCTCCGACGCCCGTCTACGACCGTCCTGAGATTTTCGAAACGTTCGAACGCCTTCAGGAACAGGGCAAGATCCGCCACCTGGGCGTCAGTGTCGAAAAAATTGCGGAAGCGCAGAAGGCTATTGAATACCCGAACGTAGCGACCGTGCAGATTATCTTTAACATGTTCCGGTTGCGTCCTGCCGACGATTTTTTCCCGCAGGCGAAAGACAAAAACGTTGGCGTGATTGTACGCGTGCCACTGGCCAGCGGCCTGTTGGCCGGAAAGATGACCAACAATACGGTGTTCGATCCCGACGATCACCGCAACTTTAACCGCAATGGCGAAGCGTTCGACAAAGGCGAAACCTTTTCGGGTGTGCCGTACGGTCAAGGGCTGGAAGCAGTCGAGGCGCTGAAGAAGATTTTTCCGGAAGGCGAACTTGCTGCCTGGGCGTTGCGCTGGGTGTTGATGTTCCCGGAAGTGAGCACCGTAATTCCAGGGGCCTCGCACGCCGAACAAGTCGTTTCGAACGTCCACGCTGCCGAGTTGCCTGCCATTTCTCAGGAACAACTGCAGGCAGTCCGCAACGTATACGATCGCTACATTCGCGCCAGCGTGCACACCCTCTGGTAAGGAGAAAAGCCACACAAACCCTTTGTAACTAGACGCGGCCCATTACCTTAGCGGCCGCAACGTATTCTGATAGTCCATGCATTCTTACGAACAGCTCCGGCGATTTAGCGAACAGGTCTTCTTGCAGATGGGCTGCCCCCCCGACCACGCCGCGCTGGCAGCCGAAGTGCTTTTGTCCGCCGACTTACGCGGCATCGATTCGCACGGAGTAGCGCGCCTGTCGGGGTACGTACGTTTGTGGGAAGCGGGGCGCATCAACGCCACTCCTAACATCCAGGTGGTACACGAAACGCCCAGCACTGGCGTTATCGACGGAGACGGAGGTTTGGGACTGGTGGTCGGCCCCAAAGCGATGCAACTCGCCATCGAAAAGTCGCGCCAAGTAGGTAGCGGCTGGGTATCTGTACGCCATTCGAATCACTTTGGTATTGCAGGCTGGCACGCCATGCAGGCCCTCCAGCACGACATGATCGGGATGGCCATGACCAACGCTTCGCCGCTGGTGGCACCGACGTTTGCTATTGAACGGCTGCTCGGCACCAATCCCATTGCCGTTGCCATTCCTGCGGGAGAGCAACCGCCGTTTGTGGCCGACATGGCCACCACCACGGCCGCCAATGGTAAGCTGGAGATTCTGCAACGCAAAGGCGAGCCCGCGCCTGTCGGCTGGCTTCAGGACAAAGAAGGCCACAGCACCACCGATCCGCAGGGCGTAGCAAAAGGCGGGGCGCTGCTGCCGCTCGGCGGCGACCGCGAACACGGCAGCCACAAAGGGTATTGTCTCGGGGCTGTAGTTGATATTTTCTCGGCAGTGCTTTCGGGCGCTAATTACGGGCCTTGGGTACCACCTTTTGTGAGTTTCCTCTCCCCTCCCGCCAACCCGGTCGGGCAGGGCATCGGCCACTTTTTCGGGGCGATGCGCGTCGATGCGTTTCGACCGGCCGAAGAGTTCAAACGGCACATGGACCAGTGGATCGTTACGTTCCGTAGCGCAAAAACGGCCGATCCAACCCAGCGTGTTCTTATTCCGGGCGACCCCGAACGGGAGTCTGAACGCATCCGCAGTGAACAGGGCATCGAACTTCTGCCCCCGGTAGAAAAAGATTTACAACAGCTGGGCGACAAGTTCGGGATTAATCTTTAAATCTCTTACACATAAACCAATAGCTCCACGCGCAGCTCTTCCGTAGCGCGTTGGCATACCGCCATGAGCTTCTGGCTCAGCGCGCGTATCATTTCGGCCGGCTTCCCTTGTTTGGCCAATCGTTCCAGTACCACGATATCCTCCTTCAGGGCATGCAGCCCCAAGAACGTGACCGAAGGTTTGATTTTATGCGCGACATCGCGCACCGCGGGCCAGTCGTCCTGCACAAGTGCGACCCTAAGCCGGTGAAGATCCTCGGGTGTGTTCTCCAGAAAAGTTTCGATCATGTCACGAATAAACTCGTGATCGTCGTCGCTAAATTCGATCAGGTAGGTCAGGTCAACGGCTTTATCGTACTTCATACTCCCAATTGATAAAAGTGATGTAATGCGGTGCAGAAGAGATGAGCCAGCAATTGGCTTGAAAATCCCGCACAAGCAAATTTGTCCATTCTGCATTTTCGAAAACGTCCCATTCCCTTTCACACCTTACTTCCGGCAATCATTGGGGCAATCTGCATCGGCGCAAGCCGCTCGTACTCAGCCACTCGCTTCTCTGCGGAGATTTCTTAACATAAGTTACATGTCTGTGAAGGGGCCTGATTCCTTTCAATATGCTACACGGCAGGGCGCTAAATTTGATGATTACTAAGTATTTAAAAATGAAGCATTTGCTGTCAAAGCTTATCCACTTAGGAATCACTCCGGATACCACCGATCAAGAGAAGATCAACCTGCAAACCACCAATTTTGCCAGTCTGCTGTTAATGGCGCACGTGCTCTTTGCTATTGTCCTGTGGAGTCAGTTTGGTCAAGGCGACCACTTGTGGCTCAGCGGGTTAGTCCTCCTGAATGCCTTCCTTTGTCCGCTACTCATGTCTCAGGGACGTACGTTACGGGCGCGCACGTTGATGTTTGTGCTCACCATCGCCCACCTGAGTATCGTAGGTGCGGTGCTTCGCGAAGACGTTATTTTCGAAGCCTGTGTGTTATCCGGACTTTTTCTGCCATTTCTCATCTTTGACGCTCACCACAAGACCGCTCGCCTGGCGAGCATTGCATTGGTGATAGGGGTAGTCATTACGATGGAAATGACCCACTACAGCCTCTTTCCGGCAGCGACCCTGCCTGCATCGCTGGCCTCGCTCCTCCGCAAAATAGTGTTGGTAAGTTCATCCTGCGTGGGATTGGGGACGGTCGGTGTTTATGCATGGCTGCAACGGAAGCACAGCCGGGAGTTGGAAGGCATGATGCACCAACTTTATCTCCTCAATCAGGAAATGGCTGACAGGAAACGCGACTTGGAAGTTTATTCGCAGACCTCGCAGCAAATTTCCTCGCAAATCCAACACACGACGCACCAGTTCGGCCAGTTGATCGAGGCGATGCACGATCTGGTCATTTTTCACCGCGCCAACGGAAGTTTCGAAGTATTAACCCCTGCTGCTTTACATGTATTCGGCCTTACTCCAGACCAATTAACAGGTCGCACACTGGGCGATTTTGTCCATCCGGACGATCAATCGAGGGTAGAAGCCCACTGGCAACAGGGCATAGTACAACAATCGTCTACGTCGTTTACTTATCGGTTGCGTCACCACAGTGGCGCGTATACGTGGGTGGAAACCCATCTTTCTGTACATCCGGACGACGCAACGCGTCTGGTCTCGGTTACACGCGAGGTCGCCGAGCGGGAATTTTTGCGCCATTGCCAGTCAAACCCTCAGGCTTCTTCGTCTACACGTTACTTCAGTTATGATGTTTTGACGGAACAGCTGACGCCCCACCCCACTCCGCACCTTACTTCAGTGGTCGACACTTCGTCGTCACAGGCGTCGGAACAGGAACTGGCTTTGCCGGAATTTTCGCTCTGGAGACAGCACCTGAGCGAAGCCCTGCAAACGGGGCAGACCGTCGATGCGGAGGTTACCTGGCCAACGCAGCCGCACGCACGCTTCCGCGTCATGGCTTTCCCCGCTACTCCTCATAAAGTATATGGTTTTGTGCAGGAACTGGCGTCGTCTGCTTCGCAATTACTCCACTCGCCTTCTTTGTCCATGACGGCCTTCATCAGCGGTGCTCCGGCTGCCATTGCCATGCTCGACCGGGATATGCGGTATGTCGCCGCCAGTCAGCGCTGGTACAAAGACTATTTGTTAGAAGAAGACATCACGGGACAGTCGCACTACGACGTGTTTCCCAATTTTTCGCCCCACTGGCGGGAAATTCATCAACGCTGCCTGACAGGCATCACCGAAAGCTGCGAAGAAGACTCGTTTATTAACCTACTGGGCAAACAGGAATGGGTTCGGTGGGAAATGGGGCCGTGGTATGACGATCAGGGCGAAGTCGGTGGACTTGTGATCTTAACTGAAATTATTACCGCTCGTAAAGTCGCTGAACAAAATGCGGAACGGCAGCGCGTCCGTATGGAAGAAGTGTACCGCATTGCTTACCAATCCGGTCTCAGTTCCGGCGAAAAGATGACGCACCTGTTGAAGTTTGCCAATCAGGCATTGAACATGGATGCCGGAATGGTCGGACGCATCGAAGGGGCGACCTACATCGTAGAGGACGTGTTTTCGTATCATCCTCATTCCCTTTACCGGGGTCAGCAGTTCGAGCTGGCCAATACGTATTGCAATTTTACATTCAAGCAGAACCGGGTGCTGGCCATAGAAGAGATGCGGAGCTCTGCGTACCGCGATGCGCTCTGTTACGAAATTTTCGGCTTCGAATCCTATATCGCCGTACCCCTATGGGTGCAGGATGAGCCCTACGGTACCCTGAACTTCTTCTCGAATCGCCCCACCAAGTTCACGCAAGAAGACAAAGACTTTATTCAGTTGGTGGGCCAATGGGTAAACAATGCGTTGGAAAGTCGCCAATACGGAGAAGAACTGCTGGTGGCGAAAGAGTCGGCCGAATCCGCATCACAGGCGAAAGCCATGTTCCTGGCGAACATGAGCCACGAGATTCGGACACCGATGAATGCAGTTATCGGCATGACCCGCATTCTGATGGAAGATGCACGCGATGACCAACTCGACAACCTGAAGACGCTGAATTTTTCAGCAAATACACTGCTGCACCTGATCGACGACATTCTGGATCTGTCTAAAATAGAAGCCAACAAGATCGAACTCGAATCCATTCCTTTCGACATGGCGGCCCTTCTGTCGGACACCCACCGCATGTTCCAGCCCAAAGCCGCCGAGAAGGGACTGAGCCTGCAGATGGACATCGCTCCGAATGTGCCATATCACCTAAAGGGCGATCCGGCACGCATTGGCCAGATCTTGAACAACTTGTTGAGCAACGCCATCAAGTTTACGGCCAAAGGCTTTGTAAAAATTACCGTTTCGGAGAAAGAGGGCAACAGCGAGTACCGCGAGCTGCTGTTTCAGATTCAAGATACGGGCATTGGCATTTCGCCCGAGAAACAAGCCGCTATTTTCGAGCCCTTCGTGCAGGAAAGTAGCGAAACAACACGCCATTTTGGAGGGACTGGGCTCGGCCTCCACATCACCAAGCGGCTGGTCGAGATGCAGGAAGGCGAAATATCCGTCCACAGCGTTCCCGGCCAGGGCGCTACGTTTACGTTCACGCTCTGCTTGCCTACAGCCAGCACGGTAGCCGCTGCCCAAGCGACCGACTCCGCTGCCGAATGGCCCATTCCGGAAGGAAGCTCCATTCTATTAGCGGAAGACAATCTGATTAACCAGAAAGTGGCCCTCAAGTTTTTGACACGCTGGAACCTTGAGATCGACATCGCCAACAACGGTGTCGAAGCGCTACAAAAGATGGATGAGCGGCATTACGACCTGGTTTTGATGGACCTGCAGATGCCCGAAATGGATGGGTACCAGGCTGCACAGCACATACGCGAGTTAGGCGATCCGCGCAAAGCCCACGTGCCTATCATTGCCCTGACTGCCTCGGCCATGGCAGGAATCGATCAGGAGATCGTAACGGCAGGCATGAATGACTACGTAACCAAGCCTTTTCAGCCTAAAGAACTCAGCCACAAGATTGGGTTTTATATCCATCGTCATCGGGAATTTGTGGCCACACTCCAGCCGGAGTCGGTAGACTGGAATGCTTTGCCTGCCGCTCATCAGGATGCAGCCCAGTACCGCCAACTTTTGGAAGAGTGCCAACAGAACCTTAACGTTTTGGGCACCGCCATTGCCTTGTGCATCCAGCAAGGCGATTACCAACACGCTCTGGAGCAATACCATGCGCTACGCGCTACTTTGACGAAACTTACGCTTCACCAGTACGAGCACAAGCTCACTGTTTTGTCACAGCAATGGGGCACCCCACCCCACGAATCCAAAGCGATAGACCAGTTTCAGAAGATCACACAAGAACTTATGCAGGGGGTGCAGACCTATCTGGCTCAGCTAGACCAAACGGCTGCTTAGCATACCAGTACCTAATTCGCTTGCCCGGTTCGGCACATTATCTTTTAAGCTTACTTCCCTGTAGGCTCCGGATAAAGTGCCGAGCTTGGTATTTTCAAGGGCGGGTTATATTAATTTCTTGTAAAATTCTGGTGAGTATCTTGCATCGACAGCAAAAAATCCCTTTTTTCGTATCGATTTAGGCACCCCTGCCACGGCAGTCCTTCTACAAGCTCCACTACGTTCAGGACTTATCGCCGGATGCATAAATTAATCGCGCTATTTTCATAACCTCTTTCTGCCTCCCGCGTATACCAAACAAGTTATCGGCGGTTACTAAATATTACATCAGCCGTATATAGTAACGACAGGCAAGAACGAACAGAAAATATATTTATCCTGCCAATATTTTGCATTTAACGAGTAAAACTGGCAATCTACCGTTCGTTCGCTGGGGGAATTCGAAAATAATTTGATTTGAAAGCCAATTAGCTTACTTTTGTAATAATCGATAAGAAAATTGAATCAAATCAATATTTGCCTTACAAAATCAGTCATCATTACCTAACATTGCCCCTCCAAACGGCAGGGCTACCAAAAGGCGATGCTGCATTTGAAACCGATAGATTCAACGACGTACGACGCAAAGCAGGTACAAGTGAGATGATCAGAAATAGCTTCCATAGTTAACTCGCTTTACCTACTTCTGCTCATCCGGCCACCACTCCGGATTACTATAGCGGACAATCGAACTTTCGCAACCGACATTCACCGATTTCGAAGAGGTTTTTCGCTTCGTTTATTTAACTATTCTTATTTTATTTTTTAAAATATTGGGGACATTTACATTATCTAGGACTATGGAAAAAGTCAGTACTCACACGAAGCTGCTCAAAGCGGTTTTACTTGTTGTGGAGTTGCTACTACTAAGCTTGGGTTTCCGTGTCGCTTACTTTCTTAAATTCGGGCCAGAGATCAGCTTCACACATTACTATTCTCTGTTTGTCATTTTTAACTTAGCTTGGATAGTTTCCGCGCTTTTCAATGACATTTACCACGTTAAGGAAATCACCAATACCCGCAAGATGCTTAGCAACTTGGTCTATGCTTTCTTGTTACATGGGTTCATCATCGCGGTTTATATCGTAGGCTTTAAAGCCCACTATTTCTCTCGCGAATTTCTGGTCATGGCATATGGCGCATCGGCACTGGCAGTAGTAGCTGCACGTTTCATGCTCATTTCAGCGTACAAACGGTACAAACTGTCGACTACTGCCAACCGCAAGGCCGTAGTGATTGGGACCGGCCGCTCGGCTCACTCGTTGCATGACATGTTCATCACCAACAAAGAGCTAGGCTACCGCTTCATGGGTTTCTTCACCGATAAGCCGGAAGAAACGCCTCACCAGGATCTGATCCGTGGGCGCCTGGAAGACATCAAAGCGTATTGCCTGCGCGAACAGGTAGACGAAATCTACTTCGCGTTGCCGATTACCGAACGCGATTTGCTTGACGACATCGCCAAGTTTGCCGACGACAATTTCATCTACTTCCGCATTGTGCCTGACTTCAGCGCCTTCTTGCAGAAGAACGTCAACATCTACCACATGGACTCCATTCCGGTCATGACGGTTCGTAAAGAGCCACTGATGGAAACAACGAACCAGTGGTTGAAGCGGGCATTCGACATCGCATTTTCGCTGGCCGTCATTCTCTTCTTGTTCCCGTTCATTCTGCCGATCATCGCCATCGCCATCAAACTGGAATCAGAAGGTCCAATCTTCTTCAAGCAAATGCGTCCGGGTAAAAAGAACCAACTGTTCGCCTGCTATAAGTTCCGTACGATGCGCATCAACAACGTCACGCATCAGCAAGCGACCAAAGACGATCCTCGCATTACGAAAGTCGGTCGCTTCCTGCGCAAAACATCGCTCGATGAGCTACCTCAGTTCTTCAATGTATTGCTAGGCGATATGTCTGTCGTAGGCCCACGCCCCAACATGATCAACCAGTTGGAGCATTATTCAAAAGCCATCGATACGTATACATTGCGTCACTTCGTTACGCCGGGCATCACAGGCTTTGCTCAAGTGAACGGCTACCGTGGCGAAACTAAGCAGATGCACCTGATGCAGAAGCGAGTAGAATACGATGTAGCCTACATCGAGAACTGGAGCTTCGGGCTGGATCTGAAGATCATCCTCAAAACTGTTCTGAACATCATCAAAGGAGAAGAAAACGCGTACTAACCGTTCCGTAGACTTCTTCGAGATTCTAAGAGGAATGACATCATGTCGTTCCTCTTTCGTTTATACCGACTTCGGTCCGTAGCTTTTAACTTGCGCCTCGAACCATTTCCTCATGCAAAAAACACCGCTCGCCCTCCAACGTACCTATCCCACGGTCGATTTTCAGGCCATTCCTTCGGCTTGCTTTGTGCTGGAAGAAAAGCGCCTGCGCGAAAATTTGGAACTGATTAAGTTCGTGCAAGAAGAGTCTGGCGCCCAGATCATTCTGGCGTTGAAGGGTTTCGCCATGTTTGGTGCTTTTCCGCTAATACGCAAGTATTTGTCCGGTACCGCCAGTAGCGGACTTTACGAAGCCCGTCTTGGGTATGAAGAGTTTGGAGGCGAAGTGCATTGCTTCAGTACTGCTTACTTTGAAGACGAGTTCGAGGACATCCTGCGGTATTCCGACCACCTTTCGTTTAATTCGCTTAACCAGTGGGAGCGTTTTAAGCCGCGGGTGCAGCATGCTTCGAAAAAGATTTCGTGCGCGATTCGGATCAACCCGGAATATGCCGAAGTGACCACAGACCTGTACAATCCTTGTATACCGGGCTCACGTTTGGGACAGACCGCTCCGCATTTCGGTGATCAATTGCCCGAAGGAATTGAAGGACTGCATTTTCATACACTTTGCGAAAGCGATTCGTATGCGCTAGAGCGCACGTTGGCCGCCATTGAAGATCGCTTCGGTAAGCTGTTGCACCAGGCCAAATGGGTGAACATGGGTGGAGGTCACCTGATGACGCGTGAAGGCTACGACGTCGCGCACCTGATCCGGGTACTCAAACAATTCCAGGAAAAGTACGATGTCAAGGTAATTCTGGAGCCAGGAGCAGCCATTGCCTGGCAGACGGGCTATCTGGTAACGACCGTACAGGATATTTTCGACAGCCAGGGGATTCAGGCCGTTATTATCGACGCCTCGATTTCGGCGCACATGCCCGACTGCATCGAGATGCCCTACAAGCCTAAGATTTTAGGAGCGTACGATGCCGTCCCTACCGCAACGGCATACCGGATTGGGGGAAGCACATGTTTGGCTGGCGATTATGTAGGAGACTACCGCTTTGATCGGCCGTTGCAAATCGGCAACCGGTTGGTATTCGATGACATGATGCATTACACGATGGTGAAGACCACCTTTTTCAACGGCGTACGGCATCCGTCGTTAGGCATCTGGCATGAAGACGGGAGTTTTGAGCTAGTGCGTAAATTCAGCTACGAGGACTACCGCTCTAAACTCTCCTGATCGTCTGGCAGGTGGGTCTGAAGCTCGCGGATCATTTCGCCGACCAACTCAGCAATGCGATTAACAAGCGCCGTAGCCTGGTAGGAGTCGTAGTTCGGATCTTTTACCTGCTGCTTACTGCTTTCGACCAGCTTGATCAAGGCCTCTACTTCCAGTGATAGCAACGTTCCCCAGTGACGGTGTGACACTTCGCGGACGCGATCGTGGCTAGCCATCAACAGAGCTTCGCGGATTTCTTTCTCGAACTGGCGCAAGGCTTTGATGTACATATGCACCAAGCTCACCAGAAAAACAGGGTCGTCGTTAGAGATTTCTACTAGGTTACTGAAATTGATCTGCGAGGGCATAGGCGGGCGCTCCGTGGTGGTCTGAGGTCGTATATGCTTAGCAATAACGTTATAAAGCTCAACGGGTTTGAAAGGCTTCGGAATGAAATCGTCCATGCCAGCCTGTAGAATTTTCTCTTGTACCGCAGATGAAGCCGAAGCGGTGAAGGCCACGATGGGTATCGAAGCCCGTGCTTCCTGGCGCTCCAACGCACGAATTTTTGCTGCCGCCTCAAAGCCATCGCAGTGGGGCATGTGCAAATCCATCAACAGTAAGTCGTAAGCGACGTCCGGTTGCTCCCACATGTCGACGGCTTCCTGACCGTTAAGAGCGTAGTCGGCTTTGATGTGCCATTTGCTCAGAAAACGCCCTACGACCTCCCGGTTGATCTCGTTGTCCTCGGCCACCAGCAGGCGAACCCCTGTCAGGTCCACGGTTGCTTTCGCTTCGTTCTCCTGTACCTGATCTGGGTGGCCTTTCTCCATTTTCAGGTTGAAGCTGAAGGTGCTGCCCTGTCCTTCCACGCTCTCTACCGCGATGTCTCCTCCCTGCAATTGAATCAGCTTTTTGGTGATGGCCAGCCCCAACCCCGTACCGGCAAAGCGGCGGGCAATGTCTGGGCTGGCTTGCGTAAAACTTTCAAAAATCGCATCGCGCTTGTCGGCCGGAATACCAATACCGGTATCGATTACGCTAAAACGTATCCAGACATGCGTATCGGTCTCCTCTTCTACCTGCGCTCGCAAAGTCACGCTTCCCTGTTCGGTGAATTTGATGGCGTTACTCAACAGATTGGTCAGAATCTGCATCAGACGGACAGGGTCGCCCTGCACGACCTCGGGCAAAGCCGGATCAATGTCGGTGCGCAAAGCAATTGATTTCTGCTTGGCGCGCAAAACGAACGATTTCTCCAGGCCTTCCAACAAAGGTTGAAACTTGAACGCAATCGACTCCAGGGCAATTTTACCGGCATCGATTTTATTCAGATCCAGGATGTCGTTCAGCAATTGATAAAGCTGTTTGGCAGAGAACTGCAGCGCATTCAGCGTATCCCGCTGGTCGGGACGTGGATTTTCGTCCAACAACAGGTGTACAAATCCGATAACCGCGTTAAGCGGCGTCCGAATTTCGTGGCTCATGGTTGACAGAAACATCTCCTTGGTCTTCGCTAAGGCCTCAGCCTGCTCTTTGGCCACGACCAATGCTTCTTCCACACGTTTCCGTTCGGTGATGTCACGACCAGCCGCCTGCACGCCTACCAAACGACGGTTTCGGTATACCATTTTTACCGTATATTCCATCCACACGTACGTTCCGTCTTTGCGGCGGCGGCGGTAGCGTTTCATAAAGGGCACTTGTTCCGCCCGTTTTTCCGCGAAAAGAGCATGCAGATCGGCAGCATCGTCCGGATGCACAAACTCAAAGACCTCCCGCCCCAACAGTTCGTCCGGCTCATAGCCATACACTTCTTTGGCAGCCTGCGAAATGTATTTGTAGCGGCCGTGCAAATCCAGTAACAGCACTACGTCGGTTGAATTCTCCGAAAGGAATCGGTATTTGTTTTCGCGCTCACTTTGGTTCAGCGAAATACTGACCTGCTTAATAACCGCTTCGACGAACTCCAGTTCTTCGGGCGAAAGCCGGTGCAGTTCCTGATGGCGATGCGCAATGAGTAAAAGATATTTGCCCGGACGGAAATGAAACGGAAACGCATATATGCTGCCCAAATCCATTTCTTCGTGCAGAAGCTGCCAGGAACCATCCTGGACCAACAGAGGCAAGGGCTGATTTTTATGGCTGACGAGCCATTTCTTTTCTTTGCGAAAATACTCCGTAGCGTTTTTAAACTTCTTAAGTGGATAACTCACTAATGAAGAGGTGCGCGACGGATCACTTTCCTGGTCTACCCACTCAAACTTTTCTTTCAGATAGCCCTGGGTATCATTGACTTCGTAGACTGAACAACGTTCCATCTCGAGCGCTTTCCCCACAATGTTCACCATCTCGCGGTAGACCTTTTCGGTATCGTCGCTCAGGATCAGGTCGGAAATGTGGCTGATGGCACTGGCAAACCGCAGCTGCTGGTAGTCTGATACCGCGGCAGACAGCGTTTGTTCTGTACCGGGAGTAATGCAGATCAGGTGTCCCCCTTCTCCGGCTTGTACCAGTTCCGACACCGCAATGGTGACCGATTGCACAAAGGCGCCTTCGCGGAGCACTGTCCAGGACGACGCGCTCCCTACCGGCAGGAAGTCGAGTAGATCAGTAAGGTTGTTATTCGGCGCGTGGGTTTGCTCATGCAGAATGATCTGATGACGATCGGCGTGGATCGTCCAGGCACAGCGTTTCAGCGACAGACGTGGTCCTTCCACACAAAACATCTGCTCTGCCAGTTGGTTCATAGCCAATAGGTTACCATTAGCCTCTGTTACCAGACAGGCGATGTCTTTGATCGCATGGATAAGGCTACTAACGCCTTCGCTTACTAGATTATTCACAATGATCTTAACCTCTACCCGAGTGCATCGTGGTAGACCTGCATATAAATAAAGCTAAAAACTCCTGCACACCACACTGCTCAGGGCAACACTACAATACAGTTCCCAGCTTCGTATTGCATCTTCTGCCGCCTGTGGAGAAGCCAAACATGGTGTGCTACCAGTAGGTTATTTAGAAATTGAGAGATGCTTGGCGGAGCGATACTATGACAGATGGTGATTAGCCAAATATCTGAATTATAACCTTGAGCACCACGGAGGATTCACGTAGAATGCTACCTCAATTTAGATAAAATAAATATTTTTATCTAAATTTTAGACAAAAACACCTAATTGCTCCATTAATAAACAAAAACAACCCTTACAGCACGAAAAGCTATTTCCTCTATAACGGATTTTTCTTATGACAACTTGTGCTTTCTTCTTAAATATAGAAAATAAATAGTGGCTCCGGTGATCGGACCAGGATTTACCTTACTTGATTTCAGCCTCCTTCGCTTCAAACCCTATCGCCTGACTCTCATGGTGTTAGCGTGCTCCGAAGATGGAACTACCCACGCGAATCATGGTGCTGCCTTCTTCGAGGGCCATCTGGTAATCGCCGCTCATGCCCATCGATAGTTCCGTCCACGCTACCTGAGGTCCTTCGAACTTTAATGCAAATGCTTCCATCAGTTGCCTCAGTGACCGAAACTCGCTGCGAATCTGCGTTTCGTTGTCGGTATTAGTCGCCATGCCCATCAACCCACGGATTTGGATGTGTTCCATCTGCGCTACCTCTTCCGAGGCCAGAAGCTCGCGTGCCTCTTCCGGCAAAAGCCCAAATTTGGTTTCTTCTGAAGCGATGTAGATCTGCAACAGGCACCCGATGACCCGGTCGGCTTTTCGACCCTGCTTGTTGATTTCCCGCAACAATTTCAGGCTATCCACCGAATGAATCAGGTGGACAAACGGCGCGATGTATTTCACTTTGTTGGTTTGCAGGTGGCCAATCAGGTGCCAGCGCGTGTCCTCCGGCATTTCCGCTTGTTTGGCTACCATTTCCTGCACTTTGTTCTCTCCAAAATCACGTTGCCCCGCCTCGTAAGCTTCCTGCAGCATCTCTACAGGCTTTGTCTTGCTGACGGCCACTAGCTTGGCTCCGTAAGGCTGTACAATTTGACGGTAGTGAGATAATTGATGAGAAATTGTGCTCATTTTGCAAACTTTTGGGGTAAAGCTAGGCCATATCGCCCATATTTGGCAAAAGCCTTGCGGCAAGCGCGCCCTCCAATTTGATTTGTTTTTTCTTTAAAAGTGGTATCTTCATTACATAACCGCCAAAACCTCAGGGTGTTGCCGTTACCGATAGCAAGCAAATCTTCTATTTTTGCCACCTGACGCTGACAAGCACCGTTTAACAAACTTATTTTTATGCCCATTCTGGGATCGCTTATTAAGAGAGGTATTAAGCTCCGACAGAAAACCACGTTGCGTCCTCTCCTGCCCACACCGCTGCAGATGCAACGTAAGGTCTTGAAGAAACTACTCACCAAGGCACGCGATACCGAATTTGGCCAGGCGTACGGCTTTCGGGAAATCCTGCACAGCTTTGCTACGCCTCAGCCCGACGAGTTTTACTACCTCTACCGTCGTAACGTCCCAATCTACAATTACAACCAGATTTTTGAACAGTGGTGGAAACGGGCGAAAGCCGGCGAGCGGGATGTATGCTGGCCCGGACAGGTGCGGTACTTTGCGTTGAGCTCGGGCACCTCCGAGGCGTCTACCAAGCATATCCCCATTACTAAGGAGATGACCCGGGCCATTCAGCGGACGGGCACCAAGCAGATTTTCACGTTAGGGTACTACAACCTCCCGACCAATATTTTCGAGAAGGGCATCCTGATGCTGGGCGGAAGCACGCACCTTAATTACAGCGGGACCTTCTTTGAAGGCGACCTGAGCGGCATCCAGGCCAGCCAGATTCCGTTCTGGTTCCAGCACTTTTACAAGCCAGGGCCGCAAATCGCCAAAGAAACCGACTGGAATGCCAAACTCGATGAGATTACCCGGCGCGCCAGCGATTGGGACATCGGCGTAATTGTGGGCGTTCCGGCCTGGATTCAAATCCTGCTGGAGAAAATCATTCATCACTATCAGGTAGCGACCATTCACGACATCTGGCCGAACCTGACGATCTATTGCCACGGTGGGGTTTCGTTTGAGCCTTATCGCAAAGGGTTCGAGAAGCTGCTGGCGCATCCGCTTACCTACATCGAGACCTATCTGGCTTCCGAAGGCTTTGTGGCTTACCAGTCCCGCCCCAATCCCGATGGGATGAAGCTGGTGCTCGACAACGGTATTTTCATGGAGTTTGTGCCGTTCAACGACCGAAACTTCGACGACAACGGCGAACTAGTGGCCGATCCGGAGACCCTCATGATTCACCAGATTGAGGAAGAGAAAGAGTATGCGCTTCTGCTCTCCACCTGTGCGGGCACCTGGCGCTACCTGATTGGCGATACCGTCAAGCTGACCAACCGGGCTTTAAACGAAATTGTGATTACAGGGCGGACCAAACATTTCCTGAGTTTATGTGGTGAGCACCTGTCGGTCGACAACATGAACAAAGCCGTGCGGCTCGTTGCCGAAGAGTTGAACCTCGACATCAAAGAGTTCGGCGTAGCGGGCATTCCACATGACTCACTGTTTGCTCATCGCTGGTGGATCGGCACCGACGACCCTGCCAACGCGGCCGAAGTTCGCCAGCGCCTCGACGATCACCTGAAAGTACTGAACGATGACTACCGGGTAGAGCGGATTGCGGCCCTGAAAGAGGTTTCTGTGCAAATTGTGCCCTCCGCACTTTTTTACAAGTGGATGAAACTGCAAGGGAAAGAAGGCGGTCAAAATAAATTTCCACGCGTGCTGAAGAAAAACACGCTGGCCCAGTGGGAAGCGTTTCTCCGCGAGGAAGGCATCGACGCATGATTCAGGCGTTGGGAAGCGGTATTTTCTTCGGCCTTTCGCTGGCCATTATGATTGGTCCGGTGTTTTTTGCGTTGCTCCAAAATAGCATCCAGAAGGGATTTCGGGCGGGTTTATTGCTGGTAACCGGCATCTTTCTGACCGACATGCTATACGCCGCCGCAACGTACCTGGGCGTGGGCCGCGTCACAAGCGACAATGGGACCGTGAACCTGACCCTCGGGCTGATCGGCGGCCTTATCCTGATTGGGTTCGGCATCGGGTCGTTTTTCAAAAAACCTTCTTTAGCTCCCACTGACTCGTTCCAAACCGATCGTTTCGGCATCAGCCGCCGGGACGCGGGGCGCCAGATTACCAAAGGCATGCTGCTGAACGGCATCAATCCGTTTGTACTCCTGTTTTGGGTAGGGGTGGCCAGCACAGTGGCCTTGCGTACGCATTACACCCGTTGGCATGACTTTCTTTTTTACCTGGGTTTGTTGGGTACGGTATTCATGACCGACATCCTGAAAGTTTACTTATCGCGGCAGCTCAGCCGGTTCATCACCGTTACGCTGCTGACGTGGCTGAATCGCCTGGCCGGGATCGTGTTGGCGGGCGTAGGGTTGTACCTCCTGCTGTTTGCATATCGCTCGTTCGACGAACTCGTCTGGTAAACCTTTCGGGTCGCGGGGCGTTCTTACCTGAAGATACGCCCCATATGCATGAAAAACATTCTCCTTTCCGGCTTGGCAGCTCTCCTGAGCTTAAGCACCAAGGCACAAAATCTGGCGCAATTCAATGCCGGACGCCAACGCCTCGAACGCCTCACCACCCTTTCGCTGGGCACGTGGAGCGTAGGCAATTTGGCCGTTAACGGCCTGATGCTCAGGCAAAGTACAGGAGAAGCTCGCGAATTTCACCGGATGAATGTATATTGGAACCTGGTGAACCTGGCTTTTGTTGGGGCGGGTGTATACCAATGGCTCCGTGCCCAACCGCCTGCCTCATATTCCATGGCTGAAACGTTTGCGATGCAACAGCGTATGGAAAAACTCCTCCTCTTCAATGCCGGCCTCGACGTAGGGTACATTGCTACCGGCCTGTACCTGCGCGAACGGGCGAATAATGAAGAGAACCACCAGGTGCGCTGGCGAGGCTACGGCCGGGCCCTCATCCTACAAGGCGGATTTCTTCTGCTGTTCGATTCCACCATGTTTTTCTTCTTTAACCGCCACGGACGTCAACTGAACGTGTGGCTACAACGTGTAGAGCCAGCCCCCACGGGCACGGGCTTTCTGTGGAAATTTTAAGCTTGAACTTATGTCGACTGTTACCTTTTCTGCGCACGACCTGAAACATATGGAGCGCAATTTTCGGCGCGAACTCATCAACTCTGTAGCGGGATTCAAATCGGCGAACCTGATTGGGACCGCTGACGAGAATGGACGGACCAATTTGGCAGTTTTCAATTCGGTGGTACACGTAGGTGCCAATCCCCCCTATCTGGGTTTTGTGTTGCGTCCCCTGACCGTACCACGTCATACGTTCGACAACATCAAGGCCATCGGCCATTATACGATGAATGCCGTTCACGCCGATTTTGTCGAGAAAGCTCATCAGACCTCGGCCAATTACGACGAAGGTACGTCCGAGTTCGAAGTGTGCGGTTTAACCCCCTTCTATACCAAAGCCCACCCCGCCCCTTACGTGACCGAGAGCCATATCCGCATTGGCTTGAAGTTTACGGAACAACACCTGATCAAAGCCAACAACACCATTTTTATGGTAGGCGAGGTGATCGAAGTCATGGTGGATGAATCCATCTTGGACGAAGATGGCTTTGTTGCACTCGAAGCGGCCAATACGGTCGCATCGGTCGGCCTGGATGCGTACTACCAACCCAAGCGACTCACACGCCTGCCGTACGCCCGGGCCGAGGGCAAACTGGCGCAGTAATGCACCTGGTCTTCTTCCCAGGATTGGGAGCCGACGAGCGTGTGTTTCAGGATATATTTCTTCCTGGCCATACCAAGCAGTACCTGCAGTGGCTCCCCGTACGCCCAGAAGAAACCCTGGAGGGTTACACGCGACGACTTGCTGAGCAGGTGACTTCACCAGAAATATGCGTTTTTGTAGGCGTTTCGTTTGGAGGCATCGTGGCACAGGTGATGTCTCGATTTCGCCCGCCGCATCGGTTGGTGCTGATTTCCAGTTTCGTGCACCCGCACGAACTTCCACCCCTGTTCCGGGCGCTTGGCAAGCTTCGCATCACGCGGTGGTTTCCCATGTCGCTGCTGCGCATCCCTACGCCGTTTACGTACTGGATGTTTGGCGCCGATAACGCACGTACGCGTGGCCTCTTGAGCAACATATTGCACGATACTGATGTCGATTTTTTGCGTTGGGCACTTCAACAGGGGTTGGCATGGTCAGGCAACACAGGACAGCTAATTCACCTGCGTCTCCACGGCACCCGTGACCGACTCCTGCCACCGGCGCGCATACACGGTTTTGTGCCGATTCATCGGGGAGGCCACTTGATGGTGCTTACACAGGCGGAGCAGATCAATCGACAACTGAGTGCCTTGTTGGCGAACGAACCAAAACAGAACTCCTGATGTACCATTTACCCAAAACAAACCAATAAAAAACCCCGCCCGCAATGCGGACAGGGTCGGGTCACGTAGGAAAAATTGCTGATTGAGAGAGGCTAATTATACGTGTGTACCCCTACGTGATTTCCTTCGGTGTCTTCAAATACGGCATAACTCCCATACTCCGGCATTTTCGTAGCCGGAATGACAATCTTCCCGCCGGCCGGCTCGACACGGGCCAGAATTTCGTCCAGATTATCGCCCAAATTCAAGTAGACTTTTGCCCCGGCGGGTCCGGGTATCTGCCCCGCTCCAGCCACGATTGCTCCCCCTACTCCTTCCTGCTCCATAGTGTCCTGAAACATGGCCATACGGTAACCATCCGACTCCTGAATCGGGAGCTGATGTGCGTAAATTATGCTGTAAAAGCGGTGTGCACGGTCAAAATCAGCTACTGGGATTTCGAACCAGTTCAACGAGTTTTTCATGAGGTATCGGGTTTAAGGATGAGAACTCGAGGGAAGCTTACTCTACCATAAGCCGGAAATAATCGACGCCGTGGTCGTGGCGTACCCATTCGATGTACTGCTTTTCGGCAAGCTGCTGCAGCACCGACAGTCGCTCCCGCCCAATGTGGACATGACACCCGTGAAGCGCATCCGGATATTCGAGGAAACGACGCAATTCGCGTTGCTCAGTGAGGTTGAGCCGCTGGTTCATGATAGGTAATACCATGTTGTGGATGAGGTGACGAATCTGGACCAAAACAGTAGTGTTTGAAAGACTTGTCAAATGTACTAAAACAAACCAAAACACACCAGTTCGTACCTAAAATTTTAGAACCAAATTTTTGAAATGGTGCGTTTTCCTCTACTTTTGTAAAAAACGAACTCAAGGCGGACCATGAACCAAGCAGAGCGACTAGCGACATTACGGAAACAAACCGGCCTCACACAACGGGAAGCCGGCAGCCGGGTGGGTGTGAGCCATAGTCGTATAAATGTTTACGAGAAAGATTCTAATGTTCGGATTAAAGTGCCAGTTTTACGGAAACTCGCTGCACTCTACGGCACCACCCCCGAGTACATTGAAACCGGAGAGAAAAAAGTAAACCAACCGTTGAATAAAATGCCACCCCGCGTCATTGTACTGGACCCCACCGAAACCCGCGAAAACATTCTTTTCGTTCCCGTAAAGGCGCAGGCTGGTTATCCGCGTCTGTTGAACGATCCTTCGTTCATCCGCGATCTGCAGACGTTCAGCATTCCCGGTTTCACCAACGGTACATACCGCATTTTCGAAGTAGCCGGCGACAGTATGCAGCCCATCATTCAGCCCGGCGATCTGCTCATCTGCGAGCACATCGAATCTCTGGAAGAAATTAAAGATGGCGACATCTACGTGATTGTCAGCACAGAAGGCATCTTGGTGAAACGGTGCATCAACGCCGTCCGCAAACGCGGCGCCGTGATCATCGAATCGGAAAACCCGGAATACAAACCCGACGTGGTGATGGCCGCCGACATCCTGGAAGTCTGGCGCTACAAAGCCAAAATCACCCGCAACTAGATAGATCTTATGGCAGCGTTTCCGCTGCCTTTTTTATAGCATTTCACTCAACTTCCTCTCTCCTATGTCCACTCCCTTCCTGGGCCTCCGCACTACTATCTACAAAGTGACTGACATCGACGAGGCAAAAACGTGGTATTCACAGGTGTTGCACATGCCTCCTTATTTCGACGAACCGTTCTACGTGGGTTTCAACGTAGCGGGCTACGAACTGGGACTTCAGCCCGAAGCGCATGAGCCGGACAAAACCGCCAGTGTTGTCACGTATTGGGGCGTCGACGACGTTCAGAAGAACTATGAGGCGTTGCTAGCGCTGGGCGCGAAAGAGTTTGAGCAACCTCAGGAAGTGGGCGGAGGCATTTGGGTCGCCGCTGTGAAAGATCCCTGGGACAACGTCTTCGGCATTATTCACAATCCCCACTTCTCCCTGACGTAGGTTCGGTTTTACTTGCGGTCTTTCGTATCGATGACGATCGTGACCGGACCATCGTTCAACAGACGCACTTTCATATCGGCGCCAAACTCGCCGGTGGCAATGGACTTGCCCAGATCGGTCGTTAACTGCTCAATCATCCGCTCATACAGCGGAACAGCCACGTCGGGACGAGCCGCCTCGATGTACGAAGGCCGGTTGCCTTTTTTGGTACTGGCATGGAGCGTAAACTGACTGATCAGCAGCAAGTCACCACCTACGTCGAGCAACGAGCGGTTCATTTTTCCTTCCTCGTCGCCAAAAATCCGCAGCTGTACTACCTTTTTGCTCAGCCACGTCAGGTCTTCGTCTCCGTCGTCGTGCGTAATGCCCAACAGCACCAGCAATCCCGTTCCGATGGCGCCGCGCACATTGCCATCGATGGTGACCGAGGCTTCGCTGACACGTTGAATGACGGCAATCATACTTACTGGTTGAACTGGTTCATAGTCCGGTCGATCCCCACCGTACAAAACGAAAGAATCATTTCACAGGCGCGATCGATCGGAATCAGAATTTCATCCATCTCTTCTTTGCTGAAGTTGCTCAATACGTAGTCGATCTGACGTCCGCGCGAGAACTCACTGCCAATGCCGAATCGCAAGCGTGCGTAGGTCGTTGTGCCCAGCACTTCCTGGATATTGCCTAGCCCATTGTGGCCGCCATTCGAGCCTTTGCCTTTCAAACGCAGTTTGGCAAAAGGCAGCGCCAGATCGTCGGTAACGACCAGCAGGTTTTCAACGGGGATTTTCAGTTCTTTCAGCCAGTAGTTAACCGCCTTACCACTCAGGTTCATGTACGTCGTCGGCTTGATCAGATAAATGGTACGCCCCTTGTATTTGAACTCGGCCGTGAAGGCATGCCGACCGGAGCGAAACGTGGTGCTTTGCTGGTCGGCCAGCCGGTCGGCGACCAGAAAACCAATGTTATGACGCGTAAGCTCGTATTCAGGACCGATGTTGCCCAGGCAGGCAATCAGATATTTCATGATAATTTCGTTTGGTTTAGCGATCTTTGACCGCAACCGGACCGCAACCGGACCGCAACCGGACCGCAACCGGACCGCAACCGGACCGCAAAGAAGCGGCTAATCCCCAACTTTCCAAGTGCAAACGATAAATGACCTGATGCAGATTCACCCCCACGCCGGCGCGCTGGAGTGGATCGGCCTGCGTCCCGGACGCGATGCTCCCATGCAGGTGGTAGACGAAGTAGAGGTGCAGCCCGGTCAGGGCTTGAAGGGTGATCGCTTTTCGGGAAAAAATAGCGACAAACGCGCCGTAACGCTGATTCATGCCGAGCATCTCACGGCCGTGGCATCGTATCTCCACCGGGAGGACGTAGATCCGGGACTGGTGCGGCGCAACCTGGTGGTGCGCGGCCTGAACCTGCTGGCGCTGAAAGAACGACAATTCCGCATTGGCGAGGAGGTGATTCTGGAATGGACCGGCGAATGCCACCCCTGTTCGAAGATGGAAAAGAACCTGGGGCCAGGTGGGTACAACGCCATGCGTCAGCACGGCGGCATTACAGCCCGTGTCATTCAGGGCGGCACCATCCGTCGGGGCGATGCTATCGTGCCCCTATAACCTAATGTAGCTTTTCTAGTTCCGCCCGCAGATTTTCGCGAGCTTGCGCCTCCCGCTGTTGGAAATGAGCAGTTCGGTAAAGGGTGGGTTCGTTCAAAAACGCTTCCAGCACTTTTCGGCGTCCGGGCTTGTACAGCAGGTCGGGTACGTGACGGTATTCCTGCCGAATTTGCTGAGCATAGCGCTGGTACACGGCGGGCGAAGCGCTCAACACCGCCAAATCGAAAGCCAGAAACCAGTGCAGTTCAACAGGTTCGTTTGGCTCCCGGTCCTGATGCCGTTGTGTGCGTCTGATCCAGTGCGCTACCTGTTGGAGGCGCACGGACTCAAAACGCGTTTGTTGTAAAAAGTGAATCGCCTGTTGCGCGCTGCGCAGCTCGTTGTCGTTCCGTAACGGATTGTACACCGCGTCGTGAAACCAGATGGCAAATCGCACGGCATCGTAATCGGGCAATGCCGACCTGAATTCCTTTGCGTACGTCAGCAAAGCGGCGACGTGCGCCAGGGTATGATAATGCCGCTGTGGAGCAGTATAGGCCCCGTGCAGCTCCTGCCACGTGGTTTCCGTCAGCATCGGCGCCACTTCGTAAGGCGCCACCAACCGCATCCACTCGCCTTCCAAAGCTTCTTCTTCCATCACGCCTGAATTTCCGGTTTCTCTTTGCGCGCCCGGTACGTGGAGCAACTGTCCCGAAACCAACGTTCCATGCCGTGCAGATCTTCTCCAAAACGGTCGATAAATTGCTGAATACACCCTTCGCTGAGGTGCATGTCCCAGTTTCCCTGCTCGTCGACGGGCACACAGTCGCACAAATCAGGCGCTTCTTTGGGCTGACAACGGTTTGTCAGAACCAACAGCAACACCCCGAATGCCAGCCACCGCCCCCGGGTTAACAGACCTTGTAGACGCATCATTGCCAACAACTTACGGATATTCTCAGATACACGCCACTTCCCGCACCTCTGCGCAACAAAAAACGCTGCCCTGCCCGGAGGCAACGCAGCGCATCAAAGTAGTCGTTGACCAAGACTACTCGTGGTAGTCGTACATCAGCTCGTAATATTCGTCCGCCATGCGGTTGGAATCAAAGCGGGGCGTCACTTCCAGCATGCTGCGCTTCACCAGTTTTTCCCACTCTTTCGGGCGGTCGTAGTACAGCGGCAGAATTTCGTTTTCCAGAATGCCCATCAGGTTTTCGTAATCGTTCGTATCCTGCTGGTCGATCGGCAAAGTCGGGTCAGTCGGCGGAATGATGAACGCGTTTTTGCCGTGCTCGGCAAATTCCGGTACCCAGCCGTCGGAAATCGAAAAGTTGATGGCTCCGTTCATGGCCGCCGTCATGCCGCTGGTGCCCGACGCCTCGCGCGGACGGCGCGGCGTGTTCAGCCAGATGTCGGCTCCCTGTTTCAGCAGCATCGACAGCGCCAGTTCGTAGCCGACCAACACCGCCGTATTTTTGGTTTTGTAACTGGACGTCACCAGGTGATCGAAACGGCTGATGGCGTTGTAGTCGAACGGATACGGTTTGCCTGCCCAGATGATCTGCACAGGATACTTGTCGTTGTTGATCAGGCGGTTGAAACGCATAATATCACGCTTGATCAGGTCCGCGCGCTTGTATTCGGCGAAGCGCCGCGCCCACACGATGGTCAACACGTCTTTGTCAAAAATCTTCCCGGTCTGGTCAGCCACGGTTTCGAACAACCGCTTCTTTAGGTGTTTTTTCCGGTGGAAAAGCGCTTCGTCGTCGCCGGAAGCCAGGTTACCCGCCAGCTGTTTGTCGGCCCAGTAGGTTTTGTTTTGCGCGTTGGTGATGTGGATGATCTTGGCAATACCAGAATTTTCGCCCCACATGTCGCGCGACACTTTGCCGTGCAATTCGGATACACCGTTCGCGATTTTGCAGAGGCGCAGCGCCGCCAAGCTATGGCTGAAACTATCCGTGTCGATGCCGGTGATCTGACGCACTTCTTCTAACGGCAGGTTGGAGAAAAAGCCCATCTGATGCAACTGATAGATGTTGTGCTCTTCGTTCCCGGCTTTTTCGGGCGTATGCGTCGTGAAGCATACCCGCTTTTTCACTTCGTTCAGGTCGTGGCCAAACTTCTGGTACAGATGGAACGTCAGCGGCAGCGCATGGCCTTCGTTCATGTGGTAAATGTCGGCACCGCCCAGCGCATCCACGACTTTTGCGCCCCCGACGCCCAACACCAGATTTTGCGCGATGCGCGTGGCCGTGTTGCTGTCGTACAACCGGTGGGTAATGGTCTGCGCCAGGTGATCGTTTTCGTCGATGTCGGTCGTCAGGAAATACATCGGAATGGTGTTGAACACCTCGGGCCGCAGGTACAGGGCCTTGACGTAAATCTGGTGGTTGTTGACGTAGACGGGCACCATAATGCCGCTGTCTTCCAGAAAGTTGTAGTACTTCTTCCGGAACAGCACCTTCATCGTGTTGTCTTCGGTTCGTACCTGATCGTAATAGCCGTATTTCCACAACATGCCGATGCCGATCATGTTCTGTTTCAGCTCGTAGGCGCTCCGCATGTGCGACCCGGCCAGAAAGCCCAGTCCGCCCGAGTAGGTTTTCAGGCTTTGGTGGATGGCAAATTCCATACAGAAATACGCCGCACGTGTCTTATACTTGGGGTCATAAGAGTACGGATGTTCGATAGTATGCACGCTCAAATTCTTATCGTTTACAATCAAAAATAAAAAGTGGCACTTTCGAAAAAGGTCCTCCAAATTACGACATTGAGTAAATTTTCATATTTTTCTTATCTGATTTTCAGGCACTTTTCCTTCTTTATGTCATATTTCAAACGCAACTGTTTCGTTCCTACGCTGGCGGGTTTGGTGGCCCTTCTGGCGCTCTGCCAATGCAGTTCTCCTACACCGCAGGAGAGGCCGGTACGCTACGACATCCGGTTCGACTCGCTCAAAAACCATATGGTCGAAGCGCTTTGGGACCTGAATCCTACGTCGGCGCTGTGGGCAGGACGGCACGAACACGACTCGCTGCTCACCATTCCGACGCCCCAGTTCCGTAAAAAGGAAGCAGCTTTCTACGCCCGTTGGCACGATAGCCTGGCGGCCTATCCAGTCGATTCGCTTTCCACTCAGAATCAGATCGATTACTACATCTTGCAGGACCTGATTGCATCGGAAGTGTGGTACGCCGATACGTTTCAGGCCTACACCTGGAATCCCGCCACCTGGAACGTGGGCGGCAGCTTTGCGGAAATTCTGAACGGCCGCTACGACGCCCGCGACACCCGCCTCCGGGCCATTGCCAACCGCCTGCAGTACGTTCCCGCCTACTACGCTACGGCCCGCGCCACGCTGGGCACCCCGACCCTCCCCCATACCGAGCTGGGAATCCTGCAAAATCAGGGCGCACTTACGGCGGTGTTCGGCCCGGCCATGGTCGATTCACTGGCGGCATCGGGACTCACCGACGAAGAGAAAGGGCAGTTTCAGGCCCGGCTCGATTCCGCCCGGCACGCCATTGAGGCCTACATCGCATTTCTGAAAGAAACCCAAACCCGTTTGACACCCGCCTCGGCCAAAAGTTTCCGCATCGGGCCGGAACCGTTCCGGCGCAAGTTTGCGCTCGACATTGTGTCCAGGTATACGGCCGACGAGGTGTACCAGAAGGCGCTGGACCGGAAGGCATACCTTCACCACCACATGGACTCGCTGGCCAATTTGCTCTGGCCCAAGTACTTTTCGGGGCAAACGCCACCCACCGATTCCCTGCAAAAAATCCGGCGGGTGATCGACGCGGTAGCACAAACCCACACCGATCGCGATGCGTTCGTAGAAACCGTTCGGCAGCAGATTCCGGAATTGATTGCCTTTGTGGACCAACACGATTTGCTGACGCAAGACCCCGAAAAGCCGCTGGTGGTGCGCGAAACGCCGCTCTACATGCGGGGCGGTGGCGCAGGGGCGTCAGTTTCCGCCCCCGGGCCGTACGATCCGACAGCCGATACGTACTATAATGTGACACCGCTGGATGACTACGATGCCGCCGGGGCCGAGAGTTACCTGCGCGAGTACAACCAGTACACACTACAGATCCTGAACATTCACGAGGCCATTCCGGGCCACTATACCCAGTTGGTGTACAGCAACAAATCCCCCTCGATCATCAAAAGCTTGTTCGGCAACGGTGCGATGGTAGAGGGTTGGGCGGTTTACAGCGAACTGATGATGCTGGAAGAAGGCTACGAAAATTCGCCGGAAATGTGGCTGATGTACGACAAGTGGAACCTGCGCGTCACGACCAACGCCATTCTCGACCACTTGGTGCAGACCACCGACTTTTCGGAGCAAGAGGCGTACGATTTCCTGATTGGGGAAGCGTTTCAGGAACGCGCCGAAGCCGAAGGAAAATGGCGACGTGCGCGGCTGTCGCAGGTACAACTCAGCAGCTACTTCACCGGTTTCACCGAAATTTATGCCCTGCGTGAGGAGCTAAAGCAGCGCATGGGCGACGACTTTGACCTGAAGGCCTTTCACGAAGAATTTCTCAGCTACGGCAGTGCGCCGGTCAAATACATCCGTCAGTTGATGTTAGAAAACCATCCGGCCTCGAAGTGACGCGTTACAGCAGGGCTTCGGCTTCAGGGACCGACGAGCCGCGTACGATCATGTGCGTGCGCAAAATCGTGGTGGTGGGTTCAACTTCCACATCTCCTCCGGCTTCGATCTGTTCCAACAGAATGCGCGTAGCCGTCTGCCCCATCTCGAAAGCGGGCTGAGCAATGGTGGTCAAGTGCGGCTCCACGATGGTTCCGAGCGGATCGTTCGAGAAGCCCACCAGCGCGATGTCTTCGGGAATGCGGATTTTCCGCTCCCGCAGCAGTTGCAGCGTAAAGAGCGCGATGTAGTCGTTGAAGGCGAAGATGCCATCGGGTGGCTGGGGCAGCGCCAGCAACTTTTCTGTAGCCGCCCGCGTCTGTTCCCGCTCAATGTTGGTATAGCCGATCAGTTCTTCGTCGGTCGGAAGGCCGTGTTTTTTCAACGCTGCCCGGTATCCCTGCAACCGCTCGTGGCTAATCGGCAGCGATTCCGAGCCCATCAGGTGCGCAATGCGGCGCGCCCCGCGTTCAATCAAATGTTCCACCGCCTGAAAAGCGCCGTCGTAGTCGTCGACCACCACTTTCGAGACGCCCTGTGTTTCGGGAGCACGGTCAAAAAACACCACCGGCACGCCCCGCCGCCGAAAGGCCTCAAAATGTTCGTCCGATTTGGTTTCGCGGGTGATGGATGCCAGCAGCCCGTCGACTTTGTTGCGAAGCAGCGTTGTGGCGGCGGCTTCTTCCTGTTCTTGTCGTTCGTTCGATTGGCAGAACATCACGTTATAGCCTGCCGCCAGCGCCGTTTCCTGAATGCCGCTGATCGCCGCCGAAAAAAAGTGGTGCGTAATCTCCGGTAAAATCACCCCGATGGTGTGGGTGCGTCGATTCAACAAGCTAAGGGCCAGGGGGTTGGGTTGATAATCTAGCTCTTTGGCCAGCGCCTTGACGGCTTCGCGGGTCTTTTTGCTGATGCGCGGGTGGTCTTTCAACGCCCGCGACACGGTAGAAGGAGAAATGTTAAGTGCGTGGGCAATATCAACTATGGTTGCCTGAGTTTTCTTCATGAGATGGGAGGCCGTGGTCAGAGTGCAAAGGTTTGCCTAAATATAAAAATTTTGTACCACACCCCTCATTTCGAGTACGGAATGGAAAAATTCTTTTACCCTAAGAGGGAATTCAAGGCAAAACCATAATCACTTCCGGCAAAAGAAGGCCCTTGGGTCGTAAAAAAACCCTACTCTTTTACAAAAGCAGGGTTCTTGTAGAAGTACGGTAAAAGTCTTTTCTAGACGGCAGCTTGGGTCTGTTGCATGAGTTGAGAATATGCTTCGGGCGTATCCACATCGAGCAAGCCATGCGGGCAATCCAGCAACTCGACATCAGTCAAATGGTTACGGATGATGTGACGGGCTCCTTCGTCGCCGCTCAGTTGCTCTAACTCGTCGAACAATTCGCAGGAGAACAAAGCAGGTGCGCCGATGGTCCTGCCGTTGGGTTCGCCACTATACCGCGAAGCCACAATTTCTTTCGGCGACTTTTTGTAAGCCGCCACCAGTTGCTTGATGTAAGCGGCATCGATCAGCGGTTGGTCGCACAGCATAATCGCCGCGGCCTTCAACGTCGGTGCCAACTGGCGGAGGGCTTTGATTCCCACCTGAATGGACGACCCCATGCCGGTCTGCCAATCGCGGTTGATGACCATTTGCACAGGGTATTTCAGCAATTCGCGGCGCATCTTGGAAGCGTTGGCGCCCAACACCACGACCAGCGGCTCTAGGCCCGCTTCGGTGCCGATCGAAACGGCGTGTTGTAAGAAGTTAAGTTCACCAAAAGGAAGGAGTTGTTTAGGTTCTCCCATACGGGACGAGTTTCCAGCTGCCAGGATGATTCCCCCGACAGTAGATTTACGTTTAGGCATAAGACAGTAAAGGGAATTAAAGAGAGAGTTCTACGTTCTTTGAATCTATAGGTACGTGAATCGGACCTGTTTTGTTACGCAGCATCCCTCCGGTCCGCTTCCGGAAAAAAGCCTGAATTTCGGCTACGATCGAAAGGGCAATTTCCTCGGGCGTTTCGGCACCCAGGTCCAGCCCGATGGGCGAAAAAATGCGCGGATCTTCCGTAGGCGCGCCTTCAGCCGCCAGCGCGTCCTGCATCCGTTCCCATTTTTTACGCGGGCCCAAAATGCCGATGTACGCTACCTCTGTAGGCAGCAACGTCCGTAAAACGGCCAGATCGTATTCGTAGTTGTGAGAAAGCAACACCGCCGCCGAGAAACGTCCGGGTTGCAACTGCGGTACGGCTTCGGTCCGGCCTGCATACACCACACACGAAGCTTCAGGGAATCGCTTGGGCGCTACGTGCACAACGCAATCGTCTGTAACGACGACGCGCCAGCCCAGTTGGTGGGCCAATGTCACCACCGGCTGGGCGTCGAAACCGGCACCAAAAATAAGCACTTCAAGTTCAGGCGCTACGTATTCCAGCAATACATCGGCACTCCCTTCCGCCGTCGTGAAGGTGCGCACGGCCGAGCGTTCCTGTTGCAGCACTTCGTCGATACTATCGGTAGAAAGCGGTGCGATGGGCTCCTGGCGGGACACCAGCTGGTGCAGAGCCAGCGGTAGTTCCAGCGTACCTTCTGTCCGAAAAACCGTGGCCAGCACCGACGCCTCGCGCCGTTCTGCCAACGTGCGCAGGCTATCTAGGTGCTGCTGCGCGGCCGGATGCACCAAAGGTTCGATCAACACGTCGATCACGCCCTGACACCCGAGCCCGACGCCCAGGCTGCGCGCGTCGGCATCGTTGGTAGTATCGTACGTCACCAGGCGTGGTTCGCCGCTGCGCGTCACTTCCTGCGCCCTCCGCAGGGCATCGCCTTCCAGGCATCCCCCACTGATGGCCCCGATCCAACGTCCTCGTTCAAACATCAGCATCCGGGCACCCGGCCGTCGGTACGACGACCCGCGTACGTGTACAACCGTTGCCAGGGCTACGGGCGGTGCTTCGCTGCTTACTGCCCGGTCGTAGGCTTCCAGAATGGCTTTGATCTCTTTCATTTTGTTCCCTCCCGTACTTTTTTCACTTCTTCCAACTTTACAATTTCGCCTTTGTTGCCCCAACTGTTCCGCACATAGTTCAGCACGTCTGCTACTTCCTGGTCACTCAATCCTGTCGCGGGCATTGCGCCCTGGTACGTGACACCGTTTACGGTAACGGGACCTTGCAGGCCCACCAAGGCGATTTTGATCGAACGGGCTTTGTCGGCCATCAAGTAGTCGGATTCGGCCAACGGCGGAAAAACCCCGGCCATGCCCTGCCCTTCGGCCATATGGCAGGCGATACACAGGTTACTGTAAACGGTTTTGCCCCGCTCCATGCTGGCCTGCAGGTCATCGTCGTTCGATTCTACAAAAGAGGGCAGCACCACCACACTCAGCAGTGCCAGAATAAGGGTGAGTTTCATGTGAGTAAATTATCAAAAAAATGGCAACGTCTCTTCGGTTCTTGTCACGAAGAGACGCCTAGCTTTTTACGTAAAGCCCCGCCCGCATGGTTATAAAAGAAAATACCGGAGTGAGTCTGAACCTATCCTAAAGCCAGCACTACGCTTCTTACGCTCTTTCGCCTTCCATATAGTGATAATGTGGCTGACTAGCCGAAGAGAAGCTGCCAATACAATCAGGATCACGAGCCTTCTCTGTGAGTTTCGTAGGACTCAAATTTATAATTTGATGCTTCACTGCCCACTCGAAGCAACTGATGTCCAATGGATACGAGGTCAATACACCTGTCAATCGGTTGGCTTTGATCCATGGGCTACATTTAGTTTCCTGAACACGCCACCCGGAAAACGCCCCTTTCCCACAAATACCCAAACTGTCTCCTCCTCTTCTGATCTCATTTTCCTTTCGCATTTATCGCTCGTACAGCCTGCACGAACACTAAAAAAGCGAGCCTTTGGCGGCAATTTGGACAAAACAGATCCCGTTCCATCTGCGGATTTTCAAGCTGTCTGATAAACGTAAAATTCTTGTAGGGGAAGTGCTTCTGTTCTGTAAAGCCAAAATACCCAGGTCGGTACGACGCAACGTCCAGCATGCAGAAATCGCACAGGGTAAGCGTTATGCCCTGGTATAGTTCAAAAACGGCATAGGTGTGTTTGTTTTCCTGCAAGTCGTTCCGTTCTGCGGGAACGTCCCACCCGCAAGCGTGGCAAGGAGCGCATTCCCTCACCTCTAACTCAGTGAAACAAACGGGGCAGTTTTGCTGATTTTTCACGTGGCTCTCCTCATCGATGCGCTAGTTGCTGCAAGTGGTGCTTCAGATGAACCACATAATCTTCCACCAGATAGTGCAACGTGCGGAGTTCCGGCGCCCCCTCCTTGCTTGTGTTGCAGGTAAGAAGCATCTGCTCGTCGGAGATGCGGTTTACGGTGCGCACCAGTTGTTGATTGAGCAGTTGCCAGAGCAGAATCAGCTCCTGCGTGTCGGCGTGCTGGTAATCCTGTAAAGCGACCCATGCCTCCTGATCGTAGACCACATGGGGTGCAGGTTCGTACTGACTCACCACAAACCGCCGCAGGTTGTTCATCGCGCTGTCGATCAGGTGGCCCAGTAGTTCGCGTTTGGACCAGACCGTCGGGCTTTTCTTGGCCGACCACGCCTCTTCCGGGATCGTCTGAAACGACTGCAAACTGCGGTTGATCAGGTCGATGATTTCCTCGGTCGGGTGCATGGGCGTAGCGCGGCTTAAATAGGATTCAGCGTTTTAACATCCTGGTATTCAAACTCAAAGCTGATTTCGAAGCAGTCGACAAACCGCCGTTTCATCGCGTTTTTCAATGCCTCGGGGTCGTCGCAGCAGAACACAAACGCGCCACCGCCGCCCGCACCACAAATTTTCCCGCCCCAGGCGCCGTTTTCCAGCGCAAAGTCGTACATGGCGTCGAGGTTTTCGTTCGTGCTGGCCGGCGTCAGGAGCTTTTGCGCTTCCCAGTTGGCCGCCATGATGTCGGCACACGCCCGGAAATCGCCTTGAGCCAGCGCCTCTCCGAACGTACGACCGTATTCCGCCAGTTGCTGAAGTGCCTTGCGCCCGTCGTCGGTCTTATGGTTTTTGTATACGCCCTCCACGGCCGACTGTGCATTGCGGCTCACGCCGGTATGGAGCAGCAGCAGGTGCTTCCGAAAGGCCTCCAGCGTGTCGCGCGAAACGTCTAGCGGCAGCGGCTTGCCGTAATCGTCGCCGAACTCGAACGTGTGGAATCCGCCGAACACGATGCCGTACTGATCCTGCCGCCCGATGAACCAGTTCAGTTCTTTGTTTTCAAGGTTGAACAGGTCTTCCCCGATTTGCGTGAGCGTACGCCCTTCGGCGTTGTACGTTTTGGAATTGAGCATCTCCAGCACTTTCACGGCCGTGGAGGTACTTAGCCCGCTCCCCCGCGGATAGCCCGCAAAATTGAAGGCTCCGTTGCGGTACTCGATCAACGGGCTGATGGCCACGTTCGAAACGTAGCCTTTTTCACCGTACATGATGTAAGGGATGTCGGTCCAGCCTCCGGCGAAATCGATGCGCAACGGCGCTTTCAGGCCGTAGTTAATTTTGTTGATGATGTTAGTCGTGGAGGTGGCTTCCAGCTCCGGCGGCACCACCCGACTCACAAACTTGATGGTCGTTCCTACTTGGCTGCACAACGCCTGCTTGGGTTCGATGGACGAATCGTCGTCGTTCAGCACGAACACGTCGGGGCGGAGCAGATGCATCACCTGCTGGAAGTCGATTTTGCCCGGCTGCAGTGCGTCGTCGTTCAGCACCACGTAATCGACGTCGTGCATGGCCGCGATCAAAAACAGACGGTTCTGTTCCGGGTTTACGGGCCGGCCGGGGCCTTTCAGCTGGGTGAGGGTTTGGTCCCGCCCCACGCCCACCACCAGCAGGTCGCCCAGGTCCTTGCATTGGTGAAAAAAGACGGCATGGCCCGACTGCAAAATGTCGTAGCAACCGGTCGCAAACACGATGGTTTTGTCAGAGTTTTCTTTGCGCAGGCGCTCCAGCCCTTCGGCGGTCAGCACTTTTTTTCGCAGACGATCGATCATAAAATAAGTTCAGCAAGCTTCGCTTTGTCAGAGAAGCCAAATAGTTATCGGTAGATGATGAGCGGCACCGTGCGGTTCGGCAGGGCGCCTATGCTTCTGCGCACGACCGCTTATTCAATGAAAGCGTCGGGTCACAGAAGCATGATCACACAAATATGCGTATTAATTGCCAAGCGCACCGGTTCGCCACGCCACAGGCATCGCTGCTTACCGCCCGGCCCCACCTTCGATCTTGAATACAAAGGCGTAGTCGCGGGCGTCGCCCAACGGCAGAATGGCAGGCGGCGTGATAGTCAGTTGCCCGCCGCTTTGTTTCGTCTTCACCGCCGCCTCGCGCCCCAACAGGCGCACCTTACCGCCCGCGACGCCCTTCAGGCGTAGCGTCGCCGGATACTGCGTGCAGAGTACGTACAGATCAGCGCCTTTCTGGGTGAAGAAAACGCCCTCCTGTTCGTTGGCGGCACTGCCCGTCCACATTCGGGTGCCGTAAATGGCCTCGCCGTTGGCCTCCAGCCACGTGCCCATGTCGAGCAGGCGTTGTTGCATGATGACCGGAATGCGTCCGTCGGCCGTCGGGCCGATGTTCAGCAGCAGATTTCCCCCGCGCCCCACCAAGCCGACCAGCAGATGGATCAGGTCTTTCGACGATTGATAATCGCTTACCTCTTCGGCACGGCTGTACCCGAACGAATGGCCAATGCCCCGGCACTCTTCCCACGGACGCGCCATCTGCCCGCTCTGCTCATCGTTGTGTACCAGACCGTACTCCGTCGTGTAGAATCCCCCGTGTTTGCTCCGTGTTTCTTTCCCCCACCGGTCGTTCACCACCACGTCGCGCTTTACCGGCGATTCGTTGTAGAGCCACGCCAGCCATTCCGGACTGTGCCAGCGTTCGCTGGGCAGATCCCACTCGCCGTCGGTCCAGACCAAGTCGGGTTTATAGCGCGTCACGAGGTCGTTCAGTTGCGGCAGCATGTGCTCTTCCACGTAGCGATCGGGGTTCTGCTGATAGAGCGGGTTGAACCACTCGTAAAGCGAGTAATAATAGCCCATCCGCAGCCCTTCGGCGCGCACCGCCTGCATCAGATCACCGGCCAGATCGCGGTGGGGGCCCACGTCGACGGCATTCCAGTTCCAGCTCTGCGCACTTGGCCAGAGGGCAAATCCATCGTGATGCTTCGAAGTCAGGACCACGTAGCGTGCCCCAGCCTTCTTGAACAGGGTAGCCCAGTCGGTCGGCTCGAACAATTCGGCTTTGAAGTGCTGAACAAAGTCAGGATACTTGAAATCTTCGCCCCACACCCGGTTGTGGTACGCCACAAACTGCGCGTGCCCTTCGGCGGTAGAATCGACCAGACGTTTCCAGTACCACTCCGCATACCGGGCGTAGAGGCTTACGTCTTTGGGGGCGTACGAAGGCACCGAGTAGACCCCCCAGTGAATGAAGATGCCAAACTTGGCATCCTGGTACCATTCGGGGACGGGGCGGTTATCGAGCGAGGCCCAGTTGGGTTGATACGGTTGCGACATGGCGGAGAAAGTGAGCGCCGTCAGGAGTGATACTAAAATGGAGCGCATAGGTCAGTAGGTGTTTATGAGCAAAGGCCAGGCGTACGAATCCAAAAAATAGACATTCCGCGCGGGTCTACCATTCCAAACGTTTGCGCAGTTCGGTCACGTGGGCGACGTGGTGCCGCCCGTGCCAGGCATAATTGGCCAGCGACTGCAACAACGTTTGGCTTCCCATCTCCGGGTGTTGGTAGGTACGCTCGAACGCTTCGTCGGGCAACGCCCGCAGCAACACACTCCAGCGCTGGTGTACACTGTCCAACAGACGAAGCGACACTTCGATGGGCTCCTGAGCAGCGTCCGGCAGTTCGGCCCAGGCCGCCTGGTCGTAGGGTTTGATGGTCGGGTTATTTTCGGTCAGGGCCAGACGCCAGCGAATGTACCCGTTCATGTGGCTGTCGGCAACGTGATGCACCAGCTGCCGCACGGTCCAGCCCCCGGGGCGATAGGGCGTGTCCAACTGCTCGTCCGAAAGTCCGGACACGGCTGCCAGCAGTTGGGCGGGCAACTGGGCGATGGCCTCGATTTGCTCAGCTCGGGGCTGTTCGGGTTGCGCTTCGAGGGTACCGATGGGAAAGGAAAAAGAACTCATAGAAAAGGAAGTTTGAGGTGTGGGGCGTATCTGGAAGTTTGCGCAGGCAGGTGCCGGCCTAGTTGTTTGCGTTGGTATCTGGATACTGATTGTAAGGACGTTAGCGAGGCTGAAGGACGATGCCAGCCGAGAAGCGTCCGGTGTTGTTCCGGGAACGGCGGGCGGAGAAGAACTGGTCGTGATGCTGATAGGTACAAATCCCCGCCACCTCAATCGACTCAGGTCGGACGCCCAATGCGAGGAGTTGGTGACGGTTGGCGTTCCACAAGTCTACATATCCCTTTTCGGGAACGGTTTGGTGCGGACGTACAAAGCCTTCCCCCAGCGCAGCGTTAACTTCTTCCACCACTTCCGGGCCTACTTCGTAAACCTCTGCACTGATGGAAGGCCCGATCCCGGCGAGCACCGCGGCGGGATGCGTACCGAAATGGTCCTGCATGGTACGCAGGGCGTTTGTCAGAATACGACCGACGGTCCCGCGCCACCCGGCATGCACCGCCGCAGCCACATGCCGTACCGGATCATAGAGCACAATCGGGACGCAGTCCGCAGCCAGCACAGCAATGCAGACACCCGGCGTCGACGTGACTAACCCATCCGTTTCTGCCAGTGCCTCCGGCCGCGTCTCCTTGTCTACGACCGCCACAACGGCACTGTGGGTCTGTTGAGGGATGAACAGGCGGTCAGGCGTCACCCCCATGGCTTCGGCAACGCGAGCGCGGTTGGCTTCCACGTGCGCAGGCGCGTCGCCTACCCGAAAGCTCAGGTTCAGTGCGCCCAGGTGTTCGTGACTCATACCGCCGCGCCGGTCGCTAACGAAGTGCCGAAGGTGCGACTGGGTAGCCAAATGGTCGAATTGCCAGAGGGTCAGGGGGCCAAAAGTTTGCTGGTGCATGCGGGAAGATCGTCGTCCGGTCCGCCGAATTTACGGTAATTTTCTGCGTTCGCTCAACTTCTCCCGATTCCTACTTCTCATGAAAGATCTGCTGCTGCGCTACGCTTTCTGTGCCGCCACGTTTTGCCTGTTCTTCCCCATTTTTCCAGGTGGGGCCCAGCCGAATGCGGCCCAACCGAATGAGGCCCAGGGAAAACCCGACAAAAAGCTTCAGGCCCAGCTGGAGCAACTGGTCGCAGGCTTTCGGGGGGACGTGGGGATTTACGTGCGTCATCTGAAAACGGGACGCACCGCCATGATTCACGCCGACTCGCTCTTCCCGACGGCCAGCATGATCAAAATTCCGATCACCATCGCGCTATTCGACAAAATCAACCGGGGCGAACTGGACTACCACACGCCGTTGGTGTACCGCGATTCGCTGTTGTATCCGGGAGAAGACATTCTGGGTTCGTTTCAAGACAGTGCGGTCATCGAACTGAGCAAGGTCGCGATGCTGATGATCACCACGAGCGACAACACTGCCAGCCTGTGGGCACAATCGCTGGCCGGGACCGGCACAGTTATCAACCAGTGGTTAGCCGACCACGGCTTTCGTCACACGCGTGTCAATTCGCGTACGCCGGGGCGGGAACCCAACCGGACACACTACGGCTGGGGGCAGACGACGCCGCGCGAGATGGCAGAGCTGCTCGTGATGATCCGGGAGGGGCGGGTGATCAACCCGGCGGCCAGCGAGCGCATCTACCGCAACCTGTGTCACATTTACTGGGACCACGAAGCACTTTCGCAAATTCCGCCTACCGTGCAGGCCGCGTCGAAACAGGGCGCCGTCGACGAATCGCGTTCGGAGGTGGTGCTGGTCAATGCGCCCTCCGGCGACTACGTGTTTTGCGTCATCACCAACCATCAGCAAGACCAAAGCTGGCAACAAGACAACGAAGGCTACGTACTGCTACGGGACGTATCGTGTCTGCTCTGGCAGTACTTCGAGCCGCGCTCCCACTGGCAACCGCCCGCCCACAATGAAGCGTGGCAATAACGCCCTACACCCGCGAAAGCAGTAGCGAATTTTTACGGGGATTCCGCTTCAGCGGCAGTTGAGGGAACTGCACTTTGGCGCGCGTCAGCAAATGCATGGCTGCATCGGCCGAAGTCGGTTTTGCGTCCACCACAGAACACATCTGCAGATCGGCAGGTTTGTAGTTGGTAATCAGCACTTTACTCCCCAAAAACTGCACAGTCACATCCCACTCCGAGTGCCGATAGATGTCTACTCTAACCTCCTTAAACCCTAGTTCAATCAGATAAGAAGTAAAAGAGAAACCGGACATTGTTAATTGTTAAGCGAGTATAAGAGACGTAGGATTAATCCATCCCTCTAACCGGAAGTAACCGCTTATTGTTCGGCGATAGGTCGATAAATGAAAAAATAGTTGGAGGCAATTGCGCCTACATAGGAACTGTGGCCCTGGCAACCACACACGCGGTTTAGTTGAGCCGTTGGTTACACGGCAGGCGATCCAAAACGAGGTGCGTCAACGCTTTCCTGGCCAGCCGATGTGAGGTATCGGACATCTTCACCGGAGCGATCGTAAAGCATCATAGGCCTCCCGGCACTCGCTATTTACCTCAGGATGTGCTTGTTGAGTTGCTCTTCGATTTCTTTTCTGGCCTCCAGGTACAACTTTCCCGCCCACATCTTGGCTTCCAGCATTTTGTGTTGCATCTGATAAATCTCCTTCAGCTGGGTAATGGGCAGGCCGCGGGTAATGATGGCGTGGTGCGTGAGCAACTGCATGGTGTCCTCACAGTAGTGCACCAGGTGTACCGGCGACGAACGCGTCAGCTCTTGTCCGTCCAGCGAGCTCCACACAATCTCTTCAGGATAGAGCCTGATTTCGAAATCTTCTGCGGTAGGGTCGCCCCAGACGGCGCTTTTGCAGCTCGCCGAGCACACGATAGGCCCTACCGGCAGATACAAAGCTCCACTCCCAAAGATAAGGTCTCGATTTCGAGTAATGTCCGCTTCTATGTCTGACATACGATACTCTCCGATAAGGTTAAGCAGATGCGCTCTGACATGTTTCCCATGCCTCTAACTACCGCTTGTCGACCAATGTTGGAATTTCCGCAAAAAAGCGGACAATTTCTCAAGGCCGAGTGTGGGTAACCCAAAGCATCAACCTGGCCAGCGTTACGAACCCAGTGCATGGGAGGACGGTCGTCCGGGTTAATCCTCTTCCAAGAGCCTCCTGACCGCCTGAAGTCAATTGGTAGCATCATACCCGGTGGTGCATCCGTCCTTAACGTTTGGGAGCCATTATCCCTACGGAACGGTTCTACCGCGGCTTTCATCACAAGCGTGGGCTTTTTCGGTTCCGAATTACGTGCGGGTGCTTTACCTCTAATTTATTCAACAAATAGCAAAATGCCTCACAGGCCTGTTGCCCTCACCAAGCAGGTCAGGTAATCTCAGGAAGCAAAAATCAAGTCGGCGGCAGCTTACTGTCTTGTTGCTTTATAATCGCGGGATTTTAAACCAGACCATGACCTGAAGAAAAGATGGATTTGAATCGCTTATTAAAAAGAAAGGCAGTTACGATAAGAGTACGTAACTGCCTGGTTATCAAGTGGGCCCTGCTGGTCTCGAACCAGCGACCACCTGATTATGAGGCAGTTACATCAGACTCCAAAACAAACAAATCAGCCAAATTTCAAACATTCACACTAATTAGGTCTGAAATAGGTCTGACTATCTGCGGTAAAAGATGTTCAATTTCTGCCCCCCGGGGGCTTCGTATTCACTCCCCGTCCTGATGATTTTAAATTCAAGATCATGATGCTCGTAAAGCGTGAGTTCCAGTACTACGCCGACCTGTGCTAAAGACTCGGTTGCTTCCGACATCGGGGGAGCATTCAACAACAAGTACCGCGTGTCTTTTATATACTCCCGCACATCCGTCGCAATATGTGTTACATCGGCTTGATGCCTCTTAGACATAACCGTTTTGAGGATATCTAGCGACTGATCGCGTTTAGGAAACCACAAAATGATAAAGTACACATTCGACTCTTTCACCAGAAGGTACAATAGGCCATCGGTGAGGTGAATGATCTCCGGATGGTTTGCAATCTCCAACCAGGAAAGGTCCAGGATTTGCTGTTTGTTAAGAGCGCTCATGCAAACATTAGTTTTGATGAAAAAAATGCTCATTATTTAATCCTTCCACCTGCTCCTCCAATAGTTGTAGATGCATCTGCAAACGCTTGATTTCCTCATTGATCTCATGCCGCAGTCGCAAAAGGTCGGTCTGGGTAATACCTAGCTGCAATGTCTCTATTTTTTGAATGCGCGAGGTTCACCCCCGCTTGCTGAGCTACCTGATGAATGGTAGCTGGTGACCCGATCAGTTCATGAAGCGTGACACCCAGCGCCGCCGCGATCAGCTCCAGCTTGGAGAGTTTGCCGTCGCCGTGGCGAATGATTTTGCTGATTTGCTTTTTCGATAGTCCGGTTCGATCGGCCAATTCACGGATGGTAATCCCACGCTTCTGTAGTATGAGTAGAAGGTTGTTCCGGAGGTCGTAAGCCATGGCAAAAAGTAATGGGTTTGACGTCTTTACTTTCGTTTAAACTTGTTAAAATTCTCTTCAATTTCTTTGCGGGCCTCTGGGTAGAGTTTCCCGGCCCACACTTTAGCTTCCAGCAGTTTAAGCTGTATTTGGTAAAGTTCTTTAAACTGAGCGGTCGGTAAGCCCCGGGCGGTGATGGCGTAGCGGGTGAGGAGCTGAATCGTATCCTCACAAAAATGCACCAGGTGTACCGGAGCCGAACGCGTCAGTTCCTGCCCGTCCAGCGAGTACCAGATGATTTCTTCCGGATAGAACCGGATCTCAAAATCTTCTGCCGCAGGATCGCCCCACAAGGCTAGTTTACTGGCCGCAGAACAAAGAATCGGGCCTATCGCGAGATACGGTTTTCCGCTACCAAAAATAAGCTCCCGATTCCGGGCAATGTCCGCTCCTAGGTCTGACATACGAAACGTATCAAAAAGGTTTAAGCGGAGTCTTTTTCGATTTCTTCCCACGCCTCCAGGTACAGCTTGCCCGCCCAGATTTTCGCCTCGAGTAATTTGGCATGCACCTGATAAAGCTCTTTGAGCTGCTCATCAGTCAGGGCATCATTTTGGCCATTATGCAAAAGCAGCGTGGAGAGGCTGTTGCAGTAGCGCACCAGACGCGCCGGTTGTGAGGTAGCAAACTGCCGGTTTTCTAGCGTAAACCAGCGTATCAGGTGGGGATACAGTCTGATTTCAAAATCTTCGGCGCTGGCATCCCCCCAGACGGCTTTCCGATTTTCAGGAGAAACCTGGAAGGGCCCAACGGTATAATAGCCTTGCTGCGTATTGAAGATGATGCTCCGGTTCATCTCAATTTCCGCTTTCGCTTGATCTCTGTCCGACATAGGGCTCCCTCATCAACAAGCTGTGTGGTTCAACCTTTGGACTACAAAACTTTGTATTAGCGCATCAGGAAGTAAAGACTCCAGGCAATCAGCAAAGCCATGAGGGCATTAATCAGTACAAACGCCCACCAGTAACGCAGTTGAAAGATATGCCCCTTCAATTGCCTGACGGACAGTTCTCGCAGCATCTTTTCCACCTGCGCAGGAGTCTCTTCCTTTTGCCGGAAGACGCGGTAGCCTTCTTTGACGACCTCCTTCCCCTTTTGGGTTAAAATCATAAACTGGGCTGAGCCCAGTGGTCTGACGAGCCCTTCGTGCACCAGGCGGTTTACGTATCCCTGGCAGGTGGGATAATCCAGCCGCAGATCATCCATACAGAAGTCGGCTACATATAACGCCCCCGGATCCACCTCATACAACCGGAACAGAATCCGGTCAATTACTTCCTCATCGGTCATTTCTTCCTCCCCTCTTCAGAAGGGTTTAACGCGGACTCACACCTTTCTCCGCCTCTATTTTTTGGTTGGCCGCCAAGTACAATTGACCTGCCCACATCTTAGTTTCGACCAGTCTGTAGAGAACTTGAATAAACTCTGCAATTTGGATCGTGTTAAGGCTGTTTGCAGGAATTCGCTGTGTCACCACCACAAGCAGATCGTTACAGTAATCTACCAGATCGACCGGTGAACCATGGGCGAATTCCTGCCCTCTAAGTGTGTACCAGCGTACCTCTTCTGGGTAAAGCCGGATTTCAAAGTCCTCCAGGTCTGCGTCTCCCCAGATGGCATGCCGATTTTCGGGTGTGACCTGAAAGGGTTTAATGGCATAGTAGCCATGAACTTCTGTGCCGAAGACAGTATCTCGGTTTCTCTCAATTTCGGCTTCGGCTTCTGACATCCTATTCTCACGGGTTAAATTTCTTTCAAGATCAAAGCGTGAAAGAATCTTTCTCCGCCTCTATCTTTTGCTTAGCGGCCAGGTACAACTGCCCTGCCCACATTTTGGCTTCGATCAATCGATACTGAATACGGCCAAGCTCATCGAGCTGGTCAGCGCGTAGGTCATGAGCTAGCCCCGTGTGGGTTACCAGTACAAAGAGGTCATTGCAATAGCCTACCAAATCGACCGGCGAGGCCACGGCTAAGGCCTGACCCTGCAGGGTATACCAGCGCACCTCTTCGGCGTAAAGTCGAATCTCAAAGTCTTCTACATCGAGGTCTCCCCAGATGAGAGGGCGATTTCCGGGCGAGACGACAAAGGGCCCCACCGCCTGGTAAGCATCCCGATCTTCGCCGAACAGCGCCTTGCGGTTCTGCTCGATTTCTGCCTTCATTTCCAGGAATAGCATAGGTCACATGGCCTCCTCACTCACCGTTTCTTCAATACTTCGTTCAACTCCTTCAGCAATGCTACCTCCCGCTCCAGCCCTTTGACCCGCTCCCGACACACGTCTAGCTCGTTAGCATTGCGGATAGCCTCTTCCCCACTGATGGTCGTCACATCCCGGCTCGTGGAATTCGCCAAGTTGACACCACCGCGATCAGCATGCTGGTAATAGCCTGATTGGTTACCTAGAAGAGTCTCGATAGGCACATTTAATGAATCAGAGATCTTGAAAAGTGTGGAGACACGAACAGTCCCATTTTTCAGCATTTTCTTGAAGCCCACGCTAGTCATCCCAGCATCAGAAGCGAGTTTTCCTTCTGACACACGGCGCTGTTTCATTATTTCAGTAACTAAATCTGAAAACTTTTCGCTTTGAAAATCAGGCATTTATACAATATTTTAAACTCCAGTTAAAACCAGAGTTTGGAAATTTCTTAACTGAAGTTTATTATTGCTATAACTAAAGTTTGTTATTCTCAACTAGAATAATGCTTTTTCATGGCAACTACAATATCCAAAGCGGCGAAAATCCGAAACCGGATTCAGGAGGTCATAGAGTCTAAAGCAAAACCACCTTTTGTGTACCGTCCTACCCATGCTTGGTTTGAAAAAATTGGCGTGGGAAAGCAGAAATTCGGCAGAATGCTCAGAAATGAAGAACAACCCGATTTAGTCCAACTAGAGTTAATTGCCCGCGAACTGGGATGTTCAATTGACGACCTAATCGTGAAGCCTAAGCGCTCTTCTGATTCACAACCCGAACTTTTTCAATAATCGCGTCAGTCCCGGCGCGCAACAACTAGGCCACTCTCATGAGCGATTTGACCGCCCAAGCGACCAAAGGAGACATCTCGCTGATCCTGAGTAACATGGAAAAACTGGAAAAAGAACTCCTTTTTCTGCGTCAGGCCCTGTCGTCTAAAGTGACAGTGACAGTGGAGGAGTTTGCGACCTCGACCGGCCTGGAGGTGAAGCTGGTGCAGAAGTACTGTCGCGAGGGCAAACTAAAGGCCACGCAGGTGGTCAAAGGCGGCTCGTGGGTAATTGCCGCCTCGGAAATCGACCGCTTGCTGAAGGAAGCCGAGGCCAACCAGCACACGCAGCCGAAGTACACCACGCGCCGAAACAACCTGTTGAACCGCGCCGCCGGGCGGCTCCCCAAACGCAAGAAGTCATGAGCATGCAGACCGAGATCCAACGCCATGCGCAGGAGTTGAGCCTACTCCAGGCGCTGATCGAAACCCTATACGCACAGGGACGGTACGAAGCGGCCTACTGTGCCGAGGCCGATGCGCGCGGCCTGATGCAGGCTACCGGAGGTCTGCATGTATACCTGGATGGTCATTCGCGTGGGTTCGACTCCCAGGCCAGGTACGAAGGGAAGCAAGGGCTACTGGGTGGTACCCTAGCCTTGCCGCTGTCGGAAGAGCCCCGGAGGGGTAACGCTTTCCGGGCTCACCGACATCCGGAAAAAAAGTTAGATAAACTCGGCTAAACCTTACACCAGATGCGGCATGAGCGCCAAGACGGCAAAAGGAAAAACCCATCTGGGGAGCTACCAAATGGGTTCAAAATAGCAAGATGGAGTACTTGCAGAAACAAAAAACTTACATGGTAAATGTACTACTAAATCTGGATTATCGCGCGCTGTACGCCAACTTTTCCTGGCACGTTTCGACGGCCAACGTATCCGCGTATTTCAATCGCCATCTGGCCCGGGTTTTTGCCGGTGACCTCCGGCAGCGCCACGGCTGCTGCCGCGAACTGGCCGAGAAGCTGTTCGTTATTGCCTTCGCGCAATACCGGCAGGCCGTCTTCGCGCCCGGCTACGACGGCGGCCCCATCTGGATCTACACCAACAACGCCCAACTGGCCCACGCCTGTAGCTGCACCAAGCGGACCATCATCAACCAACGGAAGCGCTTGCAGGAGTGCCGCTTCATTCTGGGCACCCGCTTCCACGGCTCCACCCACGAATACGAGCTGTTGCTCAACCCGCTGATCCTGTTCAAGGCGCCGGACGAGGTGTGGAAAACCACGTGGATAGCCGAGGAAAACCGCTACGACCTGCACATCGAGAAACCCGCTCAAAACGCTCCTGAGGCCGTTTCGCCCGCTGCGGTAGTGAAAAATTTTCACCATAAAGGGGATAGGCTACCTGACTTAATGAGTAATACGGAGAAAGCGGTGTGCACAACTGCGGTTGTGCACGGGGAGATGACCCCGGCGCTGCCGGGGGGGGCAGCGACAACGGGGGGCAGCGACGAAGAAAAGCAAGGGAACGCCGGGCAAACGCCCTCGAAAAATTTGGAGGTTTTCGACGAAAATCCGACGCCCCCGCCCCCTACCGGCCGTCGGGGGGGAGTGGCAACGGAGGGGGGGCGCGCGGGCGGGCCGCGGCCGCCGGCTCCCTCGGTCTCCGACAAGTTGCTGATGTACGTCGAGTGGCTCTGGAGCCTGGCGCAAGTGGTGCTCTACCCTGGGAAAGGCTTCACCACGCAGGAACACAAGCGGGCCAAACAGGTGATTGTCAGGCTGTTTGAGGATGTACCCGACGAGCGGCTGGCGACCGCCTACACCGACTACGCCGAACGCATCGGCCTGGTGAAAAAGTGGCTGGAGAAGGATGACGAGCGGTTTGTGACGCTCCCCTGGTACTACTTCGACCCTGGCCGCGACCGCTACGGGTTCACCAACACGGCCGGTTGGCTTGTCAAACACCGACAGCGCCAGCGCGAGTACCACAAGCTGGAAGTCTACCGGCAGGCCGTCCGGGAGGTGATGAAAAACGCCGGCCTTCCGCCCGACCATCCCAGGCGACGCGACCCCAACCAGGTCTTTCTTCTGGCCGAACGCCGGGTGCAGCGCCTCGGCTGCAAGGCCACACTCAACAAGTTTTACTGTGCCATTGTCCACAAAACGACCTCATAGCGCTATTTGATGAGCATCGAACAGTGGAAACGAACCGCCCTTGCTTATGCGTTGGTCTACTTCAAAAACCAGGATACCCCCCGCAAATTCTACAGCCGTTCCCGGGGTAGCCCTGCCCACCAGGCCCTCGACGAGGCCGTGGCTAGCCTGGTCTCCATGTGTCACCGGCTGGGCATGGAGCGGATCCGCGGGGTAGTGGTGAAGCGCAACGAAGGCAAAGGCTTTGACGATGAACTTTTGCGGAAATACAGCCAGAAAAACGGATGGCAGAAGGGAGTACCGCCATGACGATCCAACTGGAGCTGGCAATGAAGTTCGTCAACTCATCAAAAAAGAAAACCCGGCCTTATTCGGATGGGGCCGGGCAATCAATGATATCCAACTCACATCTCTAAGTCAGACATGGCAAATCTAGTAAACATTGAAATGATCAGCATCATGCTGATCGGCGCAGGGGCGCTGGCCGTCGCTGCATTTGTAATCGGCATATCCGTAGGACTCCACATGAAGAAGGAAAAATGAAAGCTACCGAAGAACAGATGCTGATTTTACTGGCGTGGGAAACAGCCTCTATTACCGAAGCGCACGCCGCTCGGTTGTTGGGTCTCGATCGGCCAAAAGCGCGCGCGTTCCGCAGTGCGGTACTGGCATCGGCCCGGAAACTGATCCACGAGGCAGCACAGAAAGGAGGAAGCCACTTATGAGCTACCAAGACGAAATCTGTGCCCTTCGCGAGAAGCTCCGCGAACTGGAACAGACCAACCAGGATTTATTAGCCGACATGAACCAGCTGGTAGGTGCGGCCAAAGTCAGTAAAGCCGATCAGGAGAAATTCCGCTTTATTGCCCAGTACTGGGACCAGCTGCCGCTGGTGGATCTGATGTGCATCGCCGTTCGGCGCAAAGGAAAGCAAGCCAGCCCATGAACGACCGCGACCTCTACCCGGAGAGCTGGGAGGCCATTTCGGCCCGGATTCGCTTCGGCCGTGCCGGCGGACGCTGCGAACAATGCGGCATTCCGCACGGCACGTTCGGCTACCGGGATCAGCAAGGGCACTTCCACTCCCTGGTACAGGTATTTGCCGCCATGCTCCAGGGCATAAATCCTTTCGAAGGCGACCTGGCGGGTGTAGAGCCGGGCAAGCCGACCCAGATCTTTCTCCAGTGTGCCCACAAAGATGGCAACAAGTCCAACTGTACGGATGAGAACCTGATCAGCGTCTGCCCTAAATGTCACTTCGACATGGACCGCCCCGGCCAGCCGCCTGCACGCAGCTACGGCCGCCGCTACCGGCTCCATCAATATGACTTATTTCATTCACCCAGCGATGAGGCAAGATGACGAGTATCGTCTTGCTAACCCACTCAGAATGATACATTTAGGGGATGATCTTACAAGGCGGGAAGCTACAGCGAAAGCAAAGTATAACGATCTGTAGTACCTTAACTCATGCTACTCAAAGTACCCGTCCGTTCCCATCTCAAAAAGTACCTTCAGTCGTCGTATCGCGATGGCCAGGAAATTGGCAAAGGCGATGAGTTGCACACCTACCTCACCAGCCTTCTAAAAAAGCCTCCGCTGGACTACCGACCCAAGCCCGTGCCCGGAGAATTTATTGCTTTTCGGCTTTCCTCTTACCTGGTGCAAAGAAACATCACGTTTTTGTCAGACCAGGCGGCACTCAAATTCAACATCCGCCTGGAGGCACTGGTGCGCGATCAGTTCCACCGTACCATGGACGATTGGATCTATACGCAGGGCTTTAACTTCACCGAAGCCTTCTTCCGCTGGATGGGCCTCTACGACTGGACCGAAGAGGAGATCCAAATGGAGGCGCTCAAAAAAAGCTACTACCGGTATCGGCGGAACGCAGAAAAAATTGCAGAAAATAAAATAGAAGGGACACCCCTTGTCCTTTTTTTGTCCTTAGCATCCTAAGCCCCGCGTAGCGGCTGCCGTCCGTCGTTCCTGACCATTTCTGCCACCTACAGCAGAAGTCGGCCCTCCGTGCATGTCTTTTTCTTTTCGCCGCTCAGGGGCCTATTTCGCCCTAAAACTACGCGGTGCAAAGTCTGGCTCAACCCATTGGCGAGAACTTAGGCGGCCTCATCTTCCTGCAACTCTATCGGTGCAAAGAGGTGGTCCGGATCCCCATGCCCTTTGGTCAGATGATCAGTCAGGAAATGATTTTGGTGACCGATGCCCAAAGCGCTCAGCTCTACTTCACGCCGGAAACGGGCGGCTTTCAGGAAAGCCAGGAAGAAGATGCCCAGCAAGGCACCTACTACAGCCAGGTGCTATCCGTATTTGTGCCGCAGGACAATCCTGACGCCTCGGCCTGGCTCGATGAGCACCAGGATGGGGAATTCATCGCCATCTACGTCAACACCAACGGCCTGGCCAAGCTCGTCGGCAGCCTGGACAACCCGTTGCGGCTGAAGGCCAAACTCGATACCCAGAAGAAGCTCCGCGGACTCGCCGGCCATGAACTCACGCTCAGCCGGCAGGCCGCCCGCAAAGCGCCGTTCTACCTGGCGACGCCCTACGTACCGCCCCTCCAGGGCCGACGCTTCACCTCACGCTTCAACTTCCGATTCGCGTAACCATGGCCGAAGACAAACTCACCCGACAACAATTCGCTGCCCTCTTGCTGCAGTACCTGGCCGACCAGGATCCGGAAGGCGACCAGATCGCCCCGGCCGACGTGCGCGAGGTGCTCACAAAACTGATGCTGTCGGTATTTAACAAGCTGGAAGATGGTGCCATCCGTAGCGCCGCACTCACGCTTGCACACGAGGCGCCGCTGAATACCTTTGAAGCACTCAGCAACCAATCGGTACGTTCCCTATCGGCCAGGTTCCCGACGAAAAACAACATCGAGCACGGCAGCGCCGGCCTGATCGTCACCAAAGACCTGCGCAAAGAAGCCGGTCAGGGCATTGCTTACCAGGTGCTGTTCGACGGCGCCTGGCGCAAGCTCCTGCTGGACATGGGCCGGCCCGTGCCGCCCCCAAACGTCGCCTGGGTCGACGGCGAACCGGAGGTGAACCGCGACGATGCCAATGCGCAGGTGCAACTCCAGGGACCGGAAGGCACGAGCAAAACCTTAGCCGTGGGCGAATCGAGCTACGTCTTCCCGCCCGCCACGCTGCCCTATCCGGCCGTGAGTGCCGGCAAGGTGGTCGGCGTCTATCCCGCTGCCCACTACCTGGCCCAAACGCCCCAGTACGAATTTCTCGTCGGACCGGAAGTGGACGAAGACGGCCAGACCCGCGTGCAGTACCCCACGGTACCGGACGGCTACGTGGTGTTCGGCCAGTTCGAGCTGACCGCGGCCGGCACCCAGGAAGCGCCCGAACAGCGCTACGTCGAAGGCGCTGTGCTGCCCGGAGGTACGATCCAATGGCCCACTGCACAAGGCGTACTCGACCTGCAAAGCCTGGCGGCCGCTGCCCCCGCACCGTATGAAAGAAGTGGCGCCACGGTGACGATTGATCAGCGCGATGCGCCGATTCATCACAATACGGCCACCGCCCTCACCGGCAATCTGACTGTCGCTGTGACGGCCGCCGGCGTCGGAGGCGTCGTCCGGATCCGGCACAACGATAGCTCGGTGCCGACGCTAAACGGGACCAGCCTCAACGTTATCGTCAGCGGAAGCACATACGGTGGTCTGACCATCAACCGCACCGGTACCTACGTGGTCAGCCAGAAAAATCTGATCTGGATCTCGGCCGTCCGTGCCACCGAGATTGACCTCCACCTCACGCAGCCCGCCGTATGATCCCCGCTCACCACTTTATCGCGAGTCTGGGCAAAGCCCCGGATCCGTTGGCCTCCCTGGTGACCTACTGGGACGAAACCTGCGAGGTAAGCGCCGCGGCGGGGGACACGCGCTGGTTTAGCAAAGGCAGCGACGCCAGTGCCAGCACCGGATACCGCTGGCTGTTTGCAGGCCTTACCCCGTCCTTCGCAACCGGCACCGGGCTGTACTTTGATGGGACCAGTACCTTCGCCCGCCTGCAGGCCGTGACGGGGCCGGGCGCGGGGTCGTTTACTTCGCTGGACGGACTCTGGACCCATGCCAGCGGCTTTACCGTGGTCGCGGTGGTCATGGACCAGAGCACTGCCAACGTGGCTCCCCTGCTGGCCAGAGCCTCCGGAACGGCCAACCCCGCCAACTTTCGGGTGGGTTATTCTGCAGCGGCCGGCTACTCCTTGCGCTTTGACTCCGGCAACCTGAGCACCATCAGCAACACCCGCTGGTACCAGGCCAGTGAGTTTATGCAGAACGGCGGGGCCTTCAAGTTGAACGGCTATCGCTACCTGTTCTCGACCGGCAACAACGGGGCCGACAGTGTGCGCTTCTACCAGAACGGCGTGCTGGGCACGACAGCCATCAACTACCAGAACGGCAGCCCGACCGCTATTGCAGGCGGGGGCGGAGGCCTGTACCTGGGTTGCCAGGTCGAGCCGTCCAGTAACAAGATTTTCAAAGGCTACCTCAAATTCTTAGGCTTGGCCTACGGGTTGACCGACGCTAAGTTCAACCAGCTGCAGGCCTATCTTCTTCAACGATATTCCCTTTCCTGACCATGGCACTCACGCCTGAACAACTCAAACGCGCCTGGAACTCGGACCAGGCCCGCACCCATGCCGAAGTGGCTCTGCTCCAGTTCCAGCTCGCTCACCAGAACGACACGAGCGAAGCGGCTCCGCTGGCCGTCCGCCGCGCGCGTCAGCCCCTTGTTCTCAATCCTGCGGCCTACATCCAGAAGGCCGCACAGCTCATCATCGTGGCGCATGCCGCCCTGCTAAGCGCGGATCCGGAAACGGGCCTGATCGACGTCTCCGGCATCGACTGGACCGCCGCCCTGGAGACCACCGACCCGACGGAGCGCCTGGGCATCGTGGACCTGATGGCCGGCGTCACGCGGGAAACCTACGGGGTGGTCGACCCCAGCGATCTGCTGCTCCGTAACGAGAAGCTCACCGATGCCTTTCTGATCGACACCTACGGCTGGACCTCGTCGGCGCGAGACCTGGCCACCATCATGATGATGGACGTGCGCTTCCGCATCCTGGAAGCCGGTGGAGATCTTTCGCAGATCAATCCCCATCATCTCCAAGCGTTGCAGATGATCGGGGTGGTGCTGGACGAGATGAAAGAAGTCTTTGCCCGCCACCAGGCAGCCCGCACGCAGGTACTGGCCGGGCAGGATGTGGCACCGGACTTTTCGGAGCTGTCCATCACCTACACCCTGTTCGACATTTCCACCGTGTACAACACGCCGACTGCATGAAGCCGACGACTGGAAACATAGCCCTGGTGCACAACCCGCTCCGGTGGTGGAAGCCGATGACCTGGCTGTATGCCGGCATCCGCCGGATCACCCGCTCGGAGTGGAACCACTGCGTCATCTTCTGCGAGCTGGAAGGTCAGCTCTTTGTCTGCGAAGCTTTGGGCAAGGGATTTTTCCCTTATCCCTACGAGCAATGGCTGGAGCGTGCGCCGGACCGCCGTACCCGACTACTCCCTTGGACGTGCGACGTAAGCGAGATTACCCCTCATTTTGGTAAAAAGTACGATTATTGGGGTACATTTGTCGCCCAACTACTCTTTCGTATAGGTGGTTGGTGGATTGGACCTGTCGAAACAAGAGCAACCCGGTTGCTGGCCTGCGCTGAAGCCGTGGCTACGATTTATCAGCTACCTAACCCGTGGCAATGGGCACCTTGTGATTTTCTAGCCTACGAATCGATTGAAAATGAGCGACCGAGAGTATCATCAACAAAAACGCACCTTAAAAGTGAGCGTGCGTAATACAGACGCCGCGGCCAATCACCCTGCGGATCCTCAGGAGATCAAAGAGTACCAGGAGCTCATTTTGGCATTGTCTGATGAGTTGAATGCACATCGGGAAGTGCTTAATCGACTTTACCATCAAGAATTCCGGGGGCCTTTGTGTCGGATCAAGGGATTAGCACTGGTCATCAGGACGTGTATTAAAGATGAGGACCTCAAACAACTCGATCAATTTGCTGAACTGATTCAAGTGGTAGTGGACAACTTCACCAAGCGGGTTGATGAAATTATCGAAAAGTCACCCTATCAGGCCGAACCAGATGAGCAACTGTACAATACCCTCGAACTGATCCGACAGGTGTACCAGGAATCTCAGTATCCTCGGCCGTCTACTGACGACACACCAACGGGTGACCCAACCCCGTAAACTTCTTGTCCTTTTTTAAGGCAGGAGCGCCTGCCATCTTCGAACCTGTAACAACTGGTGACAGGTGCGAAACTTTCATTTACTTCATGCGATCCGTCGGGGCGTCTGGTACATCGATGCCGATGCCGTTCAAACCCTGCTTCCGTACAGCGCGGCCTTCCTGAAAGGGCAAGAGGTGCGCATGTACGACGAAGATCGGGAAGAGCGGGAGATGAAGAACCAGCCCTATGCGCTCTGTGCCGCGGCCGCCACGGCCAGCCCCGATCGCTACAAATCCTACGACGAAGCCCCGAAGAACTCGGTAGCGGTCATTCCTCTGCTGGGCGCGCTCACCAAATACGACTACTGTTACGAGCCAGGCATGCTGACCCGTGGAGCGCAGATCCAACAGGCAGACGGCCATCCCAACATCGCCGCCATTCTGCTCCGGATCGATTCGCCCGGGGGCAGTGCCGACGGACTCAAGACGCTGGCCGACCTCATCAAAAACACCGAGAAGCCCATTGTGGCCTTTGTCAACGGCATGATGTGTTCGGCGGCCATGTGGCTCGGCTCGGCCTGTGATCTCATCATCGCCAGCGATGACCTCAACATCATCGGCTCAATTGGCTGCATGATGGCCTGGGCCGACGTGAAGCCCTATTACGAAGAGATGGGCGTCAAATTCCATGAGGTCTATGCCGAGCAGTCGAAAGACAAAAACAAGACGTCGCGGGACGCCAACACCGGCCACTACAAGCCACTCCAGGAAGAGTTGCTCAACCCGGCCGCGGCGATGTTCATCTCTGCCATCAAGGCAAACCGCCCGGACGTTTCGGACGATGCCCTGACCGGCAAGACGTACCTGAACGAAGACGCCCAAGCCAGGGGGCTGATCGATGAGATCGGCACGTTCGACTACGCCGTACAGCGGGCTTCCGGGCTGGCCCGTACCCATGCTCCTGCATCACAAACCCAATCCTCCAATAAAACCCAGAATCAGATGAAGCTGAAAAGTGCATGGACCTCGCTTTTGGCCGTGTTCGGCATCAGCCTGGCCGCCGATGCCACGACGAGTGAACACCAGGTCGACATGACCGAGGAAACGCTCGAAAAACTCAACGCCGAACTGGCTGCCAAAGCGGCTGTGGAAGCTCAATTGACGGAAGCGAATGCCACCGCGGAGGCCCGGCAAAAGCAAATCGAAGCGCTGACCGCGCAGGTCACTAGCCTGACCCAGGAACGCGACGAAGCGCGGGCGGAAGCGGCTGCCTACGGCGCTCAGCCGGGTGAGCGTCCGACCCACCCGGTACAGCGCAAAACCGATGCGATTGACTCCAGAAAGGATGTTTCGCAGGAGACCATCGATGCCCTGCCCCACAATGCAGCGCTCGACGCGGATCCACGCTTTGCCGCACGGCCCACCGCAAACGACTGAGTAATTCAATCATAGTTCATAACCCCTTTTCAAGCTTAGACGATGGATATTGCAGATATCATCACCGAATTCGGGGCCTACTACTTAGGTCCCAGCCAGGAGGCGAACCGCAGCCGCATTGTGCAGCAGCTGTTCCAGGCCGCGGTCACAGCCGCCCTGTTTACCACCATGGTCACGGACGCCACGATCTACCGTGCCTCCGAAGCCCGCATCGGCAAACTGTTGCAGCCGTTCCAGAAAGCCTGGACCCCTCGTGGCGAAGCGCAATTTGTGCCGATCGCCATCGAGCAATTCAAAATGAAAGCGGACCTGGAAGAGTATCCGGACGATCTGGAGGCTACCTGGTTGGGCTTTCTGGCCGACAACTCGCTGGATCGGAAGACCTGGCCGTTTGTGCGCTGGTTCGTAGAGTCCCTGGTGATCCCTCAGATCAAAGAAGACGAAGAACTGGACCTGATCTACAACGGTGTTTATGCCGCACCAACGCCGGGTACGGCCGGCGCTGTCGGCACAAGCATGGACGGACTGGGCAAGATCATTGCCGATCAGATCACGGCCGGCCGCATTACGCCGATCACGCTGGGCGCGATCGATGCGGACGATAAACTCTTTGTGAAACAGGTGGAAGACTTTGTGGATCAGATCAATTCCCTGTACCGCAACGCGCCCATGACGCTGGGCCTGAGCGAAACGCTGGAGCGCCGTTACCTGCGTGGCTACCGCGAACTGTACGGGAAGGATACTGACTACGCCGGTGCGAAGCGGAAGGTGGACTTCACCAACATCACCATGCAGGGCCTGCCCTCGATGGCCGGGAAGTCACGGATCTGGTGTTCTCCGAAGTCGAACCTGGTACGCCTGACCAAAAAGACGGGCATCCAGACGCCTCGCATTGAGAACGTAGACCGGAAGGTGAAGCTGTACACCGACTACTGGCAAGGCGTCGGCATGCTGATTCCGGAGATCTTCTTCTGCAACGAGCTGGTATAATTTCTCACCTCTGTCGAGGGGCGTTTACGCCCCCGCTTTCTAACCCTTTCCCCCCCGGGCGGGAACGCCCTTTTACTGTTATGGCAGACGAAACCCAAACTACAGAGCTGGAAGCGCTCAAAAAACAACTGGCTGAAGAGCGAGAAGCCAATGCGAAGGCCCTGGCCGAACGCGATGCCGTCATTGCGGATCAAACCAAAATGATCGAAGAGCAGGCCGTGGCCACCGTGGCCAGTGAGACCATCATCACACACGAGAAGGCCCGATACAAGGTCACCCTCCCGAAGTTCCAGGTGAAAGTGGCCGGTACGGTGCACGTGCTGAAGGCCGAAGACCTGAAAAAGAAAGAGTACGCGGACGTGGTGAAGCATTTGGTCAAGATCCAGTCGCCTGTACTGGTGAAGCTGTAGCTTCTCCCCGGAACAAAGCTGTTAACCCCTTTAAACAACATCTCACGCGATGGAATTACAAGATATTTTGTGGCCCAACGGGTCTAATAACGACGCCGGACTGGCCCGTATGCACTACTACTGTGCGCTGGACGACATCGATACATTTCCGGCCATTGCGGCGACGCCGGCCAGCGCCACTTCCGCGGCCGAACTGGTGACCGTGGCCGATGACTTTGTGTTCAAGTCAGGCAAGTGCTTCAAAGAGTTTTACTGCACGCTGGAGAAAGGCAATATGAAGTCTACGCTGGTGGGCGAACGCGATGGCAAAAGCGCCGAGAATACGGTGACGCTGTTCCATCCGGGCAACAAAGACTACCTGCTGGGCATGATCGAATACCTGAAGAACACTAACCTGGTGGTGCTGGTCCGGGAGCTGGATGGTCAGATCCGCATCTTCGGCTCGGAATACCTGCCCGCCAACCTGGATGTGGCCGAGTCGGATTCCGGAACGAAAGTAGCGGACCTGAAGGGCATCACGGTGACGGTCAAGTCGATCGGACGCATCGCGCCCATCTACACCGGTGCCATTCCGTTGACGCCGGCCGCTTAATCACGTTTACCACCCTTTGACGCAAACCTCATGGCAGAAACCAAGCCTGTGCCAACGCCCTCATCGGCGTTGGAGGGAAAATTTGAAGTGGTCGGCATTGTGCCCGGCAAGGTGATGATCGACGGCCAGACCGTTGATTTCACGACGATCAGCCTGACGAAGGCCGAAGCGCTTTACAACCGCAAAGGTGGCTGTCGCTACCTGAAGAAAATGGAAAAATCCGCTAAAAACAGTTAAGTTACTGGAAGCGGCCCCCTGCGGCCGCGTGGTTGCCTGAACCTATTGAATCTGCAAAGGCTCCTGATACCTCAGGAGCCTTTCTTATGTCCTTTCTGTAGCCTCCGTGCGGTTTTATTTTCGGTGGTGCATTACACAAAAACCGACCGCCCCGCGGACCGCATTGCTCAGGTGCTGAGCGACTGGAACTACGCTACGGCGCTGGCCATTTACCAGGACCTGGGCACTAGCGCGTTTATGAAGCAGCTGCTGGCCAGCGGCGAAAGCGTTTACACCACCCGCCGTCTCCGGGCGGAGCTGGAGGAACTTCTTAGCACGGCAGAAATAGGAGGCGCTGCGGTGCCTTCCCCCCTTCCCCGGCGCATTGCGGTCAACGATGAATTTGCCCACGCGCCGGAAGCCGTGCAGGCGTTGCAGGTGGAATGGAAAGATCTGTACAAGATCAGCAACCATCTGCGCCTGAAACTGCCCCTGATCGTGCGACAACAGGACCGGGCACCGCTATGTCGGGAGATCCGCAGCCATTTTGATCGCATCCATGACCTCTGGACGCAGTTGGACTACTACCGTGCCCATGGCGAGCTTCCACCGAACCTGAAGGAGGTCACGGTGGCCATCGAAGACCGGGCCCAGCTGGAGCGCCGGCGCAACACCTTACGCACCTACCTGAGCCGGGCCAGAAACGGCACCCGTCCGTCGGACAAAGTGCCCGCCTGGGAGGCCGAACTCCGCAGCATTGAAAAGAAACTACTGGACTGATGAACATTCACCGGAAACCCACTGATGTCGAACAGGTCATTGCCTATATGCAGCAACCGGCCACCCTCACGCTCACCGGCAAGTTGCAGGAGAAGCTGGAGCGCTGGGACTGCTGCGATAACCTGATCCGGCAATACGGCCGCTATTCGACGGTGGTAGAGATGCTGATGAAGAAGTTCGGGTGCTCCAAAGCCACCGCCTACCGCGACATCCAGGCCACCGAACAGGTGTTTGGCTCCATCAACCGTACGCAGAAAGAGTATTGGCGTATGATCCTGCGGGAGATGATGCTGGAGACGCGGGATCTGGCCAAACAGAACGAAGATCTGCGCACCATGACGGCCGCCGAAAAGAACCTGATGCAGCTCATGCAGCTGGACCAACAGGATCCGGAATTGCCGGACTACTCGGAGCTGCAACCGGCCGACATCACACTGGGCTTCTTCCCGGAACTGCTGAAGGTCGAGCTTCCGGAAGAGAAGGAACTGAAGCGACAGATCGCCAAACTCAAAGAGGTGAAGCGCAAGACCAACCTCAACGTCGACCAGCTGGAAGAGGCCAAAATCATCCCGTGAGATGGAAGAACGGAAGAAGATCCACCTCAACGTACCGCAACTGCTGTTCTACCTGGTGCAGTGCTCCATCAACGTCTGCATCTGGGGACGCGGTACCGGCAAGTCGGAAGGGCCCATCAGTCTGTTTTCACACGACAACGTGCACCGCATGCCCCGCGGCAACGGCGTGTTTCTGGGGAAGACCTATGAACAGCTGCTCACCCGGACGCTTCCGCCGGTCATCAAAGGCTGGGAGAAACTCGGCTACCGGGAAGAGGTGCATTTCTGGGTCCGGAAGTTTCCGGCCAGGAAGCTCAAGATCAAACGGGCGTACGTCGCGCCGGTCGACGCCACGCACTACATCACCTGGTACAACGGAAGCGGCATCTACCTGGGCTCGCTGGACCGGCCGGGTACCCTGAACGGCCTCTCGGTCGACTGGCTGGCCGCCGATGAGGCGCGCTTCCTGAACCGGGAGCGGCTGGAGACGGACGTGTTGCCGATCCTGCGGGGTAATGCCGAGCACTTCGGCAAGCTGAGCTGCCACGGCTCCATTTTGTTCACCACCGACCGGCCACGCGATGCGAAAAGTGCCTGGCTGAACGAGTACGCCAGGCTGATGGATCCGGAACTGATCGAAACCATCCTGGCCGTCCAAGTGAAACTTCTCCGCCTGAAAGAAGAGCTACTGACAGCAAAGGCGAACAACCAGGTGAAAGCACAGGAGCGGCTGAGTCGCCTGATGGATCGCTACCTGGCTGACCTCAACGAATTGCGGACGGGAGCCGTCTACTTCTCGACCGCCTCGACACTGGATAACGTGCACGCGCTCGGCTTGAACGCCATCAAAAATCTGAAGCGGGTGCTCTCTGACCTGGTGTACCGCGCCTCGGTGCTCAACCACGAGGTCAACAAGATCGATGACGGGTTCTACGGCCTGCTGGACGAGGAAGTGCACGGCTACGATGCGCCCAACTATGACTTCATTGACGGGCTGCAGCTCAACTTCCGGGAGGAGGTCAAGAAAGATTGCCGGTGGGATACGGACCTCAACCCGCTGCAGCCGCTGGATTTTGCGGCCGACTACAACGCAGCGATCAACTCCATGGTGATCGGTCAGCGTCAGGTGGGCCCAGTTCGGAATAAATACCGCTTCCTGAATGCCCTCTACGTCAAGCATCCGCACCGCCTGAAAGATCTGGCACAGGAATTCATTCGGTACTACCGCTACCACCCCACCAAAGAGGTCAATTACTACTATGACCACACGGCCGTGGGCACCAATGCCTCTTCCGATATCTCCTATGCGGATGAATGGGTCAGCATTTTGCAGGCGGCCGGCTGGCAGGTGAACCGGCACTACATCGGACAGGCCAGCAGCCATCACAGCCGGTACCTGTTGTGGCAACTGGGTTTCTCCGGTGATCCGCGGGTGGATGAGTTCAGTTACAACCGTGGCAATTGCCACCAGTGGCAGGTCTCCTGTGAAAATGCGCCGGTGAAGCAGACCAACGGAAGTTTTGGCAAGGATAAGGGCAGCGAGAAGGATCCGAGTGTCAAACCGGAGGATGCTACCCACTTCTCGGAGGCGGGGGACAACCTCTGGTGGGGCACGCAGCGCTACCGGCTCAACCAGACGGAAGGGGCGTTTGTGGACAATCTGTACGGGTAGGTAAAACCCAATGCACGCCTTTCTCATTTTTTGAAACAAGAAATGGCCTTAGAAAGCTAAAAAGGCGCTTTTTGGGCGTTTTCTCGACAGGATTTGTCTCAAGATGGCACTTCTCACCACGACCCGCCCTACCGCGTCGTGGCAATTGCCATAGGAGATCCACACGATATATGATTGAGGTAGCGAGCTGCCTTGCCACCATTTGGCATGGAGAGTAGTTACGTGACTATCCTATGCTACTCACCGACCAACCCTTTGTCTATAGGGTACACTCTGTCTAGCCAGCTCCGTCTAGCCGACCGCGTCTTGTCCTTTTTTTCCCCTGGTGCCGGCCCCATCTTGGCATCATGATTTTACTGCGTGATGCCCTTCGCCAGATGGAACAGCTCGACGAGCGGAAGGAGCCCGTGCCCTTCAACCTGGTCTTCTACACCAAGGATGGCGAACGGGTCGAACTCCGTCAGGTCGTCCTCTCGCGCAAGGTCAAGGCCCTGCCCCGTCACCAGCGTCAGGTAGGCTCAGCAGCTAAACCCAGTCATCGCCAGCGGGCCCGGATCAACGTGCTGATCCCGCAATCGGAACAGATCCGCAGCGTGCATACCCGCCTCATTGTCGAATTCAACAGCCAAGACGTCGCCTGGTAATGAGCACTGTCCTGATCAACCGAGATGCCACGGTGGCTTACCTGCCCTCTCACGAGGCTGCCGTCACGATGGAGCAACACAAGGCCACGACGACCGCGCCGGTGGCCATCAACCACCCGACGGACCAGACGCTGGCGCACTGGGGCGATGACAACCTGTTTCCGCAGACGGTGCTGACGGAGTGCAGCAAAAACACCATTGTGCCTTCCACGCTGGACAAGAAGGCGCGCCTCCTTTATGCCGGCGGTCTGTGCTACGGCAAGACCGTGATCCGGGACGGAAAGGAAACTTTCGAGCTGATGAAGGTGCCGGCCATTGAAACCTTCCTGCGCTACACCAACATCCGCCGTTACCTCATCGAGGCCTGCACCGACTTCTACTGGTTCTACAACATCTTTCCGGAACTCATCCTGTCGAAAGACCGCACCCAGATCCTGGGGCTCTACATCCAGGAAGCTTCGTTCTGTCGCTGGGCCCTTCAGAATCCCCGGACCGGCCTGGTCGACTGGTGCTACATCTCGGCCAACTGGGCCGACGGAGCCGATGCCACCAGCCAAGAGACGCAGAAGGTCCGCGTCCTGGATCCCTATTTCGATCCGGTCTACAACCTCCGGCAGGGCAACGACTGGAAATACATTTACCCGGTCTCTTACCCCACGCCCGGCAAAACCTACTACCAGCTGGCGCACTGGGATTCACTCCGCGGCTCCGGCTGGCTGGAGTTTGCCCAGGCCATTCCCGAATTCAAGCGGGCGCTGATGAAGAACCAGATCACCGTCAAGTATCACATCAACGTGCCGATGTACTGGTGGGAATGGAAGTATCCGGACTGGAGCAAAAAGAAGCCGGAAGAGAAACAGGCGCTGATGGATGAGGAGCTGAAGCGCTTCAACGATTTCCTGCAGGGCGCTAAAAACGCGGGCAAGGCCATCATGACCTCTTCCAAGTTCGATCCTCACTTCAACAAAGAGTTTCCGGGTTGGTCCATCACCCCGCTGGAAGACAAGCTAAAAGACGGGGCCTACGTGGAGGATTCGCAGGAAGCCAGCTCACACCTGCTCTACGCGCTGGGTGTGCCGGCCGCGCTGATCGGCAACACGCCGGGCAAGGGCGGCATGGGCGCCGGCAGCGGCTCGGACGTGCGCGAACACCTCAACATGTACCTGACCGACTGCCAGATTCATCAGGACATCATCCTGGAGCCGCTGCACTTCATTCGCGACTACAACGGCTGGGATCCGGAGATCGAATTCCGCTTCCGCCGGCCGCACCTCCAAACCCTCGACCACATCACTCCTTCTCAACGTCAAACTACGCCGAAAGACCATGCCTAGAATCACGGGCCGCCGTGCGGTCACCAAGAAAGAGAAAGCGCAGCTGCAAAAGCTAGCGGCCATGCTACCCCAAGCCCCGGCCCATCCGGTCTGTGCCGTCAAAGACGGGCATCAGCTACTCAAAGACACCCCCCATATCAACGTAAAAGGAGGTGATGCTATTGACCCGAAAGCCCGCTACAAAGTGGCCCGCGGTACGCAGCCGGTCAACCACTTCAGCCGCCTGGTGCAGGTCCTGGCCAGCGAAGGCGAAGAAGGGGTGCGCCGCTACATGCTGCGGTATAGAAACCAACCAAACCCGGCGGCCTGATGCTGTTCAAGACTACCGATGAGCTGCGGGAGTACCTACCCGCCAACGTCACCTTCCAGTTCGGTGATGTAAAGCCCTACCTGCGGCAGGCGGAAAACCGCTGGCTGCGCCGTGCCCTGGGTGAGAAAGAGTATGCGAACCTCCAGGAGAAGTACGAGGAGAGGGAGACGACACCGCTTAACGACACGTGGCAAGAACTCCTGGCACTCTGCCAGCTGGCCGTGGCCAACCTGGCCTTCATGCTCTACATCCCGTTCGGACAGGTCGAAGCGACGTCGACGGGCTTCAAGATCTCCGTCAGCGATACCCAGAAGACCGCGTTTGAGTGGCAGATCCGCAAGCTGGAAGCGTCCTTCCGCGATACGGGACTGGCCGGCCTCGAGGACGTCCTGGCCTTCCTGGAGGCGCATACCGAGATCTTTACTGACTGGAAAGCCTCCCAGGCCTGCACGCAGTACCGGGAAGGGTTTGTCAGTACCACCGAGCAACTGGCCTACCTGATCCCTAACGTCGGCACCTCGCGCCGGCTGTTTTTGGCACTCAGACCGGCCTTCCGCAGCGTGGAACAGCGCTGCATTCTGCCCGTGCTGGGCAAAGCCCTGTTTCAGCAGCTGAAGGAAGAGATGAAAGCGGGCAACGTAAGCGAGGCCCATCAGGAACTGATCGAATGGATCCGGCCCGTAGTAGCGCACCTGGCACTGGCCGAGGGCCTGGATGACCTGGCCGTCACCCTCGAAGACGACGGCATCACCCTGTTCGACAACTCGGCGTCGCGCCTGGTGGACAGCCGAGGCCCCGCCGATCTGCAACGGGTCGGCCTCCTACGCCGCAAGCGGGAAGCCGACGGCTATTTAGCCCTTCAGGAGCTGACGCAGTTTCTCCTGATGAACGGCGACGACTACCCGCTCTACGAAGCCCCCGCGTCCCCTTTGCCCCCCAATCCTACTTCCGGAACCTTCTTTACAGGCTAACCATGCAACTCAACAGCCAAGGCATCGCGCTGATCCGCTCGTTCGAAAAGTTTGAACCGCAGGCATATTTGTGTCCGGCGGGATGCTGGACCCTAGGGTGGGGCAACACCCGCTGGGAAAACGGCCGCCCCGTCAAGCCCGGCGAAACCATTACCCGCGAACGGGCCGAGCGCCTGTTCCACTACTGGCTCGATCGCTTCTCCGACGATGTGCGGAGCCTGTTGAAGGTGAAGGTCAACGAAAATCAGTTTTCAGCGCTGGTCTCCTTTGCTTACAACGTCGGCTCCGACATCGATGCGGACGACATCGCCGAAGGCTTGGGCGACTCGACCCTCCTGAAGCGGGTCAATGCGAACCCCTCTGATCCGGCGATCGCGGCCGAGTTCGCCAAGTGGAAGCGCAGCAACGGCCACGTCTTAAACGGCCTGGTCCGCCGGCGGGCGGCCGAAGCTACGCTCTACTTCCTGTAAACCGACGCAGAAATGAATGAACGCACTAGACTACCTCATGCAGCTGTCGGGCGAAACCATCGCCAAAGTCGGCCTTTTCGGCTCGGTGGGTGTGTTTTGCATGACCTGGATGTGGCGCATGATGACGGCACAAAATCAGCTCAACAAGGCACAAGCCGAGCGCATCACCGAGCTGGAAAACCTGCTGGACAAAGAACGTGAAGACAAAAACCAGCGCATCAAAGACCTGGAAAACCGCCTTTTCAACCATGAGAATAAGTGACAATCGGCTCTTCCTTCTGACCGTTTTCTGCCTGTTTGCCCTGCTGACGGGCTGGAACTTCCTGGAGTCCTACCAGAAACAGACCGAGCGCAAGGAGAAGGAAGCCGCGCAGGAGCAGAACCACCTGCTGGCCAAAGCCATCGAGGACAAAGACGAATCCATCACCTACTGGCGCCACCAGGCCGAGCGGGATCGGGACTTCTACACCCGGATCGACACCAGCGCCATCCTGGAAGTGCTGCGCAAGCAGACCGAAATCGAAGCGAAGCTGGACCGCAACTATGCCCAGGCACGGGCCGCCCACCGGGCGGTTGCCCTGCAAAATGCGGCCATCGTGCGCATCTCCACCAACACGGACCGGCTGTTCGACCAGGTACAGCTCATCGACTCACTGGCCCGCACCGGCTCGGATTCGCTCATCATCATGCACGTGCGTCAGGTAGGGGAGAAAGTGGAAGAAGCCGAGCACGCCATCAACCAGAACACCGCCCGGCAATTGCTGGAGCTGAAACCGAAGAAGAAACAACCGAAGATTCCGTGGTGGAAGCGCGGCACCCAGAAGGGCAACCGCAATGTCTGGGGTGATAAAATCAAGAAACGATGAGGACACTACGCTGTTTACTGGTGCTTCTCCTCCTGAGTGGCTGTGCTACTTACCAGCGGTGTCAGCGGAAGTTTGCCGAAACGGTGGTCGACACGGTGCAGATCGCCGTTCCCATTGCGGTGGCTGTGCCCAAAGATTCCGTTGTGACCCGCTTTCACACGGATACCACGCACCTGCGTATAGAAGAGCACCAGGGACGGGCACGGGTGGTCATTCACCGCTACTACGACACCACCTACGTCTATGCCTACTGCGATACGCTCACGGTCCGCGATACGATTCCGGTAACGCTACCCCACGCAACCACAGTATTTCACCCAGCGACAAAAGCCATCGCCTGGTACTGGTGGGTGGGCCTGGGTGTCTTGCTGACGTTCCTGATCCGGCTCACCGTCTTTGTCCTCAAGCTTAGTTTACGCGCATCGGGCGCTCCGCTGAAATGAACCAGGTCTACTTTAACAAGCGTAGCTACGCGATCGCCGGAAGCTTCCAGGAACTCACACGCCGTCAGCTGGTGGCCATCGCCGGCATCATCCATAGCCAACGTCCCATGCTCGATGCCGCGCTGCGGGTGCTGTTCATCCTATTGCAGGTGCACCGTCGACCGCGGCTGGCCTGGCTCCTCTACTTCCGACTCCGGACGCACCACGTGCAGGACCTACTCCTGTTGACTGACTTCTTATTTCAAAAGAATGACTTAACGAAGAATCGTATTCCCACCATCCGCCGTGGGCTGAAAAGGCTTTACGGACCGAACGACGAGCTGAAAGGCCTCCGCTTCATCGAATGGATGCACGCCGAAGCCGCCTTTCTGGCCTATTCCAAAACACAGGAGGAGCAGCACCTCAACCGCCTGGTGGCCATCCTCTACCGCCCCCGGAAAAAGGGCGCTCGGCCGCAGGCGCCCGACTGGGATGGCGACCTGCGCGAGCGTTACAACGATTACACGCTGGAGGCCCGCACGCGAAACGTAAGCCGCCTGCCCCTGGCGACCCGTCAGGCCATCCTCATGTTCTACGTGGGGTGCCGCGCGCTGATCATCGCCCGCTTTCCCAACGTGTTTAAGGAGCCCGGCGAATCAACGCAGGTCACGTCGGGGCAGAATGGCTGGCCGGAAGTGATGCGCCGCCTTGCCGGAGATGTAACCAAATTTGAAGAGGTGTCTTACCAGCGCCTGACGCTGGTGCTCTACGATCTGGATGGCCGGATCCGGGACGATCAGGCGCTCAAGGAAAAATTAAAGCAATGACCGAACAGCAGTACTACGACTATTTCCTCGATGTGGCGACACGTCACCCGGACCTGCAGCATACTGACCAGAAGCCCCGCTTCTTTCAGATGAACGTGGAGGAAGTCATCAGCGGCCGCGGCAACTTCCGCCCGGAAGACTATGTGCTGGTCATCGATTCGTTCGAGGGGCAGCTCGTCGACTACCGCTCCGACAACATCCTGGATTACCAGCATGGCGCCTTCCAGGTGCTACGGCACAGCCCCAAAGACGATGCGTTGCTACGGCGACAGATCGAAAGCAAGACCAAACAGATCGTCTTTCAAATCCTGGCCAAGCTGTTGCACGATCGGCTTCCCGAGAACGGCCGCCTGTTCAATTTAGAAGTGAGCAACACCAAGTATTTCAAGATCGGCCCTGTCTTCGATCAGGTATACGGTCACCGTTGCGAGCTGACCTTCTACGAATCGGCCAGCCATAACCTTGACTACGATCCTTCGTTATGGTATCCACTAGAGTAGTTATACGATAGCTATTGTAGGACGAAGCAGAAAACACTTTCACCGTTTTATTACCAGTATGTCAGTCCGCCACTTCCTTCAGCTCCTCTTTGCCAGGCCACCTTACCACAACACCGACCATGACATGCTTAGGCGCATGACGTGGGCGCTACTTTTAGCGGTCGCCAGTTTTCTCCTGGCCATTATGGCCCTCCTGTTTGCTTTGGCATAGCAATAAAACCGCTGTGCTACCGGGAAGGAAGAGACACACACTTGAATAAAAATTCATACGTGCTATGGGGAAGGTATTTGTAGAGACCATCGCGGAATTAAGAGATTGGCTTCTGGAAAATCATAATCAGGCCGAAAGTGTCTGGCTTGTAAAATGGAAAAAAGGGTTTGGTCCCACACACATCAGCTACGATGAACTCGTAGACGAACTCATGTGCTTTGGTTGGGTAGATAGCCTCCCCCAAAGCCTAGATCAGCAAAAAACTATGCTCCGAATTTTTCCGCGCCACCCCGCAAGCAACTGGTCGAAGGTGAACAAAGAGCGCATTGCCCGACTCACCCAAGAGGGAAGAATGGAAGCACCGGGCCTGAAAATGGTCGAAGAAGCCAAACAAAACGGGGCGTGGGATTTTTTAAATGATGTAGAACAGCTAGTAGTTCCTCCTGACCTGGAAGAAGCTTTTAAGGGCGATGATAAAGCCAAGTATTACTACGATCGCTTCCCCAACTCGTCAAAGCGAGGGATCCTCGAATGGATTAAGAATGCTAAACAGGACTCAACAAGGCAAAAGCGAATTGCAGAAACCGTGAAAAAAGCTTCTCAAAATCTAAAAGCTAATTTTCCCAAAGGAAGGGATGCGGGCCCTCAGGACAAATAGGCAACAGTGCCCAACTCTACAAAAGAGGTGTGTAACAACTACGTATACAAGTTGCGTTATAGCCAAATCGGTAAAGCTTATTCGTCACCGTCAGAGGGATAGCGCTGAAATGCCTGATCACTCGTCCCGCAGGCAACTTCCATGACATACGAAAGCCCCACTGCCCTATTTTTTCAACTTATTCGCGATTAAGATTTATGAAAAGCCTGTTGATTCCTGCGCTCCTCACAATCCTGTTGGTAGGTCTACTCACCGCTTGCTACAGAGAAGACTTACTGCCAGCTGGTGACCAGACCCTTGTTTTGCAACCGAACTCAGTGGATGGAAAAGACGCCCTGGTAAACTTGCAATATCCAAACACCAACTATGGCCAGAGCGAACGCCTACAAAGTTTGAGCTGGACCATCGATGGATCGAACGTAATCTTAAGAAGCTACCTTGCTTTTGATTTGTCCGGAGTCCCTGTGGGTAGTCAGATCACTTCGGCAAAATTATCGTTGTTTGCCTACCATGATGGCACACTCCCGTCGGAGGGCCATAGCCACCAGTCGGGTTCCAATAGCGCTTACATACAACGAGTGACTACATTCTGGGATGAAGAGACCATCACTTGGAATAATCAGCCGAGTTACAGCATCGGGAACCAGGTAGTACTACCTCAGGATACAAGTGCCTTGCAGGATTATGTCGGTATCGACGTCACGGGACTGATCCAAGACATCAAAAACAATCCCGCGGAAGGACATGGCATGGTTATCTCCTTGGTTGAGGAAAGTCCGTATCGTGGCTTATCGTTTGCATCAAGCGACCATGATGTGAAAGAGAAGAGACCTATGTTGACCGTGACGTACAAAGAGTCGACTAGTCGATAGAGTATGAACGAGGTCATCTGACTGCAAAGCGCAAGACACTAGCGAGAGGTCAGGTGCTGCATCACATCACCGACACGCTCGGCATCAGACCTTCAACAATTCATCGGCGGTCACTGGATGGAAGCAAAGAAGTTGTTTACTCCATAAGAAGAGCATCAGGAGTTGGCGTTAGAAGGGCGTGCCCCTTACTGCTTCGAGAATTTAAGCATGTACTGCCCGATTTTAAGAAAGTAAAGGCCGCTTTTTAAGTGGGAAAGATCCAAACTGGCTTCTTCGCCCCGGTAGGTTTGATGATAAACCACTTTGCCTTGCAGGTCAATGACGTGTATTTCTCCATGTATTGAAGGACTTGGCCAGCGCACACGGAGGGTTCCGGAAGTAGGATTAGGGTATAGTTGAGGCAAGGAGAAAGCGGAGTACTCAGGACTGCTTGTCACGGTGCAATTCCCCGCCGCTAATGCAGGATTGAGTAGGGAGGCGATGTAAATGCTGCTTCCATGGCTCCCGGTGTTGATTTCAAGCCTATGGTCGCCTGGAGCCAGCTCGAGGGTGAGATTCTTCTCGGCGAGTGCGCCCGTCAATGTGTAAATAGGACAATCCGCTTCTAAAGCAATCGAACTATAATTGTCCAGAATCCTGGAGTTAGCCACTGAATAGGCAAATAGCACCTTCCCCTCGCTATTATAAGAGGCAACAAACAAATCACCTCCACGAGCATTGATAGGGCGACCCTGCAGGTCTAGACTCTCAGAAGACGGGTCAAAATCGACCACTCCTCCTTCCAACACACCAGTGAGGTACAGATTGCCCTCCGCATCTACCTCCATATCGGTTATCGATTCAAAACAGAGGGCACCTACCTTGTCTTGCACCGCTTGGGCCATCAGGAGCTCTCCCGTTGCTGAATAACGTGCCATGAAAAGATCGCCACTCTCATCGGGCTCAAATTCGCTGACCTCCACAGCATACACTTCGCTGCTGGGATCGAAATCGACAATTCCTGACATTTTCCCGGCAATGAAAATGTCACCGGTGCGATTACCCGAAATCATGACCGGTAACGCGTTGGGGCCTTTTAAATCCTTGACCAACTGGAACTCTCCTTGTTGGTTGTAGGCTGCAAAGAAAAAAGAAGAGCTGTCGACGTTATCCAAAACGTAAGTAGCTGGGCTTGGATCAAAATCAAAGCTAGCGTCAATGGATTCCAAGAGGGTCCCGGTAATGTAATGAGAGCCGTCAGGATTGCAGCCGATGGCTTTTGTATTATTGGGTACTTGATAACCGAAACGGAAGTTGCCGTTTTGATCATAAGAGAGAACATACAAACCAAAGGGGATGGTGAATTCGTCGGGCCCGGGATCAAAGTCAAATCCATCTACAATCGGAGCGAGCAGCAGGTAGCTATTCCCATCCTGATCCACCTGCACCAGGCGATTCACAAGGTTATGGTTTGAAAAGGAGGCCCCAAACAGATTGTCAGGGAAAGGAAAAGCAAGGGCAAATCGAAAATTTCCTGCCTGGTCATACGAGGCTAAGAACAGTCTCATTTCATACACCGTGCTGGCTTGAAGTTCGAACACTCCCTCACTCGGATCGAAGTCGGCCTTTCCAGTAAAAGCTCCCAGCACGTAGAGGTTATTTGCTTTGTCGGTTTCTACCTGAAAGTTGCTTACCGAAGGTTCGATCTCCTGATCGGAAATGTGAAACGCATAATTTAGCTGCCCCCCTTTGCGGTACGAAGCCACAAAACCTGTTACGGTACCGCTTGGCAGGTTCTCATCCACGGGCAAGCTCACCACGGCAGCGGAAGGATCGAAATCATGGTTGCCCTGGTGCTGAAGGGCCCCTACGATGATCCGGTTTTCCTCTGAATCGATCGCGACATCGTAGGCATCCAGGACTGCGGATGCTTCGCCGGTGATCATAATAGGGTTTTGTGCTGCCAGGGAAGTGAGCAGAACGCTCCAAAGCAGGGAAGTAGGGAGTAATTTGAACATGGGGAGAGTGGGGTTAATCCATTAATACGATTCAAAAATTGTATTAACGCAGCAGGTTGCCGAACGCCTCGCTATCGGTGCAGCCATAATAGTTTTAAAAAATGACATTCCCCAATAAGCCAGAGAATAATCTTTCTCAGAAATGTACGGAGCCCTAATTGGGCTGCCGTGCTGCCTAAGTTCTTTACTTTTACTCCCGGACGGACGATCACGCCCTACGGGCTGATCGCCACGTTCGTTTAGTTAAGAGCGTTGTGGCTAATGTGAACCTACATAACCAACCCCAAAAAACACTTCATGAAAAAGATTATCTACTACGTGGCAAGTTCCATTGATGGTTTTATCTCCGGACCAAATGATGATGTTAGCAAATTTATTTTTCAAGGCAAAGGAGTTGAAACCTACTTAGAAGATTTAAAGTCATTTCAAACGGTAATCATGGGCAGAAAAACGTATGAGTTTGGCTATAAGTTTGGGGCAGTTCCTGGACAACCTTCACCTGCCTATCCTCATATGAAACATTATATTTTCTCCGACAGCATGAAATTAGAGGACAAAAGTGATCAGGTTGAAATAAAATCTATGAATAGAGAAGAGATTGTAAAAATAAAAAATGAATCACCTACAGACATTTACCTGTGTGGCGGTGGACAACTAGCGGGCTGGATGCTAGAAAACGGACTAATTGACCAGCTAAAACTCAAATTGAACCCGATAACGCTGGGAGGAGGAATTTCTTTGTTCGGACAAACTAAGGTTTCTGCCAATTGGAAATTAATAGAATCCGAAAAGTTTGACAGTGGACTGCTGTTGTTAACTTATGAACTAGAAAGGAACTAACACTAGCCACAACATTGCCTATAGCTTATGGCGGATGAATTGCTACTTTTTAAGGGTTTGGCTTCTTAGTCAAAATTGTTTACGGCTGACAGGAACATGCCCCGAAACCACCACAAGCTATATGTGAGCTGTTAGGCAATAAGAGACTTCTTTACCTTCTGTACGGTATGGACCGACCGGTAACTCCCGGCAATCTTCCGCAGGCTGAGCCCCTCCCGCAGCTCCCAAACCACTCCCGGATATTCTTTTAAGAGTTGATCTTTTGTTTTGGCAGAGCCCCGCGGCCGGCCGATGTACTTGCCTTTCCGCTTGGTGGCCTGCATGCTGGAGATCGTGCGTTCCACCAATGTCTCCCGTTCCAGCCGTAGGAAACCAATATGCCAGAAAGAGTTGACCTGTCCCTATGCTTCAGATTTGTGGAGCCTACCTGAGGTTTATGTAGCGTCACCCTGCGGAACGACGCCTAGTGTAGCGAAAAAAAGGGTGTCGCATCTCGAGTGCCTCACACCACCAGCAAAGGCGATCCAGAAAGCATATCAGTGTAGCGACGAAAACGGTCGTTTTTTTCGCTGCAAGCCACTTTTCCGACCAACCAACCAGATAATTTAAACAAAACCAAGTAAGAATTGTCTTTTGGAGTTTCGCCTATCTGCCCAAATAGCGAGGTAAACGAACCATCATTAGGTAGGTTTCCTTCTTCTTGTCCCACCAATGCAAGTGCTTAGGATAACGAAATAAGGAACAAAAGCAGGAATTATGCACTTGCTTAAAGCAATTTTACTCCTCACAACTCCATTTCTAACCAAGAAATCGCTTCTTTTGGTGCTGACGTAGGTAAATCCTATTATCTTCAAGACAGCAAAGATCCATTTGCCTTTCGATCATTACCAGGAAACCCAAGCGATGGCGTTATCTAGGGAGCAGCAAAATATTTTTCGGAAGCCGCAATAGGCAAAAAATTGAATTTTAGCAACAGCACCACTCCCTCATAACAAGTATATGCTTTATCAATATACTTAAAACAAGAAGAACCGGGTGGTAACTATAAGAAAAATAACAGCACCTTTTGGGAAAGGTGCGTCTATACATACGTTAGCTACAATCAAAATAGACAGATAATGGAACATCCGATTGCAATTAAGTTTATTGAAAATAAGGCAAATTATGAAGTATTAGCAGGCAAGGTAGAAGGATTATTACGGGAATTAATAATGGATGAAGGAATAAATGTTCACCACATAACAAGTAGAGTAAAGGAAGTCGATAAGCTTAAAGAAAAACTAAAGAGAAAAAATAATAAGTACAAAGCCCTTGAAGATATCACAGATCTAGCTGGAGTGAGAATCATCACTTATTTTGAAGATGACGTAGATAAGATCGCAAACATCATAGAAAAAGAATATGAAATCGACAGAGAAAATTCAATTGACAAACGGGTTCTTGAAAATGAAAAGTTTGGCTATATGTCACTACATTATGTAGCTTCTCTATCGAAAGAACGTTTGCGATTAACCGAAAACAAAAAATTCAAGAATAAAAAAATTGAAATTCAAGTAAGATCAATTTTGCAGCACTCTTGGGCAGAGATTGAACATGATATAGGGTATAAAGGAGAATTTGCAATCCCGAATTTTGCCAAACGAAGTTTTTCAAGAATCGCGGCACTTTTAGAAATAGCCGATATTGAGTTTATCCGATTAAGGGATGAACTAATTGAGTACAGCGAGTCGGTGATCGACAATTTAGATAAAGACTCTGAGAATATTTTACTTGACAAGGTAAGTCTGATCGAATTAATCAAAAGTGATAAGAATATTACTGAAATTGATAAATCTATTTCGGATCAGCTTGGTTGGGAATATGATGATTCTTACAGCTTTATAGATAATATAGTGGAACGTAACCTTAAGATCATTGCGGAATACCCTCAGCTAAATATTAAAAATATTAAACAAATTCAAGAACTACTTAGCAAAAACAAAAAGGATATTATTGAGATTGGTGTTAAAGAAAATGAAGATGAAAAAGGAGTACCGGATAGAGGACTTATTAATGGTGCTGCTATATCCTACTTGATTGATTTACTAAAAACAAGACTGTAGCTAACAACACCTAAACTGCATTAAAACGCAGTTTAGCCAAACCGTTAGACAGCAAGAAGCTTCTTCACCTTCTGTACTGTATCGACCGATACTTCGCGGATCTTGGCAATCTTTCGCAGACTGAGTCCCTCCCGAAGATCCCGAACCACTCCCGGATATTCTTTTAAGAGTTGATCTTTTGTTTTGGTGGAGCCCCGCGGCCGGCCGATGTGCTTGCCTTTCCGCTTGGCGGCCTGCATGCCGGAGATCGTACGTTCTACCAGCGTTTCCCGTTCCAGCCGGGCAAACTCGGCCAGCATCGTGAACATGAGCTGCGCCATCGGATTTTTCTTTTTCGCAGCGGGAGACCGCCCCGCAGTAAGCGTCTCCAGGTTGTAATTGGCCACGTACACCGAAACCCCTACCTCCGTGAAACGCTCCAGCACCTGCAATACCTCCAGTGTGTTGCGTCCCAGCCGTGAGATCTCCGTCACCAATACTTTCTGGATCGTACCGGCAGCGCCGGCGGCAAGTAGCGCTTGCAGGTGCGGACGCTTCGTGGTTTTGGTAGCACCGGAGATGGCTTCCAGTTCGGTGGCCACCACCCGGTAGCCTTGCCGATCGGCGTAGGCCTGGAGGTCGTCGATCTGGCGCTGGGCATCCTGGCGGTTAGTCGACACGCGAGCAAAGAGAGCAACGGGGATTGCGGGGAAATTCTCCATACTTCGAATGTACGAAAAGAAAGGTTCGCTTTTCTCCTTACAACTTTTTCCAATATTATGACCTCATTACAACGCATCCGTGGCATGTTTTGCGGATACCCTTTTTCCAGTACATCTTTGAAGCCTCAAGCTGGAAACAAGGCCGTCGTAGCAAAGGTATCGGCCGGCACCTCGTTAGAAAAGGTGCATTTATACATACGTTATCTGCAACCAGAAAAACCATTCAAATGGAACAATACCAAAATCAATCAACCATTTTTGCCATTTGACAAATTCCAAATAAAATGCAATGACAATCTTTGTGGCTATGGATAAATTAATTAACTATCTGTTGGAATTTGGGCAGCTAAATCAACAGCAAATTGACTTGATAAAGAGAAAAGCACAGGTATTGGAATTGAAAAAAGGAGATTATTTTTCCGAAGCAGGAAAAACGCCAAAACAAGTAGCTTTTATTGAAGAAGGCATTTTACGGGTATGCTACTATAACAGCGAAGGGGATGAAATCACCAAATACTTTGTTGATGAAAACAATTTCGCAGTGGACATAAACAGCTTCAATCAAAAAATTCCATCTTCGGAATACGTACAGGCTGTAACAGACTGCACACTACTTGTATTTTCTACAGGATCGCTTAATGATTTATCAGCTACTATCATTCAATGGGACAGTATTATCAACAAAATAACCGAAAAAGCATTGGTTGAAAAAGTAAATAAACTAAGTCCAATGCTAGCAGAAGATGCCACTACAAGGTATCTGAGTTTTTTAGAGAAATTCCCGAATTTAGCTAATAGAATTCCACTTTCCTATCTCGCATCCTACTTGGGAATCACGCAATCATCACTAAGTAGAATTAGAAAGAGTATCTAAATTCATTATTTACCAAATGGCAAAAATTTTTGCTTTTGAAGTATTGAACTTTGCTTCATTATTTAAATAAAAAGCAAAAATTTATGAATTCAATAGTTATTACAGGCGCAACCAGCGGCATTGGTTTTGAATGTGCCTCGCGAATGGCTCAAATTGCCAAAAACGAACAAATTGTTATTCCTGCCAGAAATATAAAAGCAGGAAAAGAAGTGATTGAAAAGATAAAGGACAAAACAGGTCATAAAAACCTAACATCTTTGGAATTGGATTTGGCTTCATTGCAATCTATCCGAAATTTCTCTGAATCATTTGCCAAAGAAAAAAGCAACGCCATTTCTATTTTGATAAACAATGCAGGCGTGCAGAATATTGGTGAAACGCAATTTACCACAGACGGATTTGAACAGACATTTGGTGTAAATCATTTAGGTGCATTTGCCTTGACAATGCAATTACTGCCCTTTATGAAAGATGACGCCCATATAATATTCACATCCAGCGAGACTCACGATCCTGCATTAAAAACACCCATAGAACCACCAATCTACACAAGTACTCAAGAACTTGCTTTTCCAAAAGAAACTTCCGAAAAGCAAAATATTGTAGGACAAAGAAGGTATTCCACGTCAAAGTTGTGCAACATAATGACGACATACGAATTACAAGAGCGATTAAAGCACACAAATATCAGAGTAAATGCTTATGACCCAGGACTAACACCAGGTACAGGGCTTGCAAGAACTTACACACCTGTTATGCGATTTTTATGGAAAAATGTCTTCCCTGTTTTGACCTTATTCAAAAGCAATATCCATACACCAGCGCAAGCAGGAAAACATTTAGCAAACCTTGCGTACTGTGAGAAGTACAAAGACTTAAAAGGAATTTATTTCTCGGACGGAAAAGTGGTTAGAACATCTGTTGATTCTTACAACAAGGATTTTCAAAAAGACCTGTGGAGTGGCAGTCTTGAACTTACAAAAACCACATTTATAGAATAACAAAAAAGAAACTCCTAAAAAATGGTAGCAGTGAATATTGTATGAAAGCCATTGCGAGGTTTATTTGTCATCTGTGGCGTTTTTGTAAATTTAAGTTCCGTATCAAACCGAAAACTCAGTGCCTTAAAATCTGCTACGGCTCATATACAAGACCGTTAGGTGGTACTTTGTATTCATTGTCCAAATTACTATTGCAATAGAGTGCCAGAAATAATTTTATCAGAGCGGTTATTTCACCATACTTGGAGCATTAACTCAACGTAAGGAAATCCATATGGAAGAGTATAATAAAGCAATACTAGAAAAGGCGAATGAAGCTATTATTCAAGGCGACAATGAAGGATTTCTGTCTTTCTGCACCGACGATACAGAATGGACCTTTGTAGGTGACCAGACCCTAAGAGGCAAGGAAGCTGTCCGACGGTATATGGCTACAGTGTACATAGAACCGCCGAAGTTTATAGTTGAAAACTTAATCTCTGGAGGTGATTTTGTTACAGCCCTAGGCAAAATCAGATTAAAGGACAGTGACGGAAAAATGGCTGACTACTCATACTGTGATGTCTGGCGATTTCGCGACGGCAAGATGGCTGAATTAAAGGCTTTCGTTATCAAGATTGACTAAACGTGGAAATCATCAACATTACAATGATAATTGGCAGGAATCACCCTGAGAGTGACGAGATACATAGTGAAAAGTAAAGCCTAATAACACCTACAGAGCATTAGAACGCTTTCTAGCCAGCGTTGGCGGCCATATTAAAAGGTCCCTTAGAACAAATGGAGTATAAAGAAATAAAGCCTCATAAAGAATTAGCCCACTTTATTCATTTCTATTGGGAACTGAAAGGAAACGAACTTGACAGACAATGGGAACGTGTTTTTCCGGATGGGTGTGCAGGTATATTAATAAATATAGGAGCTACTTGTTTGACAGACAATGGCTCGGTTTCTATGGCGTATGGAAAAACTTATGTGGTTGGCGCAATGTCTTCATTCAAAGACAGTTTTATCGAGAAGGATACACATTTACTAGGTGTGTGCCTCAAACCTGCAACTTTTGCTAATTTTTATAAGTATTCCTCGCATGATATATTAACTAACGACACAGTTGAGTTTGAAAAACCAAATTCATTTATAGCTGATAAGATATTTAATGACCCATTTAATTACCTTAACCATTTTTTTCTAAGCAGAGTAAAGTACAAAAGCAACTTATTGCAACCAGTTATTAATGATATACATTCAACAAACGGACAAATTGGTATTTATGAATTGTCAAAACGAAATTACACCACCGTAAGACAATTGGAGCGAAATTTTAAAAAACACATTGGATTGTCACCGAAGGAATATTCAAACATTGTTCGTTTTCAATATGCTTTGAGCCTCATCAAAAATTCAAGTAAGAATCGAAGTTTCTTAGATATTGCTTTTGAATGTGGCTATTATGACCATTCGCATCTTGCCAATGAAATTAAGCGAAACACAGGACTTTCGCCGTCTCAGCTTTAATTTGTCGCATTTTTGCAAAGCACGATGTCAGTTCAAAGTTAATTTTGCGAAAACATTCAAATCAAAAGCAAATGCGAAAAATATCGATCTTCATTGCAACAAGTTTGGACGGCTACATCGCAAAGCCTAACGACGACCTTAGTTTCTTAAAACTTGTAGAAAAAGAAGGCGAAGACTACGGTTATACAAAATTTACTGACACAATTGACACTTTGATCATTGGTAGAAAAACCTATGATTATGTGCTGAAAGAAATTGGTTCATCGCATTACGACAATGGACAAAGAGATATTTATGTCGTTACAAGAACTCATAGACCGAAAGTTGGCAGGACGACCTTTTACACAGGAAGCTTGAACGATTTGGTTGAACAACTAAAATCTGAAAATGGAAAGAATATTTATTGTGACGGTGGTTCAGAAGTAATAAACGAGCTTTTAAAAAATGACTTGATTGATGATTTTATTATTTCTGTTATTCCTGTATTGTTAGGCAATGGAACAAGATTGTTTAAGGATGACCGACCTGAGCAACTTCTTGAATTTGTCACTGCAAAAACATTTGATACAGGATTAATACAGTTACATTATAAACGAAAAAAATAAATAACGAACCGCCAATATCGGCTATAGGTAAGGTCATTTACTTTTCTTGCTCTGCCTCCAATGATACAGCAATTGGCACCCGAAAAATCTCTGCATATGTTCGCTTCGTTGTGTTCAGTCGAACTAGCGGGAGCTTGAAAAATGTCCTGCAAGCGGGCCAGTGCTGCTTGCAAATCTTCTTCGATTTCCATCGCCAGTAAGGTGAGCGTTATCTTTTTCCTAGCCATCTCCTTACTCTTTCGAGTCTAATGTATCTACTGCGGTTCAGTTGACAGAATCAACTGAACCGCACTTATTCTGTCCTTTTTTTCGCCTGATACCCGCCCGATCTTGGTACCATGGCGAACTTCCACGAGAACCTTCAACTGGTCGAGGACTGGGCACACCGCACCGATCAGCTCCTGCACGACAGCCTCCGCAGGCGCAACATCGGCGTAAGCGAAGCCCTCTACGCTTCCCTGTTCATGCAGGTCACCGCCCGCGCGGGCGGTATGATCGGCGTCGACCTTTCCTTCCTCCTGCGCGGCCGCTTCGTGGACATAGGCGCCGGCCGGGCCCGCAAACTCCACTCGCAGAATCACTACCGTCAGGCGTACGGCAAAACGGGCCGTCGTCCCAAGAAGTGGTACAGCCGCCCCTTCTACGGCCGGCTGCACGCGCTTAACAACGTCCTGATGGCCGAGATCACCGAAGAAGCCCTCGATTCGATCACCACCGACCTGAGAAGCGCATGAGCCTTAAACGCGACGAGGTGCAGGTCACCGTCCTGGTTGACGGCAAGCAGGCCATCAACCAATTGGGCAGGCTGGAGATGGAAGCCCGCGACATCAAAGAGGAAATGAAGGGGCTGAAGCGGACCAGCGACGAATACATCCAGGCCTCCGCCCGGTTGGAACAGGTCAAGGCCCGCATGAAAAGCGTCCGGGAGGAACTCGGCGTCACCGGCATGACCATGAACCAGCTGCGCAGCTACCAGCGACAGCTCATGGCTGACATGAACTCCGGCACCACCCGCGGTACGGCTAAGTACGAGGAGCTGAAAGCCAAGCTGATCGAAGTCAACGGCGCGATCCGCACCCAGCGGGACGAAACCCGGGGGCTGGGCAGCGTCTGGGGATCACTCAAGCAAAGCTTTTCTTCGTTCGGGGCCGGGGCCCTCGTTTTTACCGCGGTGCAGCAGGGCCTGCAATTGCTCTCCTCTACGATCGGCAGCGTCCTGCCCAAGAACGCCGAGCTCTCCGATGCCTTTGCTGATGTCAAGAAAAACACCGGCCTGACCAAACAGGAGGTGCACGACTTAAACGAGGAGCTGGCTAGCCTCAACACCCGTACCAGCCAGAGGGAGCTCCTCAAGCTCGCCTCGGATGCCGGGAAACTGGGCATCGAAGGCAAACAAGATGTGCTGGAATTTGTGAAAGCCGCTGACAAAATCAACGTGGCGCTGGGCGAAGATCTGGGGGAAGATGCCATCAAGAGCATCGGCAAACTCAACGATCTGTTCGGCATCAAAGACATCTACGGCTACGGGGAAGGCATGCAAAAAACGGGGAGCGCCATCAACGAACTGGGCTCCAGTTCCACGGCGTCAGAAGCCTACCTGGTAGACTTCACCAAACGCCTGGGTGGGGTGGGCAAACAGGCCGGCGTTTCCCTACAGGATATCCTGGGCATGGGGGCCGCCCTCGATTCGTTGGGTCAAACCTCGGAAACCAGCTCTACCGCCATCGGCACCTTTCTGGTGGACATGTTCTCCGATACGGCTACCTACGCCGGGATCGCCGGCATAGAGGTAGGCGCGTTCACGACCCTGTTGAACGAAGATGCCAACCAGGCCTTTATCGCGGTGCTTCAAGGCTTACAGGGCAACAACGAAGGCTTTGCCACGATGGTCGAGAAATTGCAGGCCGCCGGCATCGAAGGAGCCCGGGCCACACAGGTCATCTCCACCCTGTCCGGGAACATCCAGGTCCTCACCGACCAGCAGAGGATCGCTAACCAGGCGTTTGCTGACGGCACCTCCCTGACCAATGAGTTCAATACCAAGAACCAGACGCTGGCAGCGAGTATAGAGAAGATCGGCAAATTCATCACCAACTACTTTGTCAATAGCCAATTTGTAGCGGTTCTGGAGCGGTTCGCGGGGAGTCTGGCCGGCCTGATTCCTCCCACGGAAACCGCACAGGAGTCCCTGGAAGGCTTGCGCAGCGAGTTCAACCGGGAGATCGAGACGCTGAAGCGGGGCAACTTTACCCAGGAAGAACGCGCTCGCCTGATCCAAGAGATCAACAGCAAATATGGCCAGTACCTGCCCCATCTGCTCAGCGAGCAGTCCAGCTTGGAAGACATCGAGAAAGCGCAGCGCGCTGTCAACGAGGCCATCCTGGGGAAAATCATCCTGATGGACTTTGAGGAGGAAATCACCGAGCTCTACAAAAGACAGAAAGAATCGGCCGAAAGCCTCTACCAGACCGAGAAAGCCCGCCAACAGCTGAAGCTGGACAACCAGACCGGCATGGGGGGCATGTCCAATGGTCAGCTGCAGCAGATGCAGCAGATGTTCGCCAACCTGGATGCGGTCAACGAAGCCGTCGTGGCTGGTACCGGTGAGGCCGCCGCGGAGATCGAAGAAAAGTACGAAGCGATGGCCGCCCGCCTGGGGCTGAACTTCCAGAAGCTACGGGAAGCGGCCGCCAATGCGATGAGCGGGAAAACCGGCGGAAAAAGCACCGGGGGCCTGGAAGAGCAGCTGGGCCTGATCGAGCAGATCCAGGCCCGGATTGAAGCCTTGCAAGCCAAGCGGGACAAGAGCCTGTCGGTGGAGGAGATCCGCAGCCTGACGGCTCAGATTGAAGCCGAGCAGCAAAAGTTAGAGGAGCTCGTCGGCAGCGCCCGCACGGCCGCGAAAAACGTGCTGGACTTGAAGCGCCTGGAAGTGGAAGCCATCGAGGACGCCACGCAGCGCCGGATCCAGCAGCTGATCCTGGCCTCTGATAAGGAGATCGAAGAGGTAGAGAAAACCACGGCCAGTCAGGAAGAGAAGGCCCGGGCGATCGAACTCATCCAGCGCAAACTCTTCCGGGACGTAGCCGAGATCCAGGAGGAAGCTTTCAAGGAAGAACTGGAACGGCTGAAAAAACACGAAGCCGAAAAACAGGACCTGATCAACCGTGCCGCTCGGGCTCGGGCGGAACTGGGCGTCATTGCCGCCGGTGACAACGCAAAGGCACAACTGGAGGCAAAGATTGCCCAGCTGGACGTCGAGAAAGACATCGAGTTGCAAAACACCGAGCTGATCGAAGAGGAGCGGCAACTGATCAGGGCGCGTTACGCCGCCGAAGCGGATGCCCTCCGGGAAGAATACGCCAACCAAGACCTGGACCGCTGGAAGCGCACGGCCGATGAGACAGGCCGTGCCCTGATCCAGGCCTCCACCTTCCTCCACGAGCTGAAATCGGCGCAGCGCCAGGCCGAACTGGACCAGGAACAGCAGGACGCCGAGGCGCGCATGACCGCGCTGGAGGCAGAGTTCGAACGGGGCACGCTCCGCAAACGCGAGTTTGAGAAGGAAAAGGCGAAGCTGGAAAAAGAGACGGCCCTGCGTCAGGCCGAGCTCAAGCTGCAGCAGGCCAAAGCCGACAAGGAAAAAGCCTTGTTCGATGCCGGCATTGCCACCGCGTTAGCGGTGCTCAAGGCGGCTCCCAACCCCATCCTGATGGCCGCGATGGCGGCCGTCGGGGCCATTCAGGTCGCGACCATTGCCGCCAAGCCCCTCCCGGCCTTTGCGGAAGGCGGAAAAACCGGCCCGATTCCCCTGACGCAGGATCGGAATGGGGCCTATTCGTATAAGCCCCACTCCATCGCCGACGGAGGGACGGTCAGCCAGCCTTACCTGGCCTGGGTCGGCGAACGAGGGGCCGAGTACATCGTGCCCAACTGGATGCTGCACGATCCGTGGGTGGCCAACGTGGTGGGCATCATGGAGAGCATGCGCACGCAGCGCTACGGCCCGGCCGCCCGGATCAAGGCAACCGGCTTGCCGGCCTTTGCCGAAGGAGGAGGGACAGGTCCCCTTCCAGCCGGTACCAGCGGGGTGGAAGCAAGCGAGCAGAAACGATTAGAAGCCCTCTTCCAGGCCATGCTCCAGGAACAGCGCCTGACCCGTCAGGAGATCGCCACCATGAAAACCCGACTTCGCGCCTACATCGTCTGGCAGGACCTGGAAGAAACCCAAGACACGATCGATACGATCTATAACGACGCCGCCGCATGATCATCCCCGAACTTTCCCGCAATCCCATCACCCAGGAAGTGACCGTCAGCCCATTGGCCTACGTGCGCTTTGAACTCTACCTGGAAACCTCCTACGGCCTGGGGGATTACCAGCTTCTCATCACGGCCAACCTGCCCACCGATCACAACGGCTACGTCCAATGGCGATTCCAGGACTACCTCAATGATGCCCTGGAAGCCGACGCGACGGCGCCCGATCCGGATCAGGACACGCTGGCCTATCCCGTCACCCAACTACGGCGTTTCTACGTAAGGTGGGTGCAGACCCAGGCCTACCAGGAACCCACCGGCAACTGGACGCAGGAAGCCGAACGGGTCGTTATCTTAGGCGGCGTACCGGACGAGTACTGGCCCCACCTGGACCGGGCCGAATTGTTCCGCAACTGGCTCACCTGGCAGCCCGATCGGCGAGGCCTAGCGTACGCCGATCGCCTGTGGCTCGACTTCTGTTCGACCCGCGCCGGCGTCTCCTCGATCACCTGGCACGTGGCGCTCTACGCTTATCCGAATGATGTGCTGCCCGCCGACCAGCTCGAGAGCACGCTCAACGTCCAGGCCGGACCCTATGCCGAAGGCCCGCAGCTCGTGCGCTTCTTGCTCGATTTTCGCACGATCGCACCCGTCTACCGCATGGTACGCTTCTGGCTCACCGATCACAACGGCCTTGAGCTGGCGCCCGTGCGCGAGTACTACCTGGATCCGACCACGCTGGAGCGCCCGAAGGAAGGGCGCCATCTCCTTTCGTTCCGCAATTCGCTCGGTGGGTGGGATACGCTCCTGACCAAAGGGCGCTACCAGCACCAGCTCAAAACCAGCCGCAACGTAGCCGAGCTGCACAACGAAAACGGCAGCAGCGCGAGTTACCCCTTGCTCAACGTCTGGCGCCGACCGACCGGCCAGCTCCTTCGTGAAGTAGGCACCGGATGGCTGACCCGTCCGGAGCTGGAGCATTTGCAGGAATTCGAGCTGACGCGGGAAATCATCGAGTGGCAGGAGAACGGCCAGGACCTGATTCCGATCCCCGTCATTTCGCAAAGCCAGGAATTGCTCTACGACCAGAACCACCCCGGCCTGGTGGCCGCGGTGTTCAAATACCTGGTGGCCCGGACCCAACATTCATTCCTGCCTAAAGCCGCCCGGCGTGGCAACACACGACCATGATCCAGATTTTCCTTCTGCACGACGACGGTAGACGTAGCCCCCTTGACCTGAACGAAGGCACCCGGATCCAGCTCGAAATTTTCAACCCGATTTTCGACGACGAGCTGACCCGGACCACGTTCAGCTTTCCCTTCACAATTCCCCTCACCCCGCGCAACCGGAAGCTTCTCGGGTTTGCCGATGTGCTCTACGCACACGACACGCGCCAGACGCCCGGCCAGTGGAACGTCGACCTGTATGATGCCGGCGTGCCGCAGTTCCGCGGCGTGCTGAAACGACGGAAGGTGCGGCCGGGAACACTGGAGTGTAATTTCCAGGCCGGCGAAAACAGCCTGGCCGACCAGCTGAAAAACCTACGCCTACGCGACCTCACGTTTGAGGAAGGCGACCTGATTTTTAGCGAAGAGCCCGACAGCCGCTACAATCAGGACGAAATCAAAGCAGCCATGAAAACCATGACACAAAGCTTCTGGCCCCAGTCCCGTGTTGCGTTTCCCACGCTCTACAACTACAACTTCTGCGATCATCCCCATTACCAGGGCTACATCAACTACTACACGGCCGACGGGCAATTCCAGAACTCATCGTCGACCGTCATCCAGCGCGATCGGCAGACGCCGATGCCCTACACCCGCGAAGTGATCGCCGCGATCGGCCGGACCATGAACTGGGAATTCACCGGATCCGGCCTGGTGCAATCCCGCGTGCTCCTCAGTATTCTCTATTCGAACTACGATTGGGGATTCTATAACAACACGACCGAAGGAAGCTATAACGCCACCGAAGGCCGCGGCGCCATGATCCGCTACCTGAAAAACCGGGTTGGCCTCGGTCCGCTTCTACCCGACCTCTCCGCCGCGGATTTTCTCAACGCGCTGCGGCGCTACTTCTTCCTGGCCATCTTTTGGGATTCGCTCAACCGGAAAGCGGAAATTCTCGACCTGGAAGCGCTCATCGAAAACAAGAACTACGAAGACTGGACCGAGCGGGCCAGCCCCCAGTTCGAAGCCGAAGAACCCGAGTACCGCGAAGGCTTTACGCTCCAGGTCCAGCAGGATTCCAGCGACGCGCTGGCCCGTGACCTCGACTTCACCGGCATGAACGACAAGGGCGTGACGCAAAACATCCACACAGAAGCACGACCCGAAGCCGAACTCGACTACATCTTCTGCCAGCCGGAAATGAAATACTACCGCGGCGCCTGGATTGAAGCCGATACCGATTACGCCTGGGAGTACTTCGGTCCGGCCAGCCAGGACGTCGTCCACGGCAACGGCAAAACGAGCTGGCCGCTGATGGCCGACACCCTACCGATGGAAAAACGGGCGGATTGGCAGAACCCCGCCCGGAGCTTGCTCATCCCGCACGCCGACCAGCCCGGACGCAGCGACATCCGCCCGGAACGCAACGAAGCCAGCCTTCGCTTTTTGCTCTATTGGGGCATGCAGCCCGATAGCGAAGGCAACCTCTACCCGCTGGCCAGCGGAGGCCACTGGACCTACAACGGGATCAACGCGCAGAACCTCTACCTGGCCCTGTACCAGGGCATCGAGCAAGGCCCCTACGCCCAGCGCGGGTCGACCTACCTGGCCTGCCTGGAGCAAGCCCGTCGCGTCACCTACCGCGTACGCCTCAACCACAACGAACTGGCGCAGCTGGACATGAAGAAGAAAAAGCGGATCAACCACGTCAATTACCTGATCAACAAGGTATCCGTCACCTTACCCCTCACCGAAGAAGCCACCATCGAATTTCGAACCGTGCCGTGAGGCAAGGCGGGCCCGGTATCTTGAGGCCGCCCGGATGCGTAAACAGAAGCTATGGACAGAAACTTTTTTCAGAACATCATCGATCTGTTCGAGGAGGTCTACAACAGCCAGGACCCGCGCCTGTTTGAGGCCATGAACTCGGAAGACGACGTCCGCGGCCCGAAAGTGTACCTGACGGCGCCTCACTTCATGCTCGAGCTGTTCTGGCAGGCGCTCGCGTTTGTCGGACGCCACCATCACATTCCGCCCGGCCAGATCCCGACGTGGCGTGGCTTGCAGGTCTCCCCCAATCCTGACTTGAAAATTTCCATCTTTCACCGCGATTACCCGCTTTACAAAGAAGACTGGATGATCTGTGAAGTGTCGCTGGTGACGCTCCAGCGCAGAGGCGAAGACGAATGCCTGAAAGAAACACGCTCCGAAGAGTATTACCAGCAGTACCTGGGAAGCTTGCGGCAATACTTCGACATCGATCCTAAAAAGTGGCGGGAGAATTAGCCACTGCTCCGTCAGGCCTACTTTGCCCTTAGAAATTATCCCACTTCGCCATCTGCTGTTCTTTCAGCTGGTCGACCACTTTCGCATAAATCTGGGTAGTCTTCAGATCAGCGTGGCCCAGCACGTTGCTTACGACCTCAATGGGGATCCCCAATACCAGCGAGTTGATGGCAAACGTATGCCGGGCACAGTGAAACGTTATGTTCTTCCGGATGCCGGCGATCTGCATAATTTCAGCCAGGTCTGTACTGATCCGGTGCTTTTTCTGCTTCAGAGGACGGGCGAATAGCGTATCCACCAGGCTCAGCGCGCGGCTGTTAAGCGGAATACGAATGGGACGCTTCCCTTTGGCAATCCGCGGCAGTTCCAGATAGCCGGCTCGGATCATGTCCGGCTCCACCTTCCGCACATCGACTGCCCGTAATCCGGTGTAACAGCAAAAAAGAAAATAGCACAGGGTGGTCTGAAGACGTTCCGAAAGCTGTTCACTCTCATATAGCGCATGCACCTGCCGCAGCTCTTCGAGTGTCAGGTGCTGCTTTTCGACCTGCTCCGTCCCAAACTTGAAGTCATCAAAAGGGTTTTCCTGCGTCAGGCCTTTCTTGCGTGCCAGGTTCAGAAAGCGCCGGATCGTACGGAAGTCATGCGCAACGCCGTTCACATTGCGGCCGCGGTTGCGCAAATAATACCGGTAGCGTTCCAGAAAGTCATAGGTGAGTTCGCCAAATGTCAGGTCAGGTCGGTACTTCTCCAGATTCGACAGGCAGTAAGCATAATCCTCCACCGTGCTGTCCGACAGAACACCCCGCATCAAGTTCAGTTCTTCCTGGCAAAACGCCAGAAAACTATCCGGATGGGTCTGCTGATACAGCTGGATTACCCGCTCGATGGTCACCGGCTGACGACGCTTTTGCAGATCCAGCACCAGCTCGTCGATGCGCGCGATTTCCGCCGTCAGGAACGCATTTAGTTTCTGGGAGTTGTTACTCCCCCGCTTACAGGTCCCGGATTTGTTGTCGAAATATTTGGGTTCGATGTATTTGCGGGTATTCACCAATCGCTCTGGATGAGGCGGCTGACGGAAGATGAGGTAAATGGGGGCCAAACCGTCGCTCCGCACCTTGCTTTTCTTGCAATACGCTTTCGCCGTAACGGACATACAAATAGGTCTGAATTGGGTCTGAAAGTTTGGTGTTTTGGGTGCTATTTTGGCAATATAAGCGAGAAAAAGGAAATGAAAAAAGGCGCCAGAAACGTGTTCTAACGCCTTTTTGACGTGGGCCCTGCTGGTCTCGAACCAGCGACCACCTGATTATGAGTCAGGTGCTCTAACCAACTGAGCTAAGGGCCCTGAAGCGCTGGGTACACAAACGTACCTTTGCGTTTCGTGGGGCAAATCTACATATTTGCCCGCGCTTTCCCAATGTACCTATGACAGA